>NZ_CADFEC010000014.1:0-175889 GCF_902833195.1 Burkholderia sp. BCC1638
AACATCACGGGCAAGGCGGCGGAAGCGGCGCTGGGCGCGGCACACATCACGGTGAACAAGAACGCGATCCCGAACGATCCGGAAAAGCCGTTCGTGACGAGCGGGATCCGTCTGGGTTCGCCGGCGATGACGACGCGCGGCTTCGGCGCGGCGGAAGCGGAGACGGTCGGCAACCTGATCGCCGATGTGCTGGAGGCGCCGGAAGATGCGGCGACGATCGAGCGCGTCCGTGGTCTGGTCGCGGAGCTGACCAAGCGTTTCCCGGTCTACGGCTAACACGCGGCAATCGGGTTCAACCGCCAGCGCGATTGAATCTCGTCCGCACCGAAGCAGCGTAAAAAAATCCGGCTCGCAAATCGCGAGCCGGATTTTTGCGCTGTGTGCGAATCGGTGTCGCGTCACACCGTCGGATCGACGTTCGCCTCGAGTTCGCGAATGCGCTCGTCATTGCGCGTGTCCTTGAGCATCGGCGGCCCGGCGAAGGTCTTGCGCACACCGAATCCGTACCAGATGACCATCAGCGCCGCCACGAACGCGACGAGCACGTAGAGCACTTTCTCGTTCGGCGGCTGGATGCCGACGTATGCGAGCACGCAGGCGCCCACCAGCGCGAGCAGCGCGCACGGCTTCGACCAGATGCCCAGCTGGAACGGGCCCTTTTCGGTCCATGTGCGGCCTTCGGCGAGCATCCCCGAGCCGAGGGGCATCGCATACGAGATGAACAGGAACACGGCGCTGCCCGCGCTCAACACCGAGAACGCGTCGCCGTACAGCGTGACGGCGATGGCAAGCACCGCGCACGTCCAGATCGCGGGCCCGGGCGTCCGGTGGTTGTGATTCACGCTGCGCAGCAGTTTCGACGCGGGCAGCCCGCCGTCGCGCGCGAACGCGTACATCATGCGCGAGGTCGACATGATCGCCGCGAGCCCGCACACGTAGTTGATGAAGAACATCGCGAGCTCGAGGCACACGCGCAGCGTCTTCGGAATCGGCGCGAGGATGGCTTCGAAGAAGCCGGTGCCCTGTTTCATCGCGGCGGTCAGGTCCGGCATGACGAGCACGAACGCGCACACCATCACGTAGCCGAACGCCGCGGACCAGAACACCGAGCCGATGATGCCGCGCGGCACGTTTTTCGCCGCGTCGTGCGTTTCTTCGGACGTGTGCGCGGATGCGTCGAAGCCCGTGATCGTGTAGGTCACCAGCAGCAGGCCGGACAGGAACGCGAGCGGCGTGGCCTGTTTCGGCCAGGCGCCGCCGTCGACGCCCGTGTAATTGGTGAAGGTGACGAGCCGATGCAGGTCGAACGCGACCGGCGAGTAGGCCAGCAGCGACACGACCAGCGCGATCGTCACGACGAAGATCAGATAGCCGGACAGGTCGGTGATCTTGCTCGCGATCCTGATGCCACGTGCGTTCAGGACTGCCTGCGAAAGGGTGATGATCGCGATGAACGCGGTCTGATGCCACCATGTCAGGCTGTCCGGACTGACGCCGAACATCGGTGCGATCAGCGTCTTGAAGAACGGATCGTAGGTGCCGAAGTTGATCGCCGCGATCACGAAGATCAGGCCGATCAGGTTGAGCCATGCCGTCATCCACCCCCATTTCTTCCCGCCGAGGATCGCGCCCCAGTGATAGAGGCCGCCGGCGGTCGGAAACGCGGACGCGATCTGCGACATCGACACCGCGACGATCAGCGCGAACAGCGAGCCGAGCGGCCAGCCGAGGCCGATCGATGCGCCGCCGGCCGCGGAAAACGCCAGCTGAAACGCCGTGATGCCGCCCGACAGAATGCAGATCACCGAAAACGACACGGCGAAGTTCGAGAAGCCGTTCATGCGTCTCGACAGCTCCTGCGCGTATCCCATCTTGTGGAGAAGGCTTACGTCACTGTCGGTGCCTGTATCAGGCTGGATTTTCGCATCCATGTTCGCTCCGTCACGAATGTCCTGCGAGGCAGGACCGTCATCGCTGCCCGGGCCCGGCACGGCGGCCCGCTCCTGGAATTCGTCGGTGGCGCGCGATGTCATGCGGTGACGACGGGCGCGCGCCGGTCCGATACGGGAACGGTATGAAGCCAAATCTCGCGGCGATATCGGATTTCGGCAATGCGGTGAAACTCCGGATGCGTGCACCGTTCGGGGGCATCGCATGGCGGGGTGAAACTTTGTAAGAAATCCGTACGGATCGGGGCGTGAGTCGGCCGGGGAATACCCGCGACGGCCTACTCGATTTGCTGCCGGCCGTGTTTCGGTCCGAAGCGCGCGCGGTAGTCGTGCGGCGTTATCCCGACCCGCTTCGCGAACGCACGTTGCAGTGCATCCACGCTGCCGAACCCCGAACGTTGCGCGACCCGTTCGAGCGGCCAGTCTGCCCGCTCCAGCAGCACCTTCGCGCGCTCGACCCGCGCGGCCAGCACGAATTGCGCGGGCGGAAGCCCCGTCTCCTTGAGGAAATTGCGCGCAAACGTCCGCTCGCTCATGTGCAGGCGCGCGGCCAGCGCGGCGACGCCGAGGTCGCCGGTCGGGTCGTCGGCGATTGACGTGAGCAGCGCGCGCATCGGCGGTGTCGCGTTTGCCTGGATGTCGAGGCCGACGCTGAATTGCGCCTGTCCGCCGGGGCGGTGCATGAAGAGCACGAGCTCGCGTGCGACCGCGAGCGCGGTCGGCGCGCCGCAGTCGGCTTCGACGAGCGCGAGACACAGGTCGATGCCTGCCGTCACGCCGGCCGACGTATGAAACGGCGGATCGCTCACGTAGATCGCATCCGGCTCGACCCGCACGTCAGGGCATAGCGCCTGCAGCGTCGCACACTGATTCCAGTGCGTGGTTGCGCGCCTGCCGTCCAGCCATCCGCCCGCGGCGAGCACGAACGCGCCCGTGCAGATGCTCGCGATGCGCCGCGTGTTCGCGATCCGGGGGCGCAGCCACGGCAGCACACCGGCGTTCGACGCCGCGTGTCGCAGCGCCGCTTCGCTGCCGCCCGCGACGACGATCGTGTCGATGCGTTCGGGCAAGGCCGCAAGCGCGGTCGGGCCAGCAAGACGCAGGCCCGCATGCGTGACGATGTCGTGACCATGCTGTGACGCGAGCGTGAGCCGATAGCGCGGGACATGGCCGGGAAGGTGACGGTTCGCGACAGCGAACACTTCCATCGGGCCCGTGATGTCGAGTGACTGGACGCCTTCGAAGCCGACGACGACGATGTCGCGCGCTGAACCGGTTGACTGGGACATGGCGGAAAGTGCGGTGGAGTTGTCCTTGTGACCGCGAGCATGATCCTTGTAATTTTCCGGACATGCAATCGATTGACTCGGGTGGGCGATGCGGGAACGGAACAGAAACGGGGCGGCACGCGTGGCAATGGTGCTGATCGTGTGCGCGGTGCTGGGCGCGTGCATGTCGGGGCAGCCCGGGCCGTCGGTCGCGCACGGCGCCCGAACGGTCAAGCAAACGCTGACCGTGAACGTACCGAAAGCGGGTCGCACGCGGCCGCTCGTTGCGATCGTCGCGGACAATGCAGGAACGGAGACGACCGATTTCATGGTCCCGTACGCGATTCTGAAGACGTCGGGCGCTGCCGATGTCGTGGCTGTGTCGGTCGACGCCAGCGCGGTCGAACTGATGCCCGCACTGCGGATGCTGGCGGATACGACGTTCGACCGATTCGACGCGGCCGTGCCTTCGGGGGCCGACATCGTGATCGTGCCTGCGCTGCATCGAGCCGACCGGCCGGCCGTACTGGCATGGCTGCGCAAGCAAGCCGCTGCCGGCGCCACGATGGTGGCGATCTGCGATGGCGCGGCGGTGCTCGCGAACGCCGGGCTGTTGCGGGACCGTATGGCGACCGCGCACTGGTACTCGCGTGCCGGGCTGCGTCGCCGTTTTGCCGATACCGCGTGGCTCGACGATCGACGCTACGTGATGGATGGCAACGTGATGACGACGGCCGGTGTGTCGGCGTCGATTCCCGCGTCGCTTGCGTTGGTGAATGCACTGGCGGGGCCGGTGGTGGCGCGCGAAGCGGCACGCAACATCGGCGCGGAGGGATGGAGCGACGTTCACGACGGCAGCCGGTTCGGTTTGACCGCGCGTGCCGTGGCGACCGCGCTGACGAATCGCGTCGCGTTCTGGCGGCATCGGACGTTCGATCTGCCGGTCGCGAGCGGATTCGATGAACTCTCGGTTGCGCTCAGCGCCGATGCATGGGCGCGGACGTGGCGCAGCGACGTCGTCGCAACGGCGGACGCGCGCGTGATCGAATCGAAGCACGGGCTGCGCCTCCTGACGCAGCCGGCCGATACCGGCCACCCGCGCGTCACGATTCCCGCGGGACGGCGGGGTGACGGTGTGCTGCCCGGTGTGCTCGGAGACGTCGCGGCGCGCTACGGCGACGCGACGTCGGACTGGGTGGCCCTGCAACTCGAGTATGCGCGGTAGCGGCTGCGGCGCTGATGAACCCCCGAAGCAAACAACGCCCGAGCGGAATGACGTTCCGCTCGACGAGCCCGGCGTGTGCCAGCGGAAATGCGCGCAGCCCATCGCGCGCGCCTTCCACCGACTTGCATTCGGCGTTGAGCGCGAACGCGGGCGATGCGTCGTGACGAACGAATTGCGCTCAGACCGTTGCCGTTCGCCGCTCCGTCAACCGATTCCACAGCATTCCGGCGCGGCTCCCGCTTCCGCAATACGCGAGCACGGGCTTCGGCAGCGCATCGACCAGCGCGCCGAACGCATCGACTTCCGCGTCGCCGATCCGGTCGCGTTCGACCGGCAGATAGCGCGCGTCGAGGCCGAGTTCGCGCGCGGCGGCGGCGATTTCCTCGAAGGCCGGCTGATCGGCGCTTTCGCCGTCCGGCCGATTGCAGATCACCGCGCGAAAGCCCGCGTTGTGAATCGCTTTCAGGTCCGCCGGCGAGATCTGTCGCGACGCGGTGAAGCCGGTCGCCGTCGCGGCACGGCATTGCTCGAGCGCGCGCGCGAAACACGCGATCGCGAAATCGACGTCCTGCTCCGTCGTGAAGCGGCCGAAGCTGACGCGCACCGTGCGGCCCGCGGCTTCGGCGTCGAGGCCGATCGCGGTCAACACGTGGGACGGCGCGCCGCTCATCGAGTTGCACGCGGAGGTCGACGACACGGCGAGCGCATCGCCGAGCATGAACGGGAAGAAGCCCGGCACGTTCACCGTGAGGCTCAACGTGTGCGGGATGCGGCGTGCCGCCGCCGCGTTGTGCGTGATGCCGCCGAGCGCGAGCAGCGCGTCCTTCAGGCGTGCGCTGAGCGCCGCGATGCGCACGGCTTCGCGCTCGAGTTTTTCGGCGGCCAGCTCGCAGGCGGTGCCCATTCCGACGATCTGGTGCGTCGCGAGCGTGCCCGAGCGCAGGCCGCGCTCGTGTCCGCCGCCGTGGATCTGCGGCGCGATGTGGTCGGCGATTTCGCGGCGGACGAACAGCGCGCCGATGCCCTTGGGCCCATACACCTTGTGCGCGGACATCGACAGCAGATCGATGCCGAGCGCGCGCACGTCGATCGGCGTCTTGCCGAGCGCTTGCGCGGCGTCGACGTGCAGCAGCGCGCCGGCCGCATGCACGATGCGCGAGATCGCGCCGATGTCGGTCAACGTGCCGAGTTCGTTGTTGACGAGCATCAGCGACACCAGGCCCGTGTCGGGGCCGATCGCCGCGGCCACGGCGTCGACGGTGATTTCGCCGTCGGCGGTGGGCGACAGGCAGGTCGCGGTCATGCCGCGCTTCGACAGGTTCGCCATCGTGTCGAGGATGGCCTTGTGTTCGAGGCGGCTCGTGATCAGGTGGCGCTTGTCGGTCGCGGTCTCCGCATAGCCTTTCAGCGCGAGGTTGTTCGATTCGGTGGCGCCCGACGTCCAGACGATCTCGTCGGCGTCCGCGCCGATCAGCGCGGCGACCTGCGCGCGCGCATGCTCGACTTTTTCCTTCGCCAGCCGGCCGGCGGCGTGCGAGCTCGACGCGGGATTGCCGAAGATGCCGTCGGCACCGAGGCAGGCCGTCATCGCTTCGATCACGCGGGGATCCGCGGGGGTGGTGGCCGCGTAGTCGAGGTAGTGCAGCGGGGTGGTGTCGCTCATGTCCTTCTCTGGCTCGTTCTTTTCGTAACGGGAGAAATGATACGAGGAGGAGCGGGGAAAAAGGATCCAAAAACGGTTGGATGTTCACCAATTTGAAGAAAAATATTCCATCGAGGCCGATCTGGATGGAATCGGATCCTGCCGCCGCCTGGCGACACCCGGCAACGATCCGCCGATGTCCATGAGGGATTCCCCCGGTGACGCACGCGTCCGGGCCATTTCGCCGGTGCGCGCCGCGCGTTCCGCGCTGTCCGCTGACGCCTCCCGCAGCGATCCGCCGATTATTTGCGTTTCGCGAATGGCGCGTTCGCCGGTTGTTCCATACCCGATCTGCGTGCGCGCACCTATCGTTCGGGCGTCGGCTGATTGAATTCGACGCCTGCAACCGGACAGGCGGCCGCCACTTCCTCGTGACTCACGTCGCATCGCACACACAAGACAACGGACCCGGCTCATGCACGGACGCCCCCGGCGCGTGCAGGCGGACCGGTCCACGGAGACGGACATGAAAGCAAACGAGTGGGATACCTCCTATGAGTGGAAGGCGGTGACGCTGCTGGCGCTCGGTTTCGGGCTGGTCGGCCTCGACCGCTGGCTCATCGCGCCGCTGTTCCCTTCGATCATGAAGGATCTGCACCTGACCGCGCAGGACGTCGGCAACTGCATCGGCGTGCTCGGCCTGTCGTGGGGCATCTTCGCGGCGCTGATGGGCGGCATTTCCGACAAGATCGGCCGCCGCAAGGTCCTGATCCCGGCGATCATCGCGTTCTCGCTGCTGTCCGGCTTCTCGGGGCTCGCGGGCGGGCTGCTCGGCCTGATCGCGATCCGCGGGCTGATGGGCGTCGCCGAAGGCTCGTTCTGCCCGACCAGCTTCGCGGCCACCGCCGACGCGTCGCATCCGCGGCGGCGCGGCCTGAACCTCGGGCTGCAGCAAAGCGGCTTCGCGCTGTTCGGGCTCGCGCTGTCGCCGATCATCGCGACGCAACTGCTCAACGTCGTATCGTGGCGCTGGGTGTTCGCGCTCGTGGCGATTCCCGGGCTGATCCTCGGCGCGATCATGTTCTTCGTGATCCGCGAACCGAAGCGCGCGAAGGAGGTGGTGACGGAACATGCGCCGGCGTCGCTCGGCCACGTGCTGAAGAGCCGCAACATCCTCGTCGCGATGGCCGCGCTGTGCTGCGCGATGACCGGCGTGTTCGTGCTCGGCGCGCTGTTGCCGCTGTACCTGACGGATTACCTTGCGCTCGGCACGCAGAAGATGGGCCTCGTGGTGTCGGCGATCGGTTTCGGCGGCTTTCTCGGACAGTTCGGGCTGCCGGGCCTCTCCGACCTGGTGGGCCGGCGCCTCGCGAGCATCGTCGGTTTTGCCGGCACGGCGGTGATGCTCTACGTTTTTCGCGGGCTGGGCCCGCAGCCGCTCGTGCTGTTCGTGGTGCTGTTCGTCGCGTCGTTCTTCACGCTCGGGCTGGTGTCGCTGCTCTCGGGCCCGGTGGCGACCGAAGCCGCGCCCGTCGGCCTCGTGTCGACGTCGATCGGCGTGGTGGTCGGTTGCGGCGAGATCTTCGGCGGCGGCATCGCACCGGCGATGGGCGGCTACGTCGCCGCACACTTCGGGATCCAGAACATTCTGTGGCTGCCGATGGGCGCAGTGCTGCTCGGCATCGTGGTCAGCCTGCTGCTGCGGGAAACCGCGCCGGCCGTGCTGCAGCGTCGCGTGGGCTTGCAGCCGGAGCTGTCGGCGGGCAAGCAGCCGTAACGTACCGCGCGGTGTTACCCGCGCCCGGGGCGCCGGCGAGATTGACACCCGCCTGGTGACAGTGTGACGCGTTCGGCTTGACCCAACCGGCCGGCCGGTGCGGTTAGACTGCCGGTTTCGCTTTCGGAAAGGGCGCAGCATGGACCGGTTTCTGAGCATCGAGGCGTTCGTCAGGGTCGCGGAGGCGAGCAGTTTCGCGGAAGCGGCGCGACAGCTTGGGGTCACCAGTTCGGTCGTGACGAACCGCATCCAGCAGCTGGAGAAGTTCGTCAACGCACCGCTGTTCCATCGCAGCACGCGCCACGTGCGCCTGTCCGAAGTGGGCGAGACCTTCTACCGCGAATGCGCCGAGGTGGTCGGGCGCGTCAACGAGCTGACCGACCAGATGCGCGAACTGCGCGCGACGCCGACCGGACGGCTGCGTATCCAGATGCTGCCCGGTTTCGCGCTCGATCACTTCGGCGTGCCGCTCGCCGAGTTCAATCGCCGCTACCCGGGCATTCAGCTCGACATCATCGTCAATGACCGTGTCGTGGACCCCGTCGAAGAAGGGTTCGACATCGCGTTCCAGATCTTCCCGCCGATATCCGAGTCGCTGATCGAGCGGCGACTGTTCGTGGTCCGACGCCTCTTCTGCGCGGCGCCGGCCTACCTCGAAGCACATGGTGCGCCACAACATCCCCGCGAATTGCTGCAGCACACCACGGCGCTGTATTCCGGCTATCCGTCGCGCAACCGCTGGACCCTGACGCGCGGCGACGAAGTCGTCGAAATGGAGTTGCCCGGCATGATCCGCTCGAACTCCGTGCACCTGCTGCGCGAGTATGCGCTGACGGGCGGCGGTGTCGTGTGCCTGCCCACGCTGGTTGCGAGCGACGCGCTCGTCGCGGGCCGGCTGGTGCCCATCCTCACCGATTTCCAGATCGCGCCGCTGAGCTTCGCCGCCGTTTATCCCGCAACGCAGCGACAAGCGTTGAAGGTGAAGGCGCTGGTCGAATTCCTCGTCGAATACATCGGCGACGAGACGCCGTGGGACCGTCCGCTGCTCGAGCGCGGCTGGGTTCGCTGAACGAAGCGATTATTCGTGAATCGCAAATGCCGTAGTCGCGGTCCGTTGCCTTGTTGAGGGGCGCCCTTGCCCCTAGAGTTGAATCCAACAAGCGGTTCAACTCAGGAGACAGCAATGACCGACACGGCATTCCACACCGTCTTTGGCTCGCTCGACAGCCACGCCAAGGGCGAGATCGAAATCACCAGCGGCAGCGCAAAACACTACGCCTTCTCGAACGTCTTCGAGATCGCATCGAAGTCGGCGCCTTACGAAAAGGTCGTCGCCGGCAAGAACCTCGAATACGTGATCGAAGTGCTGCGGACCGAAGGCCAGTCGCCATGGTTCGCGTGCGCGCACGACGAGTTCGCGATCCAGATGGATGGCGAAGTCCGCATCGAATTCATCAAGCTCGACAACCCGCCGACCATCGGCCGCGGCACCGTGAGCGCCGGCACGCAGCCGGCGGGCCGCGAGATGGGCTACGTCGTCCTGCGCAAGGGGCATCAGGCGCTGCTGCCGGCCGGCTGCGCGTATCGCTTCGCTGCCGGCAAGCCGGGCGTCGCGCTCGTGCAGACCGTGCTCGGCGAGCTGTCCGTCGAGAAGTGGGCCGACATCTGCCTGCACTGATCCATTCGACTGCCCCGTTCAAATATTCCAGGAGACACCTTATGGCCACCCTCGAGACCCTCGATCTTTCCGCCGGCTTCGCCGCCGATCTGGTGCAGGCCACGGAAGCCGATGCCGTCACCGGCTACCGCCGCTTCCAGCTCGGCGAGTTCGCGTTCCAGCGCGACGAATACTTCGTGAAAATCAGCTGGCCGGCGAAAGGCCGGACGCGCACGCATGCGATGCCCGCGGACGCGTTCCTGCGCGCGATGATGCGCGACGTTGCGTGGGGCTTCTTCTACGGCTGGGTGAACTTCGATCACGTGTTCGGCACGCGCAATCACTACGGCAAGGTCGACGTCTACGCGGGCACGTTCAACGGAATCCTGAAGGAAGCCGGCGTCGACTACACCGAGACGTTCGAAACGCCGACGATCATGGCGACCTTCAAGGCCATGCTGCACGACTGGACCAACGAAGGCTTCGATCCGTTCGCCGCACCCGAGGAAACCGGCACGGCGTTCGGGCGCAAGCACGGCGAGAACGGCGCGGCGATCGAACGCACGCGCATCGCGACGCGCCGCATGCCGGGCCTCGAAGGCGACTCGCCGCTGCGCGACGCGCTGCCGGTCAACCGCGCGTTCCTCGACGTCGGCCAGGACGAGCCGGAAGTGCACGTGAAGCCGGGCTTCGAAGGCGAACTGCACGCGTTCAACCTGTTCAAGTACCTGTCGCGTTCGGACGTGACGTGGAATCCGTCGGTCACGTCCGTGTGTGGGCGCAGCCTGTTCTGCCCGACCACCGAGGAATTCATCCTGCCGGTGTTCCACGGCAACGACCGCGTCGAATGGTTCCTGCAACTGTCCGACGAAATCGTGTGGGACATCGGCGACAAGAACACCGGCGCGCCGCGCGCGCGCATCACGATGCGGGCCGGCGACATCTGCGCGATGCCCGCCGACATCCGGCACCAGGGCTACTCGACGAAGCGCTCGATGCTGCTGGTCTGGGAAAACGCGACGCCGGACCTGCCGCAGCGATACGAGAGCGGCGAGCTGGCGCCGTATCCGATCGCGTTCTAAGCAGCACTTCAGCAATAAATCGAGGACGATTCATGCAAACCCAACTCTTCATCGACGGGCGCTTCGTCGATGCCGTCGAGCGCGGCACCATCGACGTGCTCAATCCGCACGACGGCTCGCTGATCACGAAGATCGCCGCGGCCACATCGGCGGACGTGGACCTGGCGGTCGAAGCCGCCACCCGCGCGTTCCCGAAGTGGTCGGCAATGGCGGCGGCCGAACGCGGCCGGTTGCTGCTGCGCCTTGCCGACGCGATCGAAGCCAACGCCGAGGAGCTCGCGCAACTGGAATCGCTGGACACCGGTCATCCGATTCGCGATTCGCGCGCGCTCGACGTGCCGCGCACGGCGGCATGCTTCCGTTACTTCGGCGGCATGGCCGACAAGCTGCAGGGCTCGGTGATTCCCGTCGAAACCGGCTTCCTGAACTATGTGCAGCGCGCGCCGATCGGCGTCGTCGGCCAGATCGTGCCGTGGAATTTCCCGCTGATGTTCACGAGCTGGAAGATGGGCCCGGCGCTGGCGGCCGGCAACACGGTCGTGCTCAAGCCGTCGGAGATCACGCCGCTGTCGACGCTGCGCATCGTCGAGCTGATGGCCGAGGTCGGGTTCCCCGCGGGCGTCGTCAATATCGTCCCCGGCTACGGTCATACGGCAGGCCAGCGGCTTGCCGAACACCCAGGTGTCGGGAAGATCGCGTTCACCGGTTCGACGGCGACGGGCCGCCGGATCGTCGCGGCCTCGCAGGGCAACCTGAAGCGCGTGCAGCTGGAACTGGGCGGCAAGGGCGCGAACATCGTGTTCGACGATGCGAACCTCGATGCCGCCATCAACGGCGCCGCGTGGGCAATCTTTCACAACCAGGGGCAGGCGTGCATCGCGGGTTCGCGTCTCGTGCTGCATGAACGCATCGCCGACGCATTCCTCGAGCGCTTCGTGTCGCTGGCTTCGTCGATCCGCGTCGGCAACCCGCTGGACCCGGACACCGAGATGGGCCCGCTGACGTCGAAGCTGCACCTCGATCGCGTGCTGTCGTTCGTCGATGTCGCGCGCGAGCAGGGCGGCCGCGTGCTCGCGGGCGGCAGCGCGCCGCAGGATGCCGCGCTCGCCGACGGCTACTACGTGCGCCCGACCGTCATCGAAGCGAAGAGCGCCGCCGATCGCGTCGCGCAGGAGGAAGTGTTCGGCCCGTTCGTCACCGTGCTGCGCTTCGGCAGCGACGAGGAAGCGCTGTCGATCGCCAACGCGACCGAAT
This sequence comes from Burkholderia sp. BCC1638, assembly GCF_902833195.1. Taxonomy (NCBI): domain Bacteria; kingdom Pseudomonadati; phylum Pseudomonadota; class Betaproteobacteria; order Burkholderiales; family Burkholderiaceae; genus Burkholderia; species Burkholderia sp. BCC1638. The sequence continues at coordinate 11,855 of NZ_CADFEC010000014.1, forward strand.
ACGGGCTCGGCAGCGGCCTGTGGACCAACGATCTGTCCCGCGCGCACAAGATGGCGTCGCGGATCGACGCGGGCATGTGCTGGATCAACTGCTACAAGCGCGTGAACCCGGGCAGCCCGTTCGGCGGCATCGGCAAGTCGGGCTACGGCCGCGAGATGGGCTTCGAGGCGATGCACGACTACACGGAAGCGCGCTCGGTGTGGGTCAACGTCGACGGCAAGGTGCCGCCGCACTTCAAGCGTTGAGGCTGAAATGGAGCGCTTCGTCTATCAGGGAACGCCGTCGCGCGTCGTGTTCGAATGGGGCGCGCTCGAACGGCTGCCGGACGAGCTGTCCGCGCTCGGCGCGCAGCGGGCGCTGATTCTGTCGACGCCCGAGCAGCAGCCGCTCGCCGAACGGGTCAGGCGCGTGCTCGGCGCGCGCGCGGCCGGCGTATGCGCGCAGGCCGTGATGCATGTGCCGATCGAAGTCGCGCGTGCCGCGCGCGAAATGGCGGCCGAGCTGGGCGCGGACTGCTGCATCGCGATCGGCGGCGGCTCGACGATCGGGCTCGGCAAGGCGATCGCGCTCGAGTCGTCGCTGCCGATCCTCGCCGTGCCGACGACTTACGCGGGCTCGGAAATGACGCCGATCTTCGGGCTCACGGAAGGCCGGCTGAAGCGCACCGGGCGCGACGCGCGCGTGCTGCCGCGAACCGTGCTCTACGACCCGTCCCTGACGCTGTCGCTGCCGCCGGGGATTTCGGCGGCGTCGGGCGTCAATGCGATGGCGCACGCGGTCGAAGCGCTCTACGCGGAAGATACGAACCCGGTGATCAGCCTGATGGCCGAGGAGTCGATTCGTGCGCTCGGCGAGGCGCTGCCGGAGATCGTTCGCATACCCGACGACCGCGAGATGCGCAGCCGCGCGTTGTATGGCGCATGGCTCGCCGGTACGTGCCTCGGCGCGGTCGGCATGGCGTTGCACCACAAGCTGTGTCATACGCTCGGCGGCACCTTCAACCTGCCGCATGCGCAGACGCACGCCGCGATATTGCCGCATACCGCGCACTACAACCATGCCGCGGCGCCCGACGCGCTGCGCCGTGTCGCGCGTGCGCTGGGCGGCATCGATGCGGCCGACGCCGGCACGCTGTTGTTCCGGCTGAATCGGCAACTGGGCCTGTCGCCGGCGCTTGCCGACATCGGGATGCCGGAAGCGGGCCTCGACGAAGCCGCCGACCTCGCCTGCCGGAATCCGTATGCGAATCCGCGGCCGATCGAACGTGCGCCGATTCGCGAATTGCTTCAGCATGCGTGGGAAGGGCGCGAGCCGCATTGAGCGGCCGGCTGCATCACAGGAGACGAACGTGACGAACGATCTTCATGACGACGGCGATACGCGGCTGACCGAGCAGGTCGTCGCCAGCTTCGACGATACGCCGAACCCGCGCTTGCGCGTGCTGATGCAGAGCCTCGTGCGGCATCTGCATGCGTTCGTCCGCGAGACGGAGCTGACCGAGGCCGAGTGGATGGCCGCAATCCGCTTCCTGACCGAAACCGGGCAGATGTGCGACGACGTCGTGCGTCAGGAATTCATCCTGCTGTCGGACACGCTGGGCGTGTCGATGCTGGTCGATGCGATCAATCATCGCTTCGCCACCGGCGCGACGGAAACGACCGTATTCGGCCCGTTCTACATCGAAGGCATGCCCGAGCGCGCGTATGGCGAGAACATGGCGTTCACGCCCGGCGCGCCTGTCGTCGTGCACGGCCGCGTGCTCGCCACAGATGGCGCGCCGGTGCGCGACGCCGTGCTCGACGTATGGCAGACCGCGGAGAACGGCATGTATTCCGGGCAGGACAAGGCGCAGCCGCACGGCAATCTGCGCGGCCGCTACCGGACCGACGCCGAAGGCCGTTATGCGATCACGACGATCCTGCCGGTCAGCTACCCGATTCCGACCGACGGCCCGGTCGGGAAGATGCTCGACGCCACCGGCCGTCATCCGTGGCGGCCCGCGCATCTGCACTTCATGATCGACGCGCCGGGCTATCGCAAGCTCGTCACGCATCTGTTCGACGAGGAGGATGCGTATCTGAAGTCGGATGCCGTCTTCGGCGTGAAGCCGTCGCTGATGGTGTCCTATCGTCCGCGTGCGGCGGGCGATGACCTCGCGCGCCGCGTCGGCTTGACGGGCGCATATCGCGAAGCGACATACGACTTCGTGCTCGACCGGAGTTGACCGACATGGCGCGATTCTTTGCAGTGTTTGCGACGGACCAGCCCGGGATGCGCGACGTGCGCGACCGCGTGCGGTCCACGCATCGGACGTACCTGCGCTCCGCCGCGCAGCACGGTGTGTATGTGCGGCTCGGCGGACCGACGCTCGATCCGCAGGGCGATGCGATGAACGGCACGCTGCTCGTCGTCGAGGCGGACGACATCGATGCGGTGATGCAGTTCGTCGGCAACGATCCGTACGTGAAGGAGGGGCTGTTCTCGCGGGTGGAGGTTCGACCGTGGGACTGGAGCCTCGGCAATCCCGAGCGGAGAGCGTGAGTCATGGGTGCCGCGCAACTCTGCCGCTTCTCTGATGTGCCGGACGGTGGGGCACGGGTCGTCGACGAAGCGCGTATCGGGCGTCCCGTCATCGTCGTGCGGCGTGGGGAGCAGGTGTGGGCGTATGTGAATCGTTGCCCGCATTTCTCGGTTCCGCTCGATTTCGTGCCGGGCAACGTTTCGTGCTACCGGTCCCAGGTGCTGATGTGTGCGCATCACAGCGCGCTGTTCAGGTTCGACGATGGCGTGTGCATCGACGGACCGTGTTCGGGCGCCGGGCTGGAAGCCGTGACTGTCGAGGTCGATTCGGCGGCCTGGGTGATTTGTCGGGGTGCTTGATTCGGAAGGTCGGATTGCCCAACGGCAGTCTGGACGCGCGGTAATCGCATTGCGCGGGATGAAATCGGGAATGAGCGGGATTTCATTCGTTCTGTTAAATCAGTAAAGCTAATCAAATACGAGTTTTTCCGACCCGGATGAATGCGAAGCCGGGCCGGGGGAGCCGTTGTTTCACGAAGCATCGGGCGAGACCCGCGAGACAGCGGGCGACCGGTTCGCATTGACAGAAAAAAGACGGAGACACAATGAAACTAAGGTTTGGAGCAGTCGCGATGCTTGTCATCGCGCAGGGTGCGTACGCGCAGAGCAGCGTGACGCTGTTCGGATTGATCGACAGCGGCATCTCGTATGTCAGCAACGAAGGTGGTGGAAAGAGCGTCAAGTTCGACGACGGCATCTTCACGCCGAACCTGTTCGGCTTGCGCGGAACGGAAGATCTCGGTGGCGGATATCACGCGACGTTCGCGCTCGTGAACCAGTTCTCGATGGCGAACGGCAGCATCATCGGGACCGGAATCTTCGGGCGCAATGCATACGTGGGCATCGAGAGCGACCGGTTCGGCGGCATCAGGCTGGGGAATCAGTACGACTTCATGGTGGATTCCCTGTTTGCGAAGGGGAACGCGATCTCGATGGATCTCACGGGGTTGTACGGGTTCAGGAATGGCCCGTTTCAGCGTCTCGCGCTGCCGGGCAATCCGACCGGCGCATTCGACTGGGACCGCACGGCAGGCAGCAAGCCGGTCGCGAATTCGGTCAAGTACAGCTCGCCGACGATCGCCGGGTTTTCCGGGGGCGTGATGTATGCGTTCGGCGGCGTGGCCGGTTCCGTCGGCGCGGACAATACCGTGAGCGTCGGGCTGAACTACGAAGTCGGAGCGTTCGGTATCGGTGCGGCCTATACGAACGAGAAGTATGGTCCGGCGCCGGGTACGCCGTCGACCAGTGTGCGCAACTGGGGCGTCGGGATGCACTACGACTTCGGCGCGGTCAGTGCAAAGGCGCTGCTGACGACCGTACGCAATTCGTTCAACGACGCAGGCGTGTGGATGGCCGAAGCAGGTGGCGTGTGGCGCATCAGGCCGGACGTCTTTCTCGGCGCGAAGTACATGTACATGAAGGGCAACGAAGCCGTGAACGACAACCATGCGCATCAGGTCAGCGTCGCGCTTCAGTACCTGTTGTCGAAACGGACGATGGTTTACGTGTCAGCGGATTATCAACGCGCGAACAGCGGCGCGAACGCGCAGATCAACGGCGTGCTCGATCCGAACGGGGCGTCGAGCTCGGCGAGTCAGGCCGTCGCGCGCGTCGGGGTGCATACGATGTTTTGACGGGGCGCCGGGCGGAACTTGCGTCAAGGTCCGCCCCCCGCCCCCGCACCGGACTACCTCGCGGCGGACGCTGCCTCCTTGGCCTTGTCCTGCTCCGCCGCGAGTGCCGCATCTGCCGCCTGCGCGCGCTGGATGGCCGGGCGCGCCAGCACGCGATCGATATAGGCGCGAATGCGCGGCGTCTCGGGCACCAGCTTGAACATCGTGGTCCAGTTCAGCGCGGAGCCCCACAGCACATCTGCGGCCGTGAAGCGCTCGCCCAGCAGCCAGGGCCCCTTTGCCAGTTGCGCATCGATCGCGTTGATGACGGTGTCGAAGTCGCCGTACGGCGACGTCGAATAGGCCGCGGGCGGACGATTCATCGAGCGGTCGACGATGGCCGGCTCGAAGCACGAACCATAGAACGTCATCCAGCGCAGGTACGGGCCGCGCAGTGAATCGCCGGGCGCCGGCGACAGGCCGGCTTCCGGATACAGTTCCGCCGCGTACATGTAGACGGCGGGCTGTTCGGTCACGATCGCGTCGCCGTGACGTAGCGCGGGCACCTTGCCCATCGGGTTGAGGCGCAGATATTCGGCGTCGTGATGTTTGCCCGCGGAGAGGTCGAACGCGTGCAGTTCGTAGTCGGCGCTCAGTTCCTCGAGCAGCATCCGCGCGCCGGCCGATCGGCTGCGCGGGGAGTGGTACAGGGTCAGGTGACGGTCTTGCGACATCGCGGGCTCCGGTGTGCGTTCGGGACAAGTATTCCAATGTAGGACGGCCGCGCGGCTTCGTCTTGGAAAAATCCGCTGTGGCGGTGCATCATCACGCGGTCACCTCAACGGTTCGTCATCATGGCCGACTTGCGTAACGTGACCGAGACGCCCAAAGGCGTCGTCGGCCCGAAAGCCTTCAATCAGCGCTTCCGCCTGAATCGCTATTACCCGTGTGCCGAACTGGCCGGGGTGCTGGATCACCACTGGATCGTCGAATGGGATCTGCGCGACCAGCCGCCGTACGTGCAGCGCACGCTGCCGTATCCGTGCGTGAATCTGGTGTTCGACCGGCGGCGGACGGGGATCTTCGGTGTGGTGTCGGGGGCGTTCGAGACGACGCTGGCCGGCGCCGGCAGGGTGATCGGCTTGCGGTTTCGGCCGGGGGCGTTTCGGGCGTTCTTCGGCAAGCCGGTGCATTTGTCGACCGACAAGGTGCTGCCGGTGTCGACGCTGCTCGATTGCGGCGATGCAGAAGCCGAAGACGCCGTGCTCGGGGCCGAAGATGATGCCGGGATGGTGGCCGCCGCGGAGGCGTTGCTGTTGCGCGTGCTGCCGCCGGCCGATCCGCAGGTCGAGCGCATTCATGGCATCTTGCAGATGCTGCAGCAGGACCTCGGGCTCACGCAGGTGCGCGATCTGGCCGAGCGCGCAGGGTTGAGCGAGCGCACGCTGCAGCAGCTCTTTTCCAACCATGTGGGCGTGACGCCGAAGTGGGTGATCTGCCGTTCTCGCCTGCATGAGGCCGCGGACAAGCTCGCCGGCGGCGAGCCGGTCGATCTCGCGGAACTGGCTCATTCGTTGGGGTATTTCGACCAGGCGCATTTCACGCGCGATTTTCGGAAACTGGTGGGGAAGGCGCCGGCGGAATATCGGCGGGAGGATGGACGGGATGAGGGTGCCGACTCCTGATCGGCGACCGCACCATGGGTCATTTCACGCGGTGGATGCGTTGCCGGTCATTCCGCCCTATAGTGCTCGTCGTTGACCGATCTGCCAGAAAATCAGGAGTTCGTCGTGCCGCACAGGAAATCCAAGTTGGGTCGCTCGAAATTCGCGTGGGCCGTCGCCGTGGCGGTGATGCTGGCGCCAGTGGCGGTGCATGCACAGGCGGCGTCTGTCGACGGCTCGACGCGCAACGCGCCCGCTGTCGGTCAAGACACGTCGCACGTCCGGCCGATTGTCGGCGACGATCCGGTTGCCATCCGGGATGCGCTGAAGAAGCAGCATTTCAGCGCCGCCGCACCTTCCTTGAGTGCACGGGTTCGCGGCCTCGTCTCCAACGCGACCGACCGGCACGGCCCGAATCCCGACCTGGCGCCCATCAATCTCGATCGTGACGTGACATTCGTGGTGCCGGTGCGGTATGGGCTGAGGTATCAGTCGCAGCGGCACCTGTTGACGCTGGACGTCGACCTGTTCGACGCGGAGCGCGACGACCGGACGCGCATCCTGCTCAGAAAGGTCACGACGGGGCCACGAGGGCGAGGGCTCGTGATCGCACCCGAAGCGAAGGCAAAAGGGTACATCCAGCAGGTCGACATCATCGAGCTTGAGTCCGGGCAAGGGAAGAAGAGCACGGTTCGCAGCCGCATGCGAATTTCGCCTGCCGTGTACGCCCAGGCGCATGGCGACTTCGCGCTCGTTTTATCGGGGCGCCTGGTTAGGCCTTACCTGACCGAACAGACCGAGCATGCCGATCCGAGCATCGAGGAGCCGACGGACATTACGACCCGGATCTCCAGGCTGCACATGGATCTCCAATCCATCTCGCTGGTGAGCCCGTCGAGCGGGGTTGTGTTGTCGAAGAAGCTGAGTTTGTCGAAGTAGCGATTTTCTTGGGCGGGGTGGTGATGCTGATCGGATGCCGGTTTGCCCGGACCCTCACTCCACCGTCACCGATTTAGCAAGATTCCTCGGCTTATCGATATCCGTTCCCCTTGCCAACGCCGCGTGATAAGCCAGCAACTGCATCGGCACCGTATGCAGAATCGGCGAAAGCGGCCCGTAGTACTCGTTGAGCCGAATCACCTCGATCCCTTCACTCGGCACCAACCCGCAGTCCACATCGGCGAACACGAAAAGCCTGCCGTTCCGCGCACTGACCTCGTGCATGTTCGACCTGAGCTTTTCGAGCAGCACGTCATTTGGCGCCACGGCAATGACGGGCATTTCATTACTGACCAACGCCAGCGGCCCATGCTTCAACTCCCCGGCAGGATAAGCCTCCGCGTGGATATACGAAATCTCCTTCATCTTCAGCGCGCCTTCGAGCGCAATCGGATAATGCATCCCGCGTCCGAGAAACAGCATGTTGTCGCGTCGCGCGAGCAGCTCCGACCAGCCCATGATCTGCGGTTCCAGCGCGAGCACCTTCGACATCGCATCGGGCAGATGCCGCAGCGCACGCAGATGCGCCTTCTCGTCGTCATCGCTCAACCGCCCGCGCACCTGCGCCAGTGACAAAGTCAGCAAGAACAACGCCACGAGCTGCGTCGTGAAAGCCTTCGTCGAAGCCACGCCGATCTCGATTCCCGCACGCGTGACGAACTGCAGCGCGCAGTCGCGCATCAGCGCACTCGTCGCGACGTTGCAGATCGCGAGCGTATGCATCATCCCGCGCTGCTTCGCGACATGCACGGCGCCGAGCACGTCGGCCGTCTCGCCGCTCTGCGACACCGCGACGACCAGCGTGCGCGGATTCGGGACGCTGTCGCGATAGCGAAACTCGCTCGCGATCTCGACGCTCGTCGGCAGCTGCGCGATGCTCTCGATCCAGTATTTCGCGGTCAGCGCCGCGTGATAACTGCCGCCGCACGCGAGCAGCAACACCGAATCGACATCGTTGAACACGCGCCACGCGCCGTCGCCGAAGAGCTCGGGCATGATCGATCCGACATCGAGCAACGTATCGGCCACCGCCTGCGGCTGCTCGAAGATTTCCTTTTGCATGTAGTAGCGATACGCGCCGAGGTCCGCTGCGCCGCTGTGCGCGGCCACGCGCTGCACCGCGCGCTCGACGCGCTGTCCGGCCGCATCGACGATCCAGTAGCGATGCAGCTGAATATCGGCGACGTCGCCATTCTCGAGGTAGGCGATGCGATCGGTGATGCCCGACAACGCGATCGCATCCGATGCCAGGAAATTCTCGCCATCGCCGACACCGACGACGAGCGGCATCCCGTCGCGCGCACCGACGATCCGGTGCGGTTCGTCGCGGCACATCACCGCGATCGCATAGCTGCCGCGCAGCCGCGCGACCGCGCGGCGCACCGCGTCGAACAGGTCGCCGTCATACAGGTGGTCGATCAGATGCGCGATCGCTTCGCTGTCGGTCTGGCTCGCGAACACGTAACCGTGCGCCTGCAATTGCGCGCGCAGTTGATCGCAGTTCTCGATGATCCCGTTGTGCGACAGCGCGATGCGCGCGTTGTCGTCGCTCGGCGAGAAGTGCGGGTGCGCGTTGAGCGTGACGGGCGCGCCATGTGTTGCCCAGCGCGTATGCGCGATGCCTGTGTAGCCGGACAGCGCGTGCGCGGCGATCTCGCGCTGCAGGTTGGCGACGCGGTCGACGCTGCGCGCCCGTGCCAGCGCACGGTCGCGATAGACCACGACGCCGCACGAGTCGTAGCCGCGGTATTCGAGCCGCTTCAGCCCGTCGACGAGGTTCGGCAGGATGTCCCGCTGGGCAACCGCCCCGACAATTCCACACATATCGCGCTCCGTAAATGTCCTGTCTGGACCCGTGACAGCGATGGTAGAAGCGGTTGAATGGAATTAAATTTCAAAATACGTAAGAAAATGAAACAAGCAATAGATCTGATATCGTGTTGAAATTAAATTTCACAACCTTGACCGGAAGGAGCCACCCGTGGCCGGCATCACGCTCGACGATCTCGACCTGCGCATTCTCGCGATCCTGCAGGACGACGCATCGGTGTCGAATCTGCAACTCGCCGAGCGCGCGCTGTCGTCGCCGCCGACGTGCATGCGCCGCGTGCGGCGGCTGACGGAAGCGGGCGTGATTCGCCGCCAGGTCGCGGTGCTCGACCCGGTCGCGATCGGCACGGCCGTCACGGCCTTGATCGAGATCAGCCTCGACCGGCAGGCGGCGGAAGACTACGACGCGTTCGAAGCTTACGTGTGCGCGGAGCCGGCGGTCACGCAGTGCTACCGCGTGTCGCCGGGGCCGGATTTCGTGGTGGTGGCCGATCTGGCCGACGTCGCCGAATACGACGCATTCGCGCGGCGGCTGTTCACCGGCGCATCGAACGTCCGCAACGTGCGGACGTTCTTCTCGACGCATCGCGCGAAGTTCGAGGCGAACGCGCGGGTCACGCATGCGATGCGCAAGCGCGGCGACGACTAGACCGCACGACACACGTCGAACGTGTACACGAGCGATGTCAGAACGCGAACGTCTGCTGCCTCGGATGGCGCTCGCCGCGCGCGAACCCGGCGCCTTCGAGCGACAGCAACGCGCGTTTCCGTTCGATGCCGCCTGCATAACCGGTCAGGCTGCCGGACGCGCCGATCACGCGATGGCACGGCACCATGATCGACACGGGATTGCGGCCGACCGCGCCGCCGACGGCGCGTGCGGCACTCATCGGCAGCCCGACGCGTTCGGTGATGTCGCCGTACGACACGAGCTCGCCGAAAGGAATCGCGAGCAATTCCTTCCACACGCTGCGCTGAAACGCGGTGCCGCGCAGATGAATCGGCACCGAGAAGGTTTCGCGCGTGCCGGTGAAATATTCGGCGACTTCGTCGGCAACCTTGCGCGCGAGCGGCGACGCGTTGCGTGCATCCGCATCCGGTGCGACCGCCAGCGACGGATAGTATTTCTGGCCGACGAAGAAGAGGCCCGTCAGGGCATCGTCCTCGATACGGACGGCGATGTCGCCCAGCGGGCTCGGAATCAGATGAGCGGGAGTCATCGCGAAGCGTCTCCATGAAGGCGCCACACATGCAGTGCGGCATATGCGCGCCACGGTGCCCAGCGCGACGCATGCGGCGCGGATGATGCGATGCTGCGCGGACGCTCGGCGGCGGCGCGCGGTGCAAGCCACGCGTCGTCCGCGGGGAACGCGTTCGGCCAGGCCATCGCACGCATCGCGACATACTGCACAGCGCGTTCGTCGAAGCCGGGCAGCGCGCGCAACGCATCGAGCGTCGCGTCGAGCGGCGCCATCGGTTCGAGCGCGAGCGTGCTGTCCGCGACTGCACGCGCCAGCGTCACGATCGCCCGCGCCGCGTCACGTGTCACGCCGATGGCTTCGAGCGCCGCCGGCGGCACCGTCGCCAGCGTCGCGGCGGAAGGCAGCGCATGCGTGAGCCCCTGCGGTGCGTGGTCAACCGGCGTGCCGAAGCGTTCGGCCACGCACGCCAGCACCGCGCCTGCCTGTGTCTGCGCCAATCGTTCGCCCGCGATCGCACGAATCGCGATCTCGAGCCCGTCGAACGCGCCGGGCACGCGCAGGCCGGGCGAGCCGTCCGCGAGTTCGCCCAGATGCGCGTCGATCACGTCCGGGCGGCTGTCGAGATCGAACAGCCGCCGCACGCGCGCGAGCACGGCCGGGACGACGGGCGTCAGCGCGGGCGACACGGTCACCGCGAGCGCGAACCGCTGAGGCACGTGCGTGACGGACAGCCAGCCCGTCACCTGAGCGTCGCCGTGCCCGTTCGGCAGTGCGACGACGCGCGCATAGCCGTGCGCATCGATCCGCTCGACGCCGTCGATCTGGCGCTGCGCGAGAAAGCGCATCAACTCGGGCCATGCGAACGGCGGCCGATACGGTAGCGGGAAGGTCATGCTGCCATTGGCGGATGCGCCGGTGCCCTTGCGCAGGCGCAGCGGATTGAGGCCGTAGCGCTGGCGGAACAGATCGTTGAAGCGTCGCACGCTGCCGAACCCGGCAGTCGACGCAACCACGGCCACCGGCAGCGCGGTATCGGTCAGGAGGCGCTTGGCCATCAGCAGCCGGTGCGTCTGCGCGAATTCGACCGGCGACACGCCGAACTGCGTGGCGAAGATTCGGCGCAGATGGCGCTCGGTCACGCCGACTCGCCGCGCGAGCGCATCGACGGAGTGTTCGTTCAGGAAACCGTCCTCGATCAGCGACGCGCCCGCGTCGGCGAGATTGCCGGACAGGTCGAGCAGCCCGTGGCCCGGCGCGAGTTCGGGCCGGCACCGCATGCACGGCCGAAAGCCGGCTTTCTCCGCCGCGGCGGCGGTCGGGTAATAGCTGCAGTTGCGCGCCTTCGGCGGCTTCACCGGGCAAACGGGGCGGCAATACACGCCCGTCGTCGACACACCGACGAAGAACCAGCCGTCGAAACGGCGGTTCCGCGAAAGCAGGGCGTCGTAGCAGGTGTCTGGATCGAGGTGCATGAGACGACTGTAAACCATCCGCTCCGCCGATTCTGGCTGGAATCGGACATGTGTCTTGACGCGCCGGCTCGCGTCATGCCCCCGTTTCGAACGCAGGAAAGTCCCGAAAAAACGGTTAATGCCACTCTGCGGAACAGTCATCTCTTTTTGCGTGGCTGGATTTGAGATGACTCATCGAAATCCCCGACTGACACGGCACCGGGCCAAGCCCTATGCTTTGAAAAACGTTTTCCAGAACTCGACGGACGAGCGGCCGTGCCACGCAAGGGGCGTGGCCGCCGTCCGCCCCGGCGCCCGTCGCCGGTCACGGACAGACAACATCCAGCGGCGCGACGGGCGCGGCCGCGCATCGGAGACACTCATGCAATCTGCCGTCGTCGGCGCGGTGCGCGCGGCCGCCAGCCGCTACCGCTGGACCGTCTGTGCGCTGCTGTTCTTCGCGACCGTCATCAACTACATGGATCGACAGATCCTCGGCCTGCTCGCGCCGATGCTCCAGCACGACATCGGCTGGAGCCAGGTGCAGTACGGCCGCATCGTGATGGCGTTTTCCGCGTTCTACGCGATCGGCCTGCTCGGCTTCGGGCGCATCGTCGACTGGCTCGGCACGCGCATCTCGTATGCGGTCGCGATGCTGGTGTGGAGCATCGCGGCGATGCTGCACGCGGCGGTCGGCTCCGTGATGGGCTTCGCGGCCGTGCGTGCGCTGCTCGGGATCGGCGAGGGCGGCAACTTCCCGGCCGCGATCAAGACGACGGCCGAATGGTTTCCGCGTCGCGAGCGCGCGCTCGCCACCGGCATCTTCAATTCGGGCGCGAACATCGGCGCGGTGTTCGCGCCGGCGATCATCCCGGCGATCGCGGTGGCCTACGGATGGCGCGCGGCGTTCGTGATCATCGGCGCGATCGGCATCGTGTGGCTCGCGGTCTGGCTGGTGATGTATCGCACGGCCGACACGCGCGCGCTCGCCGCCGAATACGACGAGCCGCGCGACGAAGCCGAAGCGCTCGACGCGGCGAACGCGGATGCCGGCGCGCCGCGCTGGGGCGAACTGATCCGCAAGCGCGAAACGTGGGCGTTCCTGATCGGCAAGTTCCTGACCGACCCGGTGTGGTGGTTCTACCTGTTCTGGCTGCCGAAATGGCTCAACGAGTCGCGCGGGATGGACATGCAGCATATCGGCCTGCCGCTCGTGTGCATCTATGCGCTGACGACGGTCGGCAGCATCGGCGGCGGCTGGCTGTCGTCGATGCTATTGCGCGCGGGCTGGAGCGTGAACGGCGCGCGCAAGACGGCGATGCTGATCTGCGCGTGCTGCGTGCTGCCGATCGCATTCGTGTCGCAGGTGCAGAGCCTGTGGATCGCGGTGCTGATCGTCGGCCTCGCGGCGGCCGCGCACCAGGGCTGGTCGGCGAACCTGTTCACGACGGCGTCCGACCTGTTCCCGCGCCGCGCGGTCGCGTCGGTGGTCGGCATCGGCGGGATGGCCGGTTCGATCGGCGGCGTGCTGTTCTCGGAAGTGATCGGCCAGGTACTGCAACGCACGGGCCACTACTGGGTGCTGTTCGCGATCGGCGCGCTGGCCTATCTGCTCGCGCTGGCGGTCATGCACATGCTCACACCGAAGATGAAGCCCGCGAAGCTCGACGCTTGATCGCGTGCCGGAAAACGAACGCGCCGCCCCGGAGGCGGCGCGTTTTCATTTGCGATGGACGGAAACGAAGTGACGACGAACAGGCGGCAGGCGGCGGACGCGACCGCGCGCTTCAACCGGCCGCGGCCGTCGACGCACGCATGATCAGCCGCGGCTCGAACGTCGAATAGCTCGCGTCGGTGCGCCCGGCGAGCGCGTCGATCAGCTTCTGCATCGCGAGTTCGCCCATGTTCTCGCTCTGGATGTCGATGGTGGTCAGCGCGGGCGCCGCGTATGCGCCGTACGGCACGTTGTCGACGCCGGCGACGGACACGTCCTGCGGCAGCCGGAACCCGAGCGACGCGGCTTCCTTCATGAAGCCGAGCGCGATCAGGTCGTTGTAGCAGATCACGGCTTGCGGGCGGTGCGGCCCGAGCATCACGCGCGAACATGCGCGCTCGCCGGCTTCGGCGGTCGGCGCATGCGCGTCGTGCACGTCGAGCGTGAGCCCCGCTTCGGCGAGACAGTCGCGCGCGCCCTGGATCCGTTCGTCGTTCACGCGCGCGGTGCCGAAACCGAGGTACGCGATGCGCGTATGGCCGAGATTGAGCAGGTGACGCGCGAGCATGTAGGTGGCGAGCCGGTTGTCGATGCCGACGCTCGGAATCGGCAGGCCGGGGCTGCGACGCAGCAGCACGAGCGGCTTGTGCAGGTCGAGCATCCAGCCGGCCTGGTCGTCGGGCATCCGCGTGCTGACGATCAGCCCGTCGACGCGTTGCGCGAGCGCCTCGATCAGCGAGCGTTCGCGCGCCTGGTTCTCTTCGGTATCGACGAGCAGCAGCGTGTAGTCGTGTTGAAGCGCGACGCGGTTCGCGCCCTTGACGACGTTCGTGAAGTGCGGGTTGCTGATGTCGAGGATCACGAGGCCGATGGTGCGCGTGCGCCCGGTGATCATCGAGCGCGCGAGCGGGTTCGAACGGTAGCCGAGCCGCTCGATCGCTTCCTTGAGCCGCGCTTCGACGGTCGGCGAAAAGCGCTGCGTGCCGTTCACATACTTGGATACCGTCGCGACCGACACGCCGGCTTCCGCCGCCACGTCGCGGATCGTCGGGGAAACTTTTTTCATCGGAAGGGTAACGTTTTCGTTCGATTGCACCGGATTGTGGCAGAAAAAGCCGGCGTCCGGCCGCCGACCGATATCGGGAAAGTGCGGATGACTGCGAGCGGATTCGACCATTGACGGTCGGCTTTTGTCCCGCGTATAGTTGGAAAACGTTTTCCGGTTCCGTCTGATTCCGCTCGGTTTCGGGCGACGTCCAGGACACTTCAGAACAGATTCAAGGAGATTCGATGAACGCCACATCCACCGGCGCACGCAAGCCGTTCGGGCGCCTGCTGCTGACCGGCGCGGCCGGCAACCTCGGCCGTCAGGTGCGCGGCGCGCTGGCGAACTGGGCCGACGTCGTGCGCGTGAGCGACATCGCCGCGCTGGACGACGCGGCCCCGCATGAAGAAATCCGGGTCGTCGATCTGGCGGACCGGCCGGCGGTGATGGCGCTCGTCGACGGCGTCGACGCGATCGTCCACCTCGGCGGCATTTCGGTCGACGCGCCGTTCGACGATCTCGTCGATGCGAACATCACCGGCACGTACAACCTGTACGAAGCCGCGCGCAAGCACGGCGTGAAGCGCGTCGTGTTCGCGAGCTCGAACCATGCGATCGGTTTTCATCCGGTCACGGAAGTGCTCGACGCCGATTCGCCGCAGCGTCCGGACAGCCTGTATGGCGTGACGAAGTGCTTCGGCGAGTCGCTGTCGCGCTACTACTTCGACCGCTTCGGGATCGAGACGGTGTGCCTGCGGATCGGCTCGTCGTTCGAGGCGCCGAAGAATCCGCGCATGCTGGTGACGTTCCTCAGCTATCGCGACCTCATCGAGCTCGTGCGCTGCTCGCTGCTGACGAACCGCGTCGGGCACGCGATCGTCTACGGCGTGTCGGACAACCCGGTGAAATGGTGGGACAACACGAAGACCGGCTTCCTCGGCTATCGGCCGCAGGACAGCTCCGAGCAGTTCGCCGGGCTGTTCCCGGTGACGGCGCCGACCGCCGAGTATGACGATCCCGCGCAGCGCTACCAGGGCGGCGGTTTCGTCGTCGGCGAGCCGATGGAGCGCAACGCGAAGTAGGCATCGCGGGCGCCGCCGGCGTCGCGGATCAGCGCAGGATGTCCGTCGCCTTGTGCCGTTCGTCCACGCCGTCGATCAGGATCAACGGGCCGCTCGCGTGCCGCGTGCCGCACGTCACGGACATCGGCCGCGGGTGCGGCACGGTTGCCGGCGCCGATTCCAGCTCGGCCGCTTCCTTGCACAGCTTGTCGAGCATGCGTTGCGCGGCGCCCGCGCAATCCTCGCCGGCGGGCTTGTTCGCGATCTCGTCGATCAGCGCCTGCAGGTTGCGCCGGTTCTGCGCGAGCCGCTGTTCGAGCAGCGCGATTTCGTCGACCTTGTGCCGCAACGCCTGCAACAGTTCGTCGCGCGGCCACGCGCCGAGATCGGGCGGCAGCACCGCGCGGATCTCGTCGAGCGCGAAGCCCGCGCGCTGCGCGCGGTCGATGATCGCGAGCCGTGTCAGCGCTTCCGGCCCGTATTCCCGATAACCGTTCGCCTGCCGGCGCGCCGGCTCGAGCAGGCCGCTCGCTTCGTAGAAGCGGATGCGCGACGCTGCGATGCCGCTGGTTCGCGCCAGCTCGCCGATCTTCATCGCTGTGCTCCAGAGGGGCTTGACCTTGAAGCTGACTTTAAAGTTATGGTTGGGCATCGTCAATCGAGGATGTCCACCATGAACCTGTTTGCGCCCCTCACGCTGCCCAATGGCGCGGTGATCCCGAACCGACTCGCCAAGGCCGCGATGGAAGAGAACCTGGCCGATGCGGACCACGCGCCGTCCGACGCGTTGCTGCGCCTGTACCAGGCGTGGGCGGACGGCCGGGCAGGCCTGATCCTGACCGGCAACGTGATGGTGGACGGCCGCGCGATGACGGGGCCGAACGGTGTCGTGCTCGACAGCGACGCGCATCTCGACCGCTTCCGGCGATGGGCGCAGGTCGCGCGCTCCGGCGGCGCGCACGTGTGGATGCAGATCAATCACCCGGGGCGCCAGATGCAGGCGGCGCTCGGCCAGACGACGCTCGCGCCGTCGGCCGTGCCGCTCGCGCTCGGTGCGCTGTCGAAGCAGTTCCCGGTGCCAAAGGAGATGACGGAAGCCGACATCGTCGACGTGCGGCGGCGCTTCGTGCGCGCCGCGCAGCTCGCCGAGCAGAGCGGCTTCACCGGCGTGCAGATCCACGCGGCGCACGGTTATCTGCTGAGCCAGTTCCTGTCCCCGCTGACGAACCGCCGGCAGGACGCGTGGGGCGGCAGCATCGAGCATCGCGCGCGGCTGCTGCTCGACATCGTGCGCGAGGTGCGCGCGACGGTGTCGCCGGCGTTCGTCGTGTCGGTCAAGCTGAATTCGGCCGACTTCCAGCGCGGCGGCTTCAGCGCGGACGATGCGAAGCGCGTCGTCGAACTGCTGAATCCGCTCGGCGTCGACCTCGTCGAGTTGTCGGGCGGCAGCTACGAAGTGCCCGCGATGCAGGGCGAGGCGCGCGACGGGCGCACGCTGGCCCGCGAAGCGTATTTCCTCGAATTCGCGCGGGACATCACGGCCGTCGCGGCCATGCCGCTGATGGTCACGGGCGGGATCCGGCGCCGCGCGGTGGCCGAGCAGGTGGTCGCCAGCGGCGTGGCGATGGTCGGCATCGCGACCGCGCTGTCGATCGAGCCGAACCTGCCGCGCGACTGGCAGGCCGGCAAGGACAGCGCGCCGGCGCTGCAGCCGATCCGCTGGAAGAACAAGGCGCTGGGTGCGCTGGCGAACATGGCCGTCGTGAAGTTCCAGCTCGCGCGGTTGAGTGTCGGGCGGCGCACGCACCCGGGCGTGTCGCCGCTGCGCGCGCTGGTGTCGCAGCAACTCGCCGCGCAGTGCCAGACGCGGCGTTACCGCAAGTGGATGGCGGGGCGGGCGGCGCGCTAGCCGCGAAGGCGTGGCGTCGGGCTGCCCGATGCCCGCTCACACCGGATACGCATCGTCGACCTTCAGGTTCGCGAGCCGGAACAGCGTGCGCAGCGTCTGCGGATGAATGTCGCGGTGCGCGGCGAGCGACGTCAGCATGAAGTCGAGGACCTTCGCGTAGCGCAACAGCACGAGGCAGCGCGCGAGATCCGCGTTGCCGCCGCGCATGCCTTCCGCGTAGTTGACCATCTGGGTCGACAGCGTGCGTGCCATCTCGAGTTCCATCTGCTGTTTTTCCGTCCATTCGGGCTGCGGCTGTTCGAGCAGTTTCGCGAGAAAGATCTGGAACGACGTATCGGATGAGTTGGGCAGCGCATCCATGAAGAGCCTCATAACTTGCGTGGATCGTTCGGGCGTGTCCGATGGAGGCCCCGATCCGGGTTCATGTCCGCGCCGATCGGCGGCGCGATTGTCATCCGATGGGAATGCAGGTTCCGTACCAGCCCCGCGATCGAAGTGTTGAGCAATGTTGACGCGGGGTGCGGCAGCGGTCATCGCGTCCCGCCGATACTGGCTTTCACGAAAAATCGAGAAGGGCGTCCATACGCCGTGCGCGATCGCGAGGGGCAGCGCGGCAGGGGCCGGACGAATGAAATGCTTCATCGATGTAACGTAACGCCGGGCTGAAACGGGCCGTGTGTTTCGTCGACGAACCGGGGGAATGTCGTGTCGCGCGTGTGCCGGTGCCGCTCCGGGCGTCGGCCCGAGGTCGGGACGGTCTCGCGCGGCGAGCCGCGGCGTCACCCGCCTCACGACGAACGCTCGCGACGCATGCGCCGGATGTTTCATATCCGAGACGTCTCGTTCGCCGCATGCCGGATGTGTGCGCAACCTGTGTCACGCGCGCCGCCCAACTGGCCCAGCGAATAACCGGAGAACTGTCCATGGGCAGCCGCGCCGTGTTTGCGAACAATCACCGCATCATCTCCGCGAGGTTCGACATGAGCGTCCACGCCTTCTTCTCGGCCAATCTGCTGCTGGCCTACACGGCCTATTTCGTCGGTACGGCCAGCCCCGGCCCGAGCAATCTCGCGATCATGTCGGTCGCCGCGAACCACGGCCGCAAGGCGGCGCTCGTGTTCGCGCTCGGCGTCATCTCGGGTTCGATGTTCTGGGCGACGGTGGCCGCGCTGGGCGTGTCGGCCGCGCTGCTCGCATGGTCGCAACTGCTGGTCGCGATCAAGCTGTTCGGCGGCGTGTACCTGCTGTGGCTCGCGTTCAAGTCGGGCCGCACCGCGTGGTCGGCCAAGGCGGCGGCCACGCCGAAGGCGACGGCAGACCGGAAGCTGTCGCGCTTCTACGTGCGCGGCGCGATGCTGCATCTGACGAATCCGAAAGCGATCCTGGTGTGGGTGTCGATCGTCGCGTTGTCGTCGAACGGCGCGGGCGCGTCGCACGGCGCGGTCGTGCCGGGCTGCATCGCGATCGGATGCCTGGTGTTCGGCGGCTATGCGCTGGTGTTCTCGACGGACGGCGCACGCCGGCTGTACGTGCGCGGCCGCCGCGCGATGGAAGCGTGTCTCGCCGTGGTGTTCGGCGTGGCGGGGATCCGGTTGCTGGCGTCGAACGTTTGAATCGTGTGAACCGTGTGAGCGGACAGCCCGCACGCGTGCAACCAGACGAGCGATCCGCCGCGCGAACACGCGGCGGATCGGCTTCGGCGCTTCAGAAAATGAAGCCGGTGTTGACGAACTTCGAGTAGTGATCCGACACGATCGAATCGAGCAGCTGCTTGCTGCCGTCGGTCTGCTTCGCCGCGACCATCGAGCGGATCGAGAACGCGCGCAGCGCGTCGGTCACCGACAGCGTGCCTTCCGCCGAATCCTTGCGCCCCGCGAACGGGAACACGTCCGGCCCGCGCTGGCACTGGCAATTGATGTTCACGCGGCACACCTGGTTCACGAGCGGATCGACGAGCGCGCCGATCTGCGCCGGATCGGAACCGAAGATGCTGACCTGCTGGCCGTGCTCCGACGTCGTCACGTAGTCGAGCGCGGTTTCCACGTCGTCGAACGGCGCGACCGGAATGATCGGGCCGAACTGTTCCTCGCGATACAGCTTCATCCCTTCGGACACCGGATACACGACGGCCGGGTAGAACAGCGTCTTGCTGAATTCGCCGCCCGAGTGGTTGACGACCTGCGCGCCCCTGGCCTTCGCGTCGTCGATCGCGTCGGTCATGTATGCGGTGCGATGCATGCCCGGCAGCGGCGTGATGCTGACGCCTTTCTCCCACGGCATGCCGATCTTCAGCTGTTCGAGCGCGGCGGTGAAGCGCTTCAGGAACTCGTCGACGATCGAGCGATGCACGAGCAGCATCTTCAGCGCGGTACAGCGCTGGCCGTTGAACGACAGCGCGCCGAGCAGGCACTCCTTCACGGTGAGATCGAGATCGGCGTCGGGCAGCACGATCGCCGCGTTCTTCGCATCGAGGCCGAGGATCGCGCGCAGGCGGTGCGACTTCGGATGCTGCTTCTTCAGGTGATCGGCGACCTTGCTCGAGCCGATCAGCGCGAGCACGTTGATCTTGCCCGACGCGAGCATGTGCGGCACGACCACCGCGCCCGGCGCGTAGATCGTGTTGATCACGCCTTTCGGGAACGCGTCGCGGAACGCCTCGAGCAGCGGCTCGAACAGCAGCGTGCCGTACTGCGGCGGCTTGAACACCACGGTGTTGCCCATCAGCAGCGCGGGGATCAGCGTCGCGAAGGTTTCGTTCAGCGGATAGTTGTACGGCCCCATGCACAGCACGACGCCGAGCGGCGTGCGGCGGATCTGGCCGATCGTGCCTTCCGCGATCACGAAGCGCGAGTTCGCGTTGTCGAGCTCCTTCAGCGCGTCGATCGTCTGCGTCATGTACGTGACGGTGCGATCGAACTCCTTCTGCGAATCGGCGAGGCTCTTGCCGATCTCCCACATGATCAGGTTCACGACCAGCTCGCGCTGCGCGACCATCCGCTTGATGAAGTCCTGCATGCACGCGATGCGCTGCTCGACTTTCATCGTCGGCCACTCGCCGCGGCCCGAGTCGTATGCGCGCACCGCGGCGTCGAGCGCCGCATCGCTTTCCGTCTCGCCCATCACCGGATAGCTGCCGATCTCCATCTGCGCGACGCTGCCGTCCGGCTGGCGCACGCACACGGGCGACAGCACGGTCTTGGTCGCGCCGTCCCACGGGCGCAACTCGCCGTCGACCAGCGACACGCGCTGGTGGATCGGCGCGGCGAGCCGAAACTCGGCGGGGATGTCTTGATAGGCGGGAAACAGCTGCTGCAGGGAGGCGGAATCGGGCATGACGGTCTCGTTTGACGGGGTGTCCGGGAAGGACGGGCGATGCGGAATCCTGAGCTGAACGATCCTCGATCCTGAATCGGCATCATGACGCGCGGACGAAGCGGCGTCACGCGACGGCGTGGCCGAAACGCGGAATGGAACCAGTTCCATTTAAAAGGAACGCCGAACCGATTGCAAGATTTGCCGAATGCGATCGCACGACGCGTAAGCGATTTGAAGGAATGTGTCCGAATGGCGGGTATAAGCGGCGTAGAGCGTGCGCAAACGTTTCACTTCGGCGGGATTGGGCGGATAATGGCCCGACGCGGCGAAGAAAAAATTGCCCCGGAACCTGAGAGAAAACATACGCAGTGAAGAAAAGAGAGAAGGTCCGCCGCGCTGCCGAAGCGAGGTCGGCTGCCCGGAGCGCCGGGTCGGGGTTGCCCGGCTCGGCGCGCACCGGACTTTGAATGCATCCTGCCTGCCTTACCCCGATCCTTCGCAATCCTCTTCAGCGTTCCTTCCCCGCCGCAGTCTCCCCGAGTCCACCTTTTTTCATAGCGGCTACCGCACGTTGCGGCCGATTGAATCCTTTCGTTTTGATGCGAGCCAAGCGGCTCGATAGCGCAAAACAGAAAGGCATTCGTCAGGAATGTGAGGCGCGAATGCGCGCTCGCGTTGCGGGCAGGCGACACGCCGAAAATTAACTAAAAACACGAATCATTCTCGTTTATTATTTCGCCCCATTACGAGCCGTGATGCCACGTTACGGCTTTTTTCGTGCCGGTCGTGCCGCCCGGCAGGCACGACGGGGCGGTCCTCCGCGCGCGTCGTCTTCCTGAAGGAACGGGCTTCGTCGGTCGATTCGCCACGCGAGTGGCGCGCTGGCCGGACACGTTCCCGTTCGCCGTTTTTATTCGACACCTCTACGTTCACGATGAAACTCAACAAGAGCGCCCGTCATGCGCTTCTGATCGCCACGGCGCTGGCTGGCGCCCGCACTTCGTTTGCCCAGGCGAGCGATGCCGCCGCGACCCTGCCCGCGATCTCCGTCAACGCGGCCGCCGACCACGCGTCGTATGACGGTGGCCGCTCGCGCGCCGCGACCAAGACCGACATGTCGCTGATGGACGTGCCGCAGACGGTGAACGTTGTCCCGCACGCGGTGATCGAGGACCAGAACGCCACGTCGATGCAGGATGCGCTGCGCAACGTGCCGGGCGTCGGCTTCTCGGTGGGCGACGGCCAGCGCGACCAGATCACGATCCGCGGCTTCAACAGCATTACAGACCAGTACGTCGACGGCATTCGCGACGATGCGCTGTACTACCGCGACCTGTCGAACGTCGATCGCGTCGAGGTGCTGAAGGGGCCGGCTGCCGTGCTGTACGGGCGCGGCTCGGCGGGCGGTATCGTGAACCGCGTGCTGAAGCGGCCGCAGGCGAACCCGGTGAACGATGTGGGCGTGACGCTCGGCACGCGCGGCGAGCGGCGCGGCGAGTTCGACCTCGGCTGGAATGCGAACGACGCCGCACGCTTTCGCCTTACCGGAGCAGCCGAAAACTCGAACAGCTTCCGCGACCAGTTTCAGCTCAACCGACAGGCGATCGCGCCGTCCGCGCAGTTCAAGCTCGACAGCGACACGGTGCTGAACGTCGAATTCGACTATCTGCACGATCGCCGTACGTCGGACCAGGGGCTGCCAGCGTACCGCGGCCGGCCCGTCGATGTGCCGATCAACACGTATTTCGGTTCGGCCGATGGGGGGAACAGCTCATACAACGACATCTCCGCGAAGAGCGCGACGGTGTCGCTCGATCGTCGCATCAGCGATTCGTTGTCGTTTCACGGCGCGATCCGTGCGTATGACTTCTCGCTCGAACGCAAGAACTACGTGACGTTCGAGCCGATCAGGACGTCCGCGCATCCGGTCGTCACGCTCGACCAGTCGACGCGCCAGCGCACCGACCACGGCATCGACGGGCTGTTTGAGCTCACGCAGAAGACATCGCTGTTCGGCATGCGTCACGAGCTGCTGTACGGGCTCGAACTCTCGCAGCAGCAGAAATTCGACACGGTCTACAGCGTGACGAAGGTCGCGACCTACGATCTCTTCAATCCGCAGCAGGTGGTCCTGCCCGGCGTGCCGACCGGCGCGCCGGCGAAGACGAACGCGTCGACCGTGGTCGGGCTCACGGGCGTCTACGCGCAGGACCTGATCTCGCTGACCGAACACTGGAAGGTGCTCGCGGGCCTGCGCTTCGACTACCTGAGCCAGATCCGGCATGACTACACGTCGTCGAACGTCAATCTCGACCGGACCGATCACGCGTGGAGCCCGCGCGTCGGCCTGATCTATGAACCGCTCGAATGGCTGACGTTGTACGGCTCGTTCAGCCAGTCGTTCTCGCCGCTGGCCGATACGCTGATCAGTTCCGGCGCGTTCGCGAACGGCGCCGCGCTCGCACCGCAGAAGACCACCGCGTATGAAGTCGGCTCGCGCTTCGACCTTGGCGGCAAGGCGACGGCCAGCGTTGCGCTGTTCGACATGCGCCAGACCAATCAGCAGATCGGCGACCCGGCGAACCCGGGCTATGCGCTGCCGATCGGCACGCAGCACGTGCGCGGGATGGAGCTCGGCTTCACCGGTGAGATTGCGCCGAAGTGGTCGGTGTATGCGGGTTACGCGTATATGAACGGCACGGTTGACGGCTCCCCGCAATCGACGGCGGCCGGCCTCACGGTGTCGAGCAACACGCCGGGGCTGATGCCTCGCCACAGCGCGAACCTGTGGCTAAAGCGCGAGCTGCCGTACGGCTTCTATGCGGCGGCCGGCATGCAGTTCCAGTCGGCGCGCTATACGTCGGCGAGCGATCTGGTCACGCTGCCGTCGTTTACCGTATTCAACCTGGGGGCCGGCTATCGCAGCAAGAAGGTTGACGTGACGCTCACGCTCGACAATCTGTTCAATCGCCGCTACTTCATCGCCGCGCACGGCAACGCGGACCTGTACAACATGCCCGGCGATCCGCGTACGCTGACCGCCACGGTGAAGTGGCACATGTGACGCACGTCACGCATGTGGTGCGCGACAATGCGGGTCATCGTCGTGATGGCCCGTCCCCCGGCCAGACGGGATATGCCGTCTTCGACGGGGGTGCGACGCTCGTGATCCGCGATCTGAATACGGCGTGCCCGGGGCTGGAAACGCCTGACAGTGCGCGGCTGGTGAGGGTCGTCGCGGCCGGTGTGCCGCCGGTGCGGCACGCATGCAATGCCGCCGCGCCGTACCGTAAATAGCCGGAAGCGCTGTTACTCGACGTCCTCGTCATCCTCCGCGTCGCCGTCCTCTTCCCCCTCCCCCTCCCGCCCCGGCGCCGCATACGCGCTCGCCTGCTCCAGCAACCACGCACGAAACGACTCCAGCGGCTTGCTGTGACTGAACTCCGTCGGATACACGAGGTAGTACGCCGAATCGCCGACCGTCGCCGCGTCGCACGGCACGACGAGGCCGAGCTGCTGCAACTGTTCCTCGACGAAGAACTTCGGCACCAGCGCGATCCCGAGCCCGGCCGCGGCCGCGCTGATCAGCATCGTGTGCAGCTCGTAGCGCACGCCCTGCATCGTGCGGATGTCCTCGACGCCATGCGTCTCGAACCACTGCGCCCAAGCGCCGGGACGCGTGGTCGAGTGCAGCAGCGGATACGCCAGCAGATCCTCCACGCGTTCGACCGGCCCGTCGAGCAGCGCGGGAGAGCAGATCGGCACGACTTCCTCGCCGAACAGGTAGTCGGACGACGTGCCGGGCCAGGTCGGCTTGCCGTAGTGGATCGCGGCCTCGAAGTGCGTGTCCTCGAACGAGAACAGGTCGGTGCGGCTGCCCATGTTCACGCGCACGTCCGGCGTGCGGTCGTAGAAACTCTTGATGCGCGGGATCAGCCAGTGCGACGCGAAGGTCGGCAGCACCGCGAGCTCCAGGTAGCCGCCGCCGCTGCCGTGCGCGATGATCGACAGCGTGTCGCGATCGAGCGCCTCCAGCGCGCGCCGCACCTGCGTGCCGTACAGTTTGCCGGCGCGCGTCAGCACGACGCGCTGCTTCACGCGCGCGAACAGCCGCACGCCGAGGCTTGCCTCGAGCGTCGCGATCTGCCGCGATACCGCGCTTTCGGTCAGGAACAGCTCCTTGGCCGCGTGCGTGAAGCTCTCGTGGCGCGCCGCGGCTTCGAAAGCCACGAGCGCACCCATGTTGGGGATCTTGAATTTGCGCATGATGCTCGTTTTGTCTGACGAACGGACCCGCCCGCGGCGGGCCGGAGGACGAATGCGGAGACGGCCGATAATTCCAAAAACTCATCACGTGTCAATTTAATCTCGCTTTACGCCCCGCTGCAACCCTTTGAATAATGCATCCCACGCAAGGCCAGGCGCCCGCTGGGCGGCCGGCCATTCGAGTTGCCGGCACGCTTGCCGGCGGTCCCCCGAACACGAGAATCCTGATGCGCAATCCGAATATCGAGAGCCTGCTGACGAAGCTGCTGGGACAGGCGAAGACCGACGCCCTGTTCGCGACCCTGAACATGCCGGCCATCCTCGACGAATGGGAAACCGACGTCGTCACGCGCGCGGAGATTGCGCAGGCGATGAACATGGCGCTGTTCGAAGGGCTGCTCGAACGTTCGGCGAACGGCCGCGCATACACGGCCGACGCGATCGAAAACGGCGGCTCGGTCTACTTCGACCACGGCGCGCTGCGCACGGTGCGCTGGTCGCACACGGGCGCGCTGCCGCCGGGAGAAGCCGCGTTCACGCGCATCCTGCGTCCGCTCGGCTTCCGCCTGAACGGCCGTTATCCGCTCGACAAGCTCGGCATGACCGGCCGCGCATATGCGCATGAGGACGCGCCGGACGAGATCGCGCAGTTCTTCGTCAGCGAACTGCATCCGGAGCGCTTCTCCCGGGAATTCCAGCAGGCCGTGACGAACGTCGTGAGCTCGTCGCGCGATCCGCTGTCGCCGGCGGCCGTCGCGTTGCTGTGGGAGATCGAGCGCGAAGGCTGGCTGCCGCTCGACGCCGCGCATGCGCTGCTGCCGGAGATCGTCGGCGCGTTCGCGCGTCAGCACGACCTGCCGAGCGAACTCGATTACGAGACTCTGCTGCTCGAATCGGCCGAAATGGCGTGGATCGCGACCGAAGGCAACGCGTTCAACCACGCGACCGATCGCGTGACCGACGTGTTCAAGCTGTCCGACGACGAGAAGGCGAAGGGCCGGCCGATGAAGCCGGAAGTCGAGCGCTCGCGTTCGGGCCGCGTGTTCCAGACCGCGTATCGCGCGGACATCGTCGAGCGCGAATTCCGCACGCGCGACGGCGGGACCGTGAAGCGCAACGTGCCGGGCTCGTTCTACGAATTCATCACGCGCCGCCGCACGTTCGACCAGGCGGCGCGCCGCTGGGTGACGGACCTGCGTTTCGACGCGGGCAACGCGCAAGGCATCTTCAAGATGACGGCGAACGCGGCGAAGTAAGCGCGACGACGCATGCAGACGAACGGGCCGGCGGCTGATGACAGCCGCCGGCCCGTTTGCATTGGATGGGCGCCGCGATCGTCAGAACAGGTGCGTGACCAGATAGAACAGCACCAGCACGCCGAGCGGTACGCCGAGCAGCCATGCGATCAGATATTTGCCCATGTCGTGGTCCTCCGCGTGGCCGCGACGCAGGACGCATCGCGGCGGGGTGAGACGACCGGCGCGTCAAAGCTCGCGATCGAATTCCTTCAACTGCTTCTCGGCCTCGTCGCGCGCGATCCCGTAACGTTCCTGGATCCGGCCGGTCAGATAGTCGCGGTTGCCTTCGGCGACCGCGAGATCGTCGTCGGTCAGCTTGCCCCACTTGGCCTTCAGCTTGCCGGTCAGCTGCTTCCATTGACCCTTGATCTTGTCTTCGTTCATGGTGTGCTCCTGGAGTAAGGGGAAAAAAGCGCGGCGCTCGGCCGCGCGACAGTTCAGGCCTTCGCCTTCAGGCCGGATGCGTCGACGTGCTTCACGCCCTTGATCGAGCGCGTCACGGCGACGGCCTTCTTCACCGCAACCCTCGACGGCAGCACGCCCGTCAGCGTGACGACGCCGTCGACCGTCTTCACGCCGACGTGGATGCTTTTCACGCCATCCGTGGTCGCGAGTTCGCTCTTCACCTTGGTCGTGATCCACGTGTCGGTGACGGGCTGGTTCGATTCGGTCTTCATGCCGTCGTCGGTCGACGACGCCGCCTGTGCGTTCGTGAGCGGAGCGGCGCAAAGCAGGAACGCCGCGCTGACGGCGAGCAGCGCCGACAGGTTCGAGGTCTTGTTCATGGATGTGCTCCTTCGATTGGCGTGGTGGATGGGGAATCTGCGCAGGCGCGCCGCGCGTTACCGCGCGATCGGCGTGTCGTAGCCGGGCTCGCGCGGCGGCATGTCGGGGCGCGGCACGTCGGGCGGCAGCGGCACCGGCGGATCGGTGCCGGGCGAGGGTTCGGGCGGATTGTCCGGGGCCGGCTCGGGGCGCGTCGGATCGGGTGTCTGATGGAGCTTCATCAGGTGATCCTCCTCTGCGGTATGAAAGGGCGGCGCGTGGGCGCCGATGCAGTACCAGCGTACCGGCGCGAATGCACGCGGACATCGCGCAAATTCACCGGATCGGCTAGTGCGTTTGCACGGGGACGGAACGAAGGAGCGGGAACGGGAAGTGCGTCGTGTGCGTGGTGATGCGCGCGATGCGGGATGCCGGCGCGCAAGCCGTGCCGCGCGTGGCTCGGCGGGATGGCGCACGCAGCCTGTGCGGCATGCGAATGTACTATTGCGCATGGTGCATCCGCGCCTGTCGCTTGCGTCGGCCGCACGCGATCATCGCGTGCACGCGCCGGCCGGAGCAGGCTGGCGCGCATCGGCGCGGACGCGACCGACCCGGCAACCCTGTCGACCACGTGGACCACCGACCCATGGACGAACGAGTCAACGAACAGGCGCTCAAGTCGCATACCGACCGGCGCCAGCTGCACCAGATCATCGCGGGGCTCACCGAGGGCGTGATCCTCATCGAACCCGACCAGCGCATCGTGTGGGCGAACGAGGCCGCGCTCGCGATGCACGGCGTCACCGAGCTCGACGCGCTCGGCGCGGACGTCACCGAGTATCGCGAGCGCTTCCGGCTGCGCTACCGGAACAACCATCCGGTGCGCGACGGCCACTATCCGATGGATCGCGTGATCGCGGGCGAGGAATTCGGCGACGTGACCGTCGAAGTCGAATCGGCCGCCGACGAGAACGTGAGCTGGGTTCACCGCATCCGCAGCCTCGTGCTGACGAACGCGGCCGGTGAGCCCGACTGCCTCGCGCTCGTGCTGCACGATGCGACGGAATGGGCGAGCGCCGAGGACCGCTTCGAGCGCACGTTCAACGCGAACCCGGCGCCGGCCGTGATCTGCCGGCTCGACGACCTGCGCTACGTGAAGGTCAATCAAGGCTTCCTCGAGATGACGGGCCATGCGCGCGACGACGTGCTCGGCCGCTCCGTCTACGAACTCGACGTGCTCGAACACGCCGAGCAGCGCGAACTCGCGATCGAGCGGCTGGGCGAGGGCGCGACGATCCCGCAGATGGAGGCCGTGCTCAAGCGCGCGGACGGCGGCACGAAAGCGGTGGTGGTCGCCGGTCAGCCGATCGACATGAACGGCGAGGCGTGCATGCTGTTCACGTTCATGGATCTCGAGCCGCGCAAGCAGGCCGAGCTTGCGCTGCGGCAGAGCGAAGAGCGTTTCGCGAAGGCGTTCCGGATGGCGCCGGTCGCAACCGCGATCGTCACGGCCGACCGCTTCGAGCTGCTCGACGTGAACGATGCCTTCGTCGCGATGGCCGGCCATGCGCGCGACGATCTGCTCGGCAAGTCCGCGGACGAGATCGGGCTGTGGGCCGAACGCGGCGCCCGGCAGTGCATCGACGGCCAGCTCGCGCGCGACGGCAACGTGCGCAACGCGGACGTGCAGATCCGCACGCGCGACGGCGACGTACGCGATTGCGTCGTGTCGGCCGAACCGGTCGCGATTCACGGGCAGGATTGCCTGCTGATCGCGCTGCTCGACATCAGCGATCGCAAGCGCACCGAGATGGAACTCGTCTACGCGATCGAGACCGCGATGCAGGACGCGTCGTGGTTCAGCCGCACGTTGATCGAAAAACTGGCGAACGTGCGCCGCGCGAATGCGCCGGACGCGGGCGCGCAGCTGTCGGACCTCACCGCGCGCGAGCGCGACGTGTTCGACCTGTTGTGTCACGGCCTCGCCGACAAGGAGATCGCCGCGCGCCTCGGGCTCGCGCCGAACACGGTCCGCAATCACGTCGCGACGATCTACGCGAAGCTCGACGTGCATAGCCGCGGCGAGGCGATCGTATGGGCGCGCGAGCGCGGGATCGTCGGCGCATCCGACGCGAACGGCGCACGAGGCGAAAAGGGCGCCGACAAGGGCGGCGCGAACGGCAAGGACTGACGCCGGGCGTCGGGCCATCGGTGCGAATGCACCATGCAGGCTGGTGCATCCGCATCTGCCGCGCATGGCGCGCGGCTGCGATCCTGTCCACTCGGCGGTGCGGCGCAGGCTGCCGTGCCGTCGGCTCTCTCCCCAACTCATCGCAGGAGACGACCATGGACAGGAATCGCATCGAAGGCAAACTCAAACAGGTGAAGGGTTCGGTCAAGGAAGCGCTCGGCAAGGTGACGGGCGACCGCGAGACGGAAGCGGAAGGCGTGGCGGAACAGCAGGCTGGCAAGATTCAGGAGAAGGCCGGCGAGGCGGCCGATGCGGTGCGCAAGCAGACGGGCACCGACAGGCATTGACCGGCCCGGCGCCCGCGACCGAATCGCGCGATGTGCGGTGCATTGCCGCTGCCCGATACGGCGGTGATGCTCCATCTGCATTACCCGGGCAGGCCCGATGCAACGCGGCATGCGCGCATCCCGCTGACATTTCCTCTTCCCGGCCCGCCGTCGCGCGGGCCGCGTGCCCTCGGTAGCGTCGGCACTTGATGATAATTCCTCACAACATAGTTCCGATATTTCGTTTGCTGCACGCGTATTGGCTACCCACAATCGGTTCACCTCTTTCGCGCCGACAGGTTTCCCGGAGACGGAACCGCGGTGATCGACCGGCACGTGATGCGCCATCGGCGGCACGCCGGCGACGGAAAAATCACCGGCACGCGGGAGGTCGCCGGCGCGCGATGATCGCGCGTCGCATCCCGACCCACAGAAGAAGGATTGGCCGATGACGTTCCGCATTCGTTCGCTTTCCGGCATTGCACTGACCGCCGCGATCCTCGCGTTCCAGACCGGCGCGGCCCACGCGCAGGAGACGGTCGTCAAGGTCGGCGTGGCCGTGCCGCTGACCGGCGGCGGCGCCGCATACGGCAAGGACATCGAGAACGGCGTGCGCATGGCCGTCGACGAGGCGAACGCCGCGCACACGACGATCGGCGGCAAGCCGGTGAAGTTCGTCGTCGCGTCGCAGGACGACCAGAGCGATCCGCGCATCGGCGTGCAGGCCGCGCAGCAACTGACCGACGCGCAGGTGGCCGTCGTGATCGGCCACTTCAATTCCGGCACGACGCTGCCCGCGTCGAAGCTCTACGCGAAGGCCGGCATTCCGATGATCACGCCGTCGGCGACCAATCCCGACATCACGCGCGCCGGCCTCGGCACCGTCTATCGCGTGATCGCGACCGACGCGCAGAACGCCGGCAATGCCGGTGCGTATGCGGCGAGCGTGACCAAGGCGAAGCGCATCGCGATCATCGACGACCGCACCGCGTTCGGCCAGGGCGAAGCCGACGAATTCGAAAAGGCCGCGAAGGCGAACGGCGGCACGATCGTCGCGCGCGAATTCACGAACGACAAAGCCGTCGACTTCAGCGCGCAGCTCACCAAGATCAAGAGTACGAATGCCGACCTGGTGTTTTTCGGCGGCCTCGACGCGCAGTCCGCGATGCTGGTCAAGCGCATGCGTCAGCTCGGCATCCGCGCGCAGTTCCTGGCCGGCGGCGGCGTGATGAACGCGAACTTCATCAAGCTCGCCGGCAACGCGGCCGAAGGCGCGGCCGTGTGGGAATACGGGCAGCCGCTCGCGCGTCTCGCGAAAGGCAAGCAGTTCGAAACGAAATTCAAGCAGAAGTACGGCGTCGACATGCTCGCGTATGCGCCGTTCGCGTACGACGCGACGTGGATCGCGATCAACGCGATGCAGAAGGCGAACTCGACGAAGCCGGCCGATTTCAACGGCGCGCTGAAGGGCACGCGCTACGACGGCATCACCGGCACGATCGCGTTCACGAGCACGGGCGACCTGAAGAACCCGAGCTCGACGCTGTATGAAGTAAAGAACGCCGCGTGGCAGCCCGTTACCACGCAAACGGCGGACTGAATACCCGAACGCGCGCGGACTTTCGCGGCGATGCAGGACGTGCTGAAATAGCCGAAGCGATCGGATGCGGTCGCGGCGCACGTCGGGGCGATTCGCCGAGTGGCCTGCTCGCACGACGCCGCGCGCGACGCGGCACGAACAACCTTCGGGCGCGGCCGGCCGGCCGCGCCTTATACGTGTAACTGGAGTCAGTCGTGAGTTCTCAAGTCGTCATCGTCGGCGGTGGTGTGATCGGCAGCTCGATCGCCTATTTCCTGCGCGCTACCGATCCGACGGTGTCCGTGACCGTCATCGAACGCGATCCCACCTATGCGAAGTCGTCGTCGGCGCTGTCGGCCGCGTCGATTCGCCAGCAGTTCTCGACGCCGCTGTCGATCGAGATGTCGCTGTTCGGGATCGACTTCCTGCGCACGATCGGCGACCGGCTCGAGGTCGACGGCACGCGGCCGTCGATCGATCTGCACGAAGGCGGTTACCTGTTTCTCGCGACGCCGGCGGGCGATGTGACGCTGCGCGAGAACCATGCGCTGCAGACCAAGCTCGGCGCCGATATCCGGTTGATGGATCGCGATGCGCTGCGCGCGAAGTTTCCGTGGCTGAACGTCGACGATCTCGTGTCGGGCGCTTATGGCGTGAGCGGCGAAGGGTGGTTCGACGGTTACGGGCTCGTGCAGGCGCTGCGCAAGAAGGCGCAGGCACTGGGCGCGCGGTATGTGCCGGCCGATGTGACCGGCGTCGTTCGCGACGGTCGCAAGATCACGCACGTGGTGACGAACGACGGCGAGCGCTACGCATGCGACACGCTCGTCAATGCGGCCGGCGCGTGGACGCGCACGCTGTCGTCGATGATGGGCATCGACATTCCCGTGTATGCGCGGCGTCGCAGCATCTTCAACGTGTCGTCGCCGGCGAAGCTGACCGATTGCCCGCTGCTGATCGATCCGACGGGCGTGTATTTCCGGCCGGAAGGGCGCACGTACATTTGCGGGACGTCGCCGAGCCCGGATCGCGATCCCGACGACCTGCCGCTCGACGAGGTCGATCACGACCTGTTCGACGAGGTGATCTGGCCGACGCTCGCGAATCGCGTGCCGGAGTTCGAAGCGCTGCGCGTGGAGAACTGCTGGTCCGGGTACTACGAGTACAACGTGTTCGATCACAACGCGATCATCGGATATCACCCCGAACTCGACAACGTCGTATTCGCGAACGGGTATAGCGGACACGGGCTGCAGCAAGGGCCCGCGACGGGGCGTGGCGTGAGTGAACTGATCCTGGGCGGGCGGTATGAATCGCTCGACCTGTCGTCGCTCGGCTGGGAGCGTGTGCTCGAAAACCGGCCGATCGTCGAAAAGAACGTCGTGTAGCGCGGCGTGACCGCCCGGTGTGGGGTGGGCGGGATTCTCCTTGTGTCTCAATCTGATTGGCCCGGCTTTGCCGGGCTTTTTTTCGGAGCGGGATGCCGGATGCGCCGTTCCTGCGCGCGCAACTCACGCCAGCAGGCACGTGATCAGTTCGTGGGTCGTGCGTACCTCGTACTTCCTCAACAAGCTCGCACGATGAATATCGACCGTGCGCGGGCTGATGCTCAGTTCCTTGCCGATTTCCTTGCTGGTCAGGCCGTGAACCAGGAATGCCGCGACGTCGCGCTCGCGATCGGTCAACGTGCTGGCGACGTCGGGATGCTTTGCGTTCTCCGACAGGTCGGTGAAGGTCCAGATGGCCAGCTCGAAGGGCCGCTTCGAGTTGTAGCCGAAGCCGCATACGGTGACCCAGAAATGACTGCCGTCGACGCGACGCATGATGCGGTCATCGCTGAACCCCGCATGTTTCGCGAGCAGCGGCGCGAGGCGGCGGCCCGTCGTCGCGAAGTCCTTCCGCTGCGGATACAGCTTCGCGAACGACTGGTCGACGATGTCGTCGCGGGTGGCCCGGAACAGTTGCAGCGCCTTCTCGTTGCAGTCGACCATGATGCGTTCTCTGGCGACGATGGCCGCGACGGGCAGATGCCTGAAGAGATCTTCGTAGTCGAGGCTTGGCATCGTGTCGGTCATGGTCGGCATCGTGTCGACGGGTCCGAACCGTGTTCGGACCAAGGCTATCGGGCGGGTTTGCTCCTGCCGGATTGTAGCGGTAGCGCCTGCAGGCAACTCATCCGTGGCCCGTGCTCAAACGGCGCCCGAGACGCCGCGCTTGGCGGCCCGAGCGGCGCCCGCGGTCGCCGGACCGGCTTCCTCGAGCGCCGTCTTCGACGTTTCCGGCAGCGCCAGGCCGCCGATCATCGCGAAGATCGACACGGCGATCAGGTAATACGCGGGCGACAGGTTGGTGCCGGTCGCGGCGATCAGCCATGTGGCGACGAGCGGCGCGGTACCGCCGAAGATCGTGTAGGCGAGGTTGTACGTGATCGCCGATGCCGTGTAGCGCGTTTTCGTCGCGAACACTTCCGACATCAGCGGCGCCGTCACCACGCCCGAGAACACCGCGCCGATCGCAAGCAGCGCGACGCCGATCAGCGATTGCGACAGCACGCCCGAGCCGCCGAGCGAGAACGCCGGATAAACCGACACGATGATGAAGATGCCGGTCGTGGCGATCGTCGCGCGGCGGCCGACGAGGTCGGAGAAGAAGCCGGCGACCGGGCACAGGGCCGCGGCGAAGAAGAGCGCGAGCACCGTCACGAGAAGCGACGTGCCGCGAGACAGGTGCCCGGCGACTTGAAGGTAGGTCGCGAAATACGTCGTGAACGTGTAGAACGACAGCGCCGTCACGGACACGAACGCGCCGAGCTTCAGGATATTCTTCGACTGCGAATGCAGCGTTTCCATCAACGGCGCATGCGCGATGTCGTGCTTGCCTTCGAGCGCCTGGAACGCGGGCGTTTCATTCAGGCTGACACGCAGGTAGACGCCGATGAGGCCGACCGGCGCCGCGATCAGGAACGGCACGCGCCAGCCCCATTCGACCATTGCCTGCGACGACAGCGACGATTCGAGCAGATAGGCCACCACTGCCGCGCAAGCGAACGACGAGAAGGTCGATACCGGCACGAAGCTGCCGAAGAAGGCGCGGCGGCGGCGCGGTGCATGTTCCATCACGTACGCGCATGCGCCGGCATATTCACCGCCTGCCGAGAACCCCTGGACGCAGCGAATGATCGTGAGCAGCAACGGTGCCCAGTAGCCGATGCTCGCGTAGGTCGGCAGCAGGCCGATCAACGTCGTCGAGCCGGCCATCATCAGGATCGTCAGCGCAAGGGTGCGCTTGCGTCCGATCCGGTCGCCGATCACACCGAAGACGAGGCCGCCCAGCGGGCGGAACGCGAAGGCCACCGCGAACACCGCGAACGTTTTCAGGAGCCCGACCGTGGGGTCGCCGCTGGGGAAGAATTCGCGCGTCAGGATGGTGGCGAGAAAGCCGTATGCGGCGAAATCGAACCATTCGACGAAATTGCCGATCGACGCTGCGGCGATCACGCGTCGTAGCGTGCGGGTATCGACGTCCTGGGTGGTCATGGTCGTGTCCTCTTCATGTGGGCGCTTGGATTCGCGTCGAAAACCATGGTAGGGACGCCAATTACCTAGGTCCATACGTGTCAATTACCTAGGTAATCGGGGGCGGGGGGCGGGGCCGACGGGTATTGGAACGGGCAACCGGCGTTGCCGTTTTGACGGTGTTTCCGTCCCGCGAGCATGGTTCCGCGCGGCCGGTGAAGAGAATGGCGTCAGAACAGGAGTCCCAGAATTGTCGCCTTGACCGCGGCCTCGGTCTTGTTGGTCGCATTCAGCTTGCGCATCGCATTGACGAGGTGAAACTTCACGGTGCGCTCGTCGACATGCATGATCTTGCCGATCTCGACGTAGGTTTTCCCGGCGGCAGACCATTGCAGCGACTCCCGCTCGCGAGCGGTCAACTCGACGGCATATTCGGGCGCGCGCTGCGCGAGCAGATGCATGCTCATCGCACAGTTGGCGGTGTTCGCGAGCCATGACATCTGGTATCCCTTTTGCTCGAGCTCACACTCGTCGATCGGCTCGCTCGACCGCACCATGGTCACGAGTCCAATCGCGCCGGTTCGGCTGACGGACGGCATGCACCAGCCGTGGCGCAAGCCGAAATGATCCGCCTCCTTCCAGAATTCGATGCTTTGAGTCTGGGTGTCGGCACGCCAGATCAATGGCATCAACTGGCTGAGCCCGTGTCGGACGGTCGGGTCGACGGCAAAGTAGTTCTGACTCACATAACGCGTGACCCACGTCTCCGGATAGTTGGACTGCAGCATGAACTGCGGATTGGTCACCGGGAACGGAATGCGCAGACCGAACGAACAGTACTCGAATCCAAGGGCGCGCACGTCCGCCGAAAACTCCAAAAACACGTCGGCCTCGGATTTTGCCGCGGCGTATCCATTCAGATACTTTTCTTTCCATGCATGCATATCGTTACCTTTGCGGTCAATCGTGCCCCAAGGAATCGTGTTGCCAGGGGCGTTGGCCGGTCCTTCAAAAGTCGTTCAGGGGCTGGTCTCACGCTTCGACGTATCGAGCGGCAAACATGACGTCGAATGCAAATTCTTATTGAATCGATTTCGAGATGGCGTAGGGACTTTCCGTTGATCGAATTTCGGGATCTTGCATGTGGGTAGGTATATATCTGGATCGCACAGAGCGTTTCAATTTCGGGAGTCGCAAATTCGAAAATCCTGGAATTGCTTCATGATCGATGCGTCATCGGGCAATTTCCGCTCGCGGTGACCGTGCGTGATGCAATGGCATTCCCCGGATGGTCTGTAATAATTGTAAATAACCCGTACGTGATGGCAGCGGATATTCAAGTCGTAACAGGAGCGCTACGAGCGTTGAAAGGCCTTGTGGCCGGCTTCTGCTGCTAATCTTGTCAGAACTATGCCGTGCGAATTTTAACAGGTGCCACGTTGTGAGAACGAACATGCCAAAAAAGCTGAATGACGGATATGTGCGATTGACCCTGCCCGCGTTCTACGCGCTGCGTTTCCGTCAACATATGTGTCAGCAAGCCCCGGATTTGCTACATGACTTATGGGGTGAGGGGATCAGCGCCGTCAATGCCGGCTACTACGAGCTGGTCTGCACCGAGACGCAACCCGCCGCGAGCGTCGGCTGCGTATGGTACGTGGCAGCGGGGCGGTCCGACGTGAAAGTCGGGACGGACGACGTCAGCAGCAACGTCATGCTCCTCGACACGGACGGCGACGATTATGGCGCGCGATACAGCCGGGCGTTGATCCAGAACTGGCTGTGCTCGGGAATGCGTCAACGCGAACTTGAATCGGCCATTGTTGCCGATCACTGATTCTGTGTTCAAGGTGCCTCATTATTTCTCGGCGAGTAAATAATGATTCGCCGTTAAAGTCTCGTGCCGCGCAGCCGCCAGTTTCCGCCGATCGTCCTCATCGGCCTCAGCGAAGTTTCGATGGCGGCACGATTATCCATGCCGTGACACGGCACCACGCGAGCCGTGCTTCGAGCCGTTCATGACAGGCGTGCTCGCGATGTTTGTTCGCAAGCGCCCCGCTTCCCCTCGCCAGTTAAATCCAGAATCCGTTTTCCCGCCGGCGTGCTTCAGCCCACTCGGCGCGATGAGCCTCGTCCAAAGCGCGTGACCTGCCCATTCGGGCAGCTATGTTGTCGCGGCAATTTCGGGTTCAATCGCGCTAACAATTCTGAGATGAGAGAGAGGGCTTTCAGATGTTGACTTTATTGTCGGGGCGAAGCGCTGATTTGAGTCGCGAGATGATGTATCGACTCGCGAAGTTTCGGCATAAGGTCTTCATACAGGAACTCGGTTGGTCATTGCCGACTGACAATGGCATCGAATTTGACGATTTCGATCACGCGGACACGCTTTACGTTGTCGCTTGCGATCGCAATAGTGAAATTGTCGGTTGCGGTCGATTGCTGCCGACCGACGAGCCCTATCTTCTCGGTAATGTTTTTTCGGATTTGATGGGCGACGCTTCTCTTCCCCGGGCGCGCGATGTTTGGGAGTTGTCCCGCTTCGCGATGAGCATGCCGCGCGGCGAGTCGTTGACTGCCGAAGCGTCGTGGCAAAACACGCGCGCGCTCATGTCCGAAATCGTCCGCGTCGCGCACGCACATGGCGCGAACCGTCTCATTGCATTTTCCGTGATCGGTAACGAACGGCTTCTGAAGCGCATGGGTGTCAATGTGCATCGCGCCGCGCCGCCCCAAATGATCGAAGGCAAGCCGACTCTGCCGTTCTGGATCGAGATCGATGAACAGACGCGTTCCGCGCTGGACCTCGACGGATCGGAGTACGGCGTGCCGCTCGACATGCCGCGCGGTCTGCGTGCGTCGCATGCGTTCGAGCAAGCCGTGTGATTGGGCGTGCATGCAGTGTTTCAAAAGGTGCGCATGAAGATGAACAGCTTAACGATGTGGCTCGGCAAGTCCCGGTCCGCGAGAGGAATGTGAAATGACGCTTCGAGTGGTGGTAACCGGTATCGGCATTGTGTCTCCGCTGGGTTGCGGCAAGGAATTGGTGTGGCAGCGCCTGATCGGCGGATCGTCGGGGCTTCGCCGGCTCGGTGACGAGATCGTCGGCGATCTGCCCGCCAAGGTCGGCGGGACCGTACCGGCGAAGGCCGACGACCCTGACGGCGGTTTCGATCCGGAGAGCTCGGTGCCGAACAAGGAGCTGAGGAAGATGGACCGCTTCATCCAGATGGCGATGGTTGCCGCGGATGAGGCGCTCGCGGAAGCGGGATGGGCGCCACAGGCGGAACATCAGCGCGAGCGGACGGCCACCGTCGTCGCGTCGGGCATCGGCGGATTTCCGGGCCTGGCCGAGGCGGTGAGAATCGGCGAGACGCGCGGCGTGCGCCGGTTGTCGCCGTTCACCATTCCGTTCTTTCTGTCGAATCTGGCAGCCGGCCAGATTTCGATCAAGCATCAGTTTCGCGGGCCGATCGGCTGTCCCGTGACTGCCTGCGCGGCGAGCGTGCAGGCAATCGGCGATGCACTGCGCCTGATCCGGAACGGCGAGGCCGATGTCGTGCTGGCCGGCGGCGCGGAAGCGGCATTCGACAAGGTGAGCCTGGGCGGATTCGCTGCGGCGAGAGCGCTGTCGACCGGCTTCGGCGATCAGCCGATTCGCGCGTCGCGGCCGTTCGACCGCGAGCGGGATGGATTCGTCATGGGCGAGGGGGCCGCCATGCTGGTGGTCGAGTCTCTCGACCACGCCATCGCGCGTGGTGCCCGCCCGATCGCGGAGATCATCGGGTATGGAACCACGGCGGACGCCTACCACATGACCGCCGGGCCCGACGACGGATCCGGCGCCATGCGCGCGATGAAACTGGCCCTCGCGATGGGCGACATCGCCCCGGAGCAGGTCGACTACGTCAACGCGCATGCGACATCGACGCCGGTCGGCGACTCCGGAGAAATCGAGGCGCTGAAGACGGTCTTCGGCGTGGGCGCCGGCCCGGCGATTTCATCGACCAAGTCGGCGACCGGGCATTTGCTCGGGGCGGCCGGCGCGATCGAGGCGGCGTTCTCCATTCTCGCGCTGCGGGATGGCGTGCTGCCCGGAACGCTGAATCTCGAGCACCCCGACGAGGCGGCCGCCGGACTCGATCTGATCGGCCCCTCTGCCCGGCACGTTCCCGTCGAAATCGCGCTGTCCAACGGTTTCGGGTTTGGTGGCGTGAACGCGTCGGTACTGTTCAAGCGATATCCGTCGGATCGCGCCGCAGGCGCGCATTGAGCAACGCGCACCGGCTTCGCGTACGCGTCCGATTTCGCAAGTACGTCGTGTCGTCCGTGTCCGGCGCTGTGCCATGGTTCGCCGCTTCTTCATCGACTCGATGGTGACGGCGATGGCGAGGTCGCGTCACGTGCCATTCCGGTTCCGATCGTTATCCGAAGGAAATTCTCCGTGTTAGACACCCTCATCGTCGGCGCTCGCTGCGCGGGCGCCACGCTCGCGATTCATCTGGCGCGCGCCGGCAAGCGCGTTCTGGCAATCGATGCGAGCAATCTCCCGAGCGACCAGCCATTGTCCACGCACTGGATTTCGCCTTACGGCATGGCGCTCCTTGACGAACTGGCGCTTGGCGACAAGGTTCGCCGTTTCGCGCCGCCGGTGCCCAGCATGATGTATGGGGGCGACGACGTGCTCGGCTGCATCGAGTATCCCGTCGGCGGAGGCTGCTCCTGTCCGCGTCGGATGGATCTCGATGCGCTGTTGCTGGAGGAGGCGCGGGCGGCGGGGGCTCAGGTCCGCACGCGGACCCGGCTGGTCGGTCTGTTGCGCGACGGCGAACGGGTGACGGGCGCCGTGGTGGAACATGACGGCGTGCGTGAAGAGATCCGGGCGCGGGTCGTGGTGGGCGCGGATGGCCAGCACTCGACGATGGCGGATCTCGTCGGTGCCGAGGAGTACCACGGCTACGACGGCCCGCGTGCAATGTATTGGGCGTACTGGCCGCGGCCGGACTGGTTCGACACCGATCCGCGCTATCGCGGCGGAGCGATGAACTGCACCTTCGGCGACGACATCGTCTTCGTTTTTCCGACCAACCGTGACCTGCTGCTGATCGGGGTGGCGTTCCCGAAAATGGAGTTGCCGGAATGGAAGGGCCGTGTGCTCGAGAAGCTCACGGAGACGCTGAAGGGCAACCCTCACACGGCGCCGCTGGTTGCCGACGCGCCCGCCAGCAAGGTGCTCGGCGCATTGAAGCTGCACTTTTTCTTCCGTCAGGCCGCAGGACCCGGCTGGGCCCTCGTGGGCGATGCGGGTCTCTTCATGGACCCGTCGCCGGGATTCGGGATTACCGACGCACTTCGCGATGCGCGTTCGCTCGCCCAGGCCATCGTCGAGGGCGATGAGCATGCGCTGGAGTGCTACTGGCGCCAGCGCGACGCAACCTCGATCGACCTGTTCGAATACTCGCGCGGCCGCGGCGCACTCGGCCACAACAATCCGCTCAGCCGGATCCTTTATCGCAAGCTTGCGAACGATCCGGAACTGCAGGCGCGTTTGCTCGCTTCGCAGAATCGCCAGTGCTCGCCGTTTGCCGTATTCGATCCGAGCGATATCAAGAAGTGGGCGGACGAGGCAATGGCCGGCGGCGAAACGGGCGTGATCCAGCCGTTGATCGACATGTCCCGGCGAGGCGAGGCGATTCGCGCCGAGATGGCGCGGCGCGTGCAGATCGCAGAGGAGGCGCGCGCCCGGCGGTCCCGCGTGCGCGAGTCGGACGAGCTGGAATCGTTTGCCGCCGGCGCCGAGCACGTCGCGTCGGTCGGGGAATCCATTTGAACGCGCGCAACAGCGGTGCGTGGTCGTTGCGGCCACGCGATTTCAAGCCACGGCGCGGCACGTTCGCCAATCGCCGGCACTGCATCGCATCAATCGAGGAGAGAGGCCATGACCATCGCAGCCACGTTGGACAGTGACGTCGCATTGTCGCGGCTCAAGCTGCCACGGCACTTCCACCGGATCAGCGCCGTCGCCACGATCCTCTATCTGGCGCACGCGCTCGCGTTCTTCCTGATTCCGGCCGCAGTGGCATTCGCCGTCGTCGATATCCCGATGTCGACGCCGGTCCGAATTGCGTTGGCCATCGTCCTGGGTGTGATCGGCGGACATGGCATGCATTTGCTGACCTTCGTCGGACACGAGGGGATGCATACGAACCTGCATCGCAACAAGTACGTGAGCGCCGCGCTGGCGCTCATCTGCTCGTCGCTGGTGCCGGGCTTCCTGATCGTGGGCTTCAGCATGACGCACTGGAAGCACCATCGCTTCACCGGTCAGGACATCGATCCGGATGTGCAGATCTATTCGCAGTACAGAACCTTCTGGTCGCGCTTCTTTCTCGCGCGTTCCAAGGGCGTGCGGATCTACACTCGGAACGCCGCGCGCATGGCGGCAGGTTTGCCGTGGCCGGAGAACACGCGGTTGCCGTTCAGCCAGCGCGAAATGCGCTGGATCTCGCGGATCAACATCGCGCTGAGCCTGTGCGCGATAACGGCCTATGGATTCATCTGGCATCGCTCGCTGTGGCTCGGTTTCACCGTCATGCTGATTCCGTATATCGGGGTGTACGTATTCAGCACCATTCGCGCATACATCGAACACACGGATACCGTGCCGGGGCGATATCGCGACAGTCGCAGCTACACGTCGCCGATCTATACGGCGCTGTTCTTCGGCAGCAACTTCCACCTTGAACACCACCAGTATCCGGCCGTCCCGTGCTACCGGTTGCCCGCGCTTCACACGTATCTGGCGTCGCACGGGCTGTTCGAGGCGGAAGGCGCGCCGGTCGAGCCGTCCTTCCTTGGCGCGCTTCGTTATACGACCGGCCGCTTTCAGTATCCCTGCGT
Source organism: Burkholderia sp. BCC1638 (assembly GCF_902833195.1). Taxonomy (NCBI): domain Bacteria; kingdom Pseudomonadati; phylum Pseudomonadota; class Betaproteobacteria; order Burkholderiales; family Burkholderiaceae; genus Burkholderia; species Burkholderia sp. BCC1638. The sequence continues at coordinate 53,078 of NZ_CADFEC010000014.1, forward strand.
GAATTTGCAGTCCGCGTCGGACGAATTTCTCGAGCAGATGGCGGACGGCCGTCTCGATCGCGAAGCGGCCGGAGCCGACGCCCGGGACGACGAACGGATGGTCGCCGTCGCGCGCAGATAGAACCGATCACGAGCGCACACGGCGACGCGAGCTCGCGTCGGTGTGCCACCGCCGCCCATGTAGCAAAGTGAGGAATCATGTTTATCCAGAATGCGTGGTACGCAGCAGCACTTTCAGCGGAAGTCCAGAGGGAGCCCTTTGCCCGGACGATTCTGAACCAGAAGATCGTCATGTACCGTACGCAGGCGAATCAGATCGTCGCGCTCGAGGATCGGTGCCCGCACCGGCAGGTTCCGCTATCGCGGGGGCGCGTGGTCGGCGACGAACTCCAGTGCTGGTATCACGGGCTCCGGTACGACTGCTCCGGTGCGTGCGTCAGCATTCCGAGCCAGACCGTGATCCCGAAGGGCGCACGTGTGCGGTCGTTTCCCGCCGTCGAGAAATACGGCTTCATCTGGCTGTGGACCGGTGAGCCCGACAAGGTCGACGAGGCGGCGATCCCCAACCATTGGGTCTGTTCGGCGCCCGAGCTTGCCGGGAAGATGAGCTATTGCACGATCGCGTGTAGCTACCTGTTCGGCATCGACAACATCCTCGACATTTCGCACGCCGCCTTCGTGCATGCGAAGACGCTCGGCTCGCTCGACATCGTCGAGACGCCGCCCGAAATCGTGATCAACGACGATGAAGTCCGGGTGCGCCGTTACCTGCGCCGCGAGAAGACGCCGCCGCTCTACACCCATATCCTGAAGCTCGACTACATCGACCGCTTCCAGGAGGTGCTCTACTGGCCCATCGGCAACACGCGGGTCGAAACGAGGGCTCACGCCTGCGACGATTCGAGCGGCCAGGTCTTCCACGTCTATACGACGACGATCTTCACGCCCGCCACGGATACCACGACTCATGTGTTCGTGGGCATGCATCGCGATTTCGACGTCGACAACGAGCGGTTTACCGAGTTCACCGCGAAGGAAGTGTTCGCCACCGTGATGGAGGACAAGGATGTCGCGGAGAGCCTGCAGGCGAACTGGAGCCCCACGGCGCCGATGATCGACATCCAGCTCGATCGCCCGGCGTTCGCCGCGCGGCGGATCTTGGAGCGAATGGGTGCGAACGCATCCATTCGAGCGGCCGTATGACGCACGTCGGGACGGAGCGCGTGCCGCACGCGGAAGAGGAAACGACGATGATCGAGAAGGAAGCGACGATGCGTCACCAAGGACAGTCCAGCCTTTATGTCGGCGAGTTGCTCAGCGAACTCGGAATGTCGACGCAGGACGAAGTCGGCTTGCTGCATCCCATGACGTTCGGAGAGATCGTCGGTCGCGACCGCGTCGAGCGTCTTGCGACGGCCGCCGCCGGCATCTTTTCCGAAGTCGAGTCGAAAAACGCGTGGAGCGGTGCGGACATCGGCGGGCGCGAATGGCACGGCCTCTTCCAGGGTCGCCGGATTCGCGGCGTGACGGTGGCGCGCCGGTCCGGTACACGCATCCAGGTCGACATCTTCCTTGGCTCGTTTCCCGCACCGGTGCGCCGGGCGCTGTATGACGCGAGCCGGGATCTCGTCGACGCAGACGCGTGGGTGCTGCCGCCGGGAATCGAAACGGCGTTGCCGCCGATACCTGCCGACGAGGTGCTGGACGCCAAGTTGCCGTTCCCCATCGTCGACGAGATGTTTCTGACCAGCCCGGTGGCCTGCAAACCGATTCGCGGCCGTGACGACGTCGAGCGCGTGTGCGGCCATTCGATGGCGGTCTACGGCGGACGTGCGAGCGGGCCGCGTCTGTCGGCAAACGCCACGACGCTGAGCCTCTGGACGGGCGAGGTCGGCGGGCTGCCGCTGGAAGTGGCGAACGTCATCTATTGGGAAGATGCGCGTACGGTCAAGGGCATGGCAATGGCGATGCGCCCGTGGCCGGTCGTCGCGCTGTTTCAGGCGCGGATGCGGGCGCGAACGCTCCCGTTTCTCGATCGGTCGTATTTCGAATCGGAATCGGAATCCGAATCGGAATCCGAATCGAATGACGACGTGACGCCCGTTCAGCTTCGCGAGGTATAAGTCCATGAACGGACCCAGCGTGTCCGCCGCGCAGGCGCAGCCGAGCGCGATTTCGCCGTGGCCGGTGTTCTGGATCGCCAGTGTCGCGGTGTTTCTCGTCTCGATCGACGTAACCGTGCTGTATGCGGCATTTCCCGCTTTGCGACGGGCGTTTCCCGATACCGACTCTGCCGGCCTGTCGTGGGTTCTGAACGCGTACACGCTCGTCTTCGCCGCGTTGCTCGTGCCCGCGGGCCGCCTCGCCGACCTGCGCGGACGCAAGCGCACGTTCCTGCTTGGACTCGCCATGTTCCTGGGAGGATCTTTCGGCTGCGGCATCGCCACGCATGTCGAGATGCTCTGGGCAATGCGTGCGGTGCAAGGCGCGGGGGCGGCGCTGTTGTTGCCTGCATCGCTGTCGATCCTGCTCGCGGCGTTTCCGGTCGGCAAGCGGTCCGTGGCCGTGAGCTTGTGGGGCGCGGTCAGCGGGGTGGCCGGGGCATTGGGTCCAAGCGTCGGCTCGTTCATGGTGGATCGCTTCGGCTGGCCCTGGGCTTTCTTTCTCAACCTGCCGCTTGGCGCAATCGCGCTATGGCAAGGACGGCGCATTCTCGACGAGTCGCGTGATCCCGAGCGCGGTGCACCGCTCGATCTGGTTGGCGTCGTCCTGCTGATCCTCGGCGTCGGTTCCATCGCGGTCGGTCTGGTGCGATCCGAGGCGGTCGGCTGGACTTCGCCGGAAGTCGCATTCGCGATCGCAGGCGGGATGGGCATGCTGGCGGCATTCGTTGCATGGGCTCGCACGGTACGGTCGCCGGCAATCGATCTCTCGCTGTTTCGGGATCGGACTTACTGCTACATCAATCTGGCTTCGCTGTGCTTCGCGATCGGCTTTGCGATGATGTTCTTTCAGACGTTCCTGTTCACCACGGGAGTCTGGTCGTATTCGCTGACGCGTGCGGGACTGGCCGGCAGCCCCGGGCCGCTGCTCGTCGTTCCGACGGCGATCGTGTGCGGACGGTTCGCGGCGCGCGCGGGGCACCGGGTTCTGCTGGTGACGGGCAGCCTGATCTCGACGGCAGCGAGCATATGGTTCGCGCTGGTGCCTGGGGTCAATCCGGATTATGTGCATGCGTGGCTGCCGGGCGCGCTCCTCACCGGGCTGGGGGTCGGCATGGTCATGCCTTCGCTGTCCGCGGCGGCCGTCGCGCATCTGCCGCCGGCGCGATTCGGTGTCGGCTCGGCCGTCAACCAGGCGATACGCCAGGTGGGATCCGTGTTCGGCGTGGCGCTGACGGTCGCCATCACCGGTAACGCGATAACGCGCCTCGCCGAATTCCACACGCTCTGTTATCTGCAGATTGCGCTTGGCCTGGCTACCGCGATCCTGTGCGCGCCGGTGGATACGCGACCTCGAGCGCTTGCATCCGCGGTGGCACGCTGAGGGGCGCGGATCGTCCGGCAACGGTTCGCGTACAAAGCTTTCACAAAAACAACATCGATTATCCGAGGGCCTCATGATGACCGGTAGTATTTTCCCCTCCGCTGCGACAGCGGAGCGCTCGTCCCTGCTCGACATTCTTCGAGAGCGTGCCGAGCAAACGCCGGAGCGGATCGCATTTCATTTTCTTCGCGACGGCGAGGACGATGTCGTGAGCTGGTCGTACGGGCAGTTCGCCGCCGCTGCTGTCCATGTGCGGGACATGGTTCTGCAGCACCCGTTGCACGACCGGCGCGTATTGCTTCTGCTCGAACCCGGTCTGGGTTACGTCGCGGCGCTGTTCGGCATTCTGCTGGCGGGTGCCACCGCGGTACCCTCGTTTCCACCGGCCGGCGCGCGCGCGGTGGCCCGCTTCGCATCGATTTGTCGCGACGCTCACCCGGACGTGGTCATCGCCGGCAAGCTTCATCGCTCACTGCAGCCACAGCTCGACGAGCTCTACGGCGGTCAGCGTGCCGCGCCTGCGTTGCTGACGCTCGACGAAAGTGCGTTCCACGAAATCGAAGCTTCGGCATTTGGCGTTGGGGGCTCGCTGGAGTGGCGTGTCGACCTGGACCGGCCGGCGCTGCTTCAGTACACGTCCGGATCGACGGGCGAGCCCAAGGGCGTAGTCGTCACGCACGAGAATCTCGTCAGCAATTGCGCGGTGATCGCCGAACGGATCGGGCCGGATCGCGACCGTGTCGGATGCACGTGGCTGCCGCCGTATCACGACATGGGACTGATGGGCGCGCTGCTGCTCGCGGTGTTCAGCGGTTTTCCGCTCGTGATCCTGTCGCCGCAGCATTTCGTCCAGCGGCCGTATCGCTGGCTCAAGGCGATCAGCGACTATCGCGTGACCACCAGCGTCGCGCCGAATTTCGCGTTCGACCTGTGCGTCGACAACATCAGCGAAGAAGAGGCGGACACGCTCGATCTCGGCTCGCTGCAGCACGTATTCTGCGGCGCGGAGCCGGTGAGCCACGCGACGCTCGAACGTTTTTTCGCGCGCTTCGGCCGGTATGGCTTCGAGCGCCGCGCCGTGGTGCCCTCCTATGGCATGGCCGAGGCGACGCTCTATGTATCCGGCAAGGTGGGGCGTTCGCCGATCACCCTGATCGATGTCGACAAGGAGGCACTTGCTCACGGCAGGTGCGAGCTACGCGCGCCGGAATCCGATGTGCGCGGGCGTACCACGCTGGTCGGGTGCGGACCGGTAGCAGTCGGGCATCGGCTGCTGATCGTCGACCCTGAGACGAAGCGCGTACAGCCGGACCGGACCATCGGTGAAATCTGGTTCAGTGGCCCGAATGTCGCCGCGGGCTATCTGAACCGCAGCGACAGCGCCGACGTTTTCGCGGCCACGCCCGGTGACGGAGATGGCGAGGGCGGATCCGTGCGCTACCTACGCACGGGCGATCTCGGCTTTCTGAACGACGGCGAGCTGTTCGTGACCGGTCGGATCAAGGACATCGTGATTGTCGCCGGGCGCAATCTCTATCCGAACGACATCGAGGGATCGGTGCAATCGGCGCACGACGCGATTCGCACGAACGGTGTGGTGGCGTTCTCGATCGACGGCGGTCCTTCTGAGTCGCTCGTCATCGTTGCGGAACTCAAGCGCTCGCGCCGACTGAATACCGAGCAAATGCGCGAGGTGCGCGCGGCGATCACGTTGGCGGTCACGCGAGACCACGGGGTGTCACCGGCGGTGGTGCACCTGGGACCGACCGGCTCGATTCCGCTCACGACCAGCGGCAAGGTGCGCCGGCAAGCGTGCAAGCAGGCGTTCCAGCAAGGTCGCTTGAGCGTGCTCGAAGCACGCACGTAAGCCGTCCGCCAACACTTCATCTTCACATTCCATTTCTTCGGAGCCAGTCATGGCTGAAGCGGATTCCCTGGCTTCGCGCACACCGGCAACCGCCGCTGTCGCGGAAGCCGACACCGACGTGCGCGCACGCCGGCTTGCTTATCTGACCGTGGGCATTCCCGCGCTCGGTTTCGCGCTGGCGATCGCCTACACGTGGATATACGGCATGCGCGCGACAGACTTCGTGCTGCTGGCGGTGATGTATTTCTCGACCGCGATCGGCGTCGAAACCGGCATGCATCGATATTTTTCGCACCGCTCGTTCAAGGGCCGGCCGATCGTCACCGTGATGCTCGGCGTGCTCGGCAGCATGGCCGCACAGGGGCCGATCCTGTTCTGGGCCGCAACGCACCGGATGCATCATGCGTTCACCGATCAGGACGGCGACCCGCATTCGCCGCGCCCGCGCGCGAACCGGCACGGCAAGCCGAGCCGACTGGCGGGCCTTTGGCACGGTCACGTGGGCTGGCTGTTCACGGTGCGGCGCGAGAACTGGAGTGCGTATGCTGCGGACCTGCTGCGCGATCGCCTGATCGTCAATCTCAATCTTCGATACGCGTGGTGGGTGATGCTCGGCCTCGCCATCCCCGCGCTCGCGGGTGCGCTGCTCGCGCCGGCCGGGCAGGCCTTGTTCGGGGCCGTCGGCGGCTTTCTGTGGGGTGGTCTCGCGCGAATCTTCCTGCTCGATCAATCGACGTGGGCGGTCAATTCCCTGTGCCACACCATCGGCACCCGTCCGCACGCGACGCGCGACCACAGTCGCAATCTGGGCCTGCTCGCCATCGTTTCGGTGGGCGGCGCGTGGCACAACAACCATCACGCGCAGCCGGCCTTCGCCAACAACGATCACGCGTTCTGGCAACTCGATCCCTCCGCCTGGATCATCCGCCTGCTCGACGCGCTGGGGCTCGTCACGGAGGTGCGCTACGCCCCGAAGCGCCGCGCGGCGGCTCACTCAACTTCGCCGTAATCCTGTTAGCGTTTGGAGAATCTTATGAATTCGTCGATTCAGGTTGCACCCGGCGTGACTGCCGCCGGCGGGCTGTCGGCCGCCGACGGTCAGATCCCCGGTGTTTCGTCGCTAAAGGGCAGTGGGGCGCGCATCAAGCGCTATACCGCCCTGGCCGTGATGCTGGTGCCGCTCGCCGGCTTTGCGCTGGCGGCACGCCAACTCGTGCTGGGAGACTTCACCGTCATCGATCTGGTGCTGTTCGGGGTGTTCTATTTTCTGCACATGGGCGGGATCACGATGGGCTTCCATCGGTACCTCGCTCACAAGACGTTCCGGACTTCGAAGTGGTTCGAGGGACTGCTGCTGATCTGCGGGTCGATGGCCGCCCAAGGCCCGATCATGTTCTGGGTGACGACCCATCGTCGTCATCATCTGTACAGCGACCAGCAAGGCGATCCGCATTCGCCGAACCTGGTCGGACAGGGGCTGTTCGCCAAGCTGCGCGGCCTCTGGTATGCGCACATGCCGTGGATGCTGGCCGCGGACGTATCGGGCTGGACGTTCTTCGCCCCCGATGTGTTGCGCGATCGCCGTCTGTTTTTCTATCACCGTACCTACGTCTGGTGGATCGTGCTCGGTCTCGTGCTGCCCGCCGGGATCGGCGGCGCCATTGCCGGCTCCTGGCACGGCGCGTGGAACGGCCTTCTGTTCGGCGGGTTCGCGCGGATTTTCCTGGCCAACCAGGCTGCCTGGTGCGTGGGTTCGGTGTGCCACATGTTCGGTGGACGGCCGTTCAAGACAGACGACAACAGCGCGAACAACTGGACGGTCGCCGTGTTCACGTTCGGCGAAGGCCTGCAGAACAACCACCACGCGTTCCCGGCGTCATATCGCCACTCGGTGAAGTGGTACGAGCCGGATCTCAGCGCGTGGGTGTTGTGGACGCTCGGCAAGCTGGGCGTCGTGTGGGACCTGCGCCAACCCGGGCCTGCCGCAATCCGCAAGCTCGCCAAGCAGCCGTATTGAAGAAGATTGCCGTCGTCATTTCGTTCATTTCCCTCGTATAGAAGGATTTTTCATCATGTCTCAAGCTGGAATTCTGGGTGGTCTGTTCGGCCGCAAGAAGGCGGTGGCCGCCGATATCGGCCCCCTCACCGAAGCGTCGATTCGAAGCTGGCTGATCGACCGGCTCGCCAGGCAGTTGAAGGTGGACCGGGCTGCCATCGACCCCGCGAAGCGCTTCGACGAATATGGCCTCGATTCGATCGTCGCGGTGCAGGTGTCGGGCGATCTGGAGAAGGTCGTAGAGCAGCGGCTGTCCCCGGCGCTGCTGTTCGAACACAACAGCATCGACGAACTGGCGCGCCACCTGTCGACCGAGCTCGGCTTGCAGGCTGCATAAGCGGGAGATCGACATGACAAGCAAATACACCTTCCCGAGCGCGCCGCCCGCGCGTTTCGACGAATTCCTGAAGAAGTCGAAAGCGCTCGAGGGCGTACGGCTGACCGACGCGATTCCAAAGTCGTTGTACGAGCCGCGCGCGTGGCGCGGCGTTCTTGGTTTCGTGGTGAGCTATGCCGCGTACATCGGTGCGCTGGTCGGCATCGCGTACGCACCGCATTGGCTGTTCTACGTTCCGCTGTGGCTGCTCGCAGGTCTGGGCGGCTGGGGGCTGCACTGCATCGCGCACGATTGTGGGCACAACTCGTTCTCCCGCTCTCGATGGTTCAACCTGGCGATCGGGCATTTGTCGCTTCTTCCGCTGCTGTATCCGTTCCACGCGTGGCGCCATACGCACAACCTGCATCACGCGAACACCAACAACCTCGAACTCGACACGGACTGGCGGCCCATTCCCGCGCCGCTTTACGATCGCATGTCGTTCCTGAAGCGTCTCGAGTACGCCGGTACGCGCAAGTGGCTGTTCTGGGCGGGCACGGTCAGCTACTGGAAGGAGTCGGGATTCCGTCCGGGCTTCTATCCGAAGCGTGAGATGCGGCGCGACGTGAAACACTCGATTGCGTTCGTGCTGATCGCGTCGGCGCTTTACTTCCCGGCGCTGATCTACTTCACGGGCATCACGGGCCTGTTCCTGTACTTCGTCGTGCCGTGGCTCATGATTCACGCGTGGTTCAGCGCCACGACGCTGATGCACCACACGTCGGACGACATCCCGTTCCTGCCGTCGCAGCACTGGACGCCGAACGCCAGTCGCCTGCTCGTGACGACCGACTACCGGTATCCGAAGTGGCTGCATTTCATGACGCACAACATTTCGGTGCATACGGCGCACCACGTCGCGCCGATCGTACCGTTCTACAACTTGCCGAAGGCCCAGGCGGCGCTCAAGGAGGCGTTCCCCGGCATGATCCGCGAAAAGGATTTCACGTTCGGCGATCTTTGGCACGTCATTCGTCATTGCCATTTCTACGACACCGAGTCGGGCTACTACCGGAGCCTGTCCCGGGAAGCCGTGCCCGTCGGCGCGCGTACGGCGGCGGAGGGCCGGTGATGGTGTCCGTGAACCATACGGAAGTCTCGCCGATCGCTCGGCGCAAGGCGAATGCGCCATCGTTGCGCGTGCGGCTCCGCCGTCGCGCGTTCGGGATGCTGAATGCCTTCGCGCCGCGCCTCGCCGGAAGGCGGGCGGCCGACGCGTTCGGCTTCACGCGCGGCTACGGGCTCCCTGTCAGCGATCGGGTGCCACTCGGCGCCACGGAGACGCCGATCGAGGGCAATGCGGATATCGACCGGGCCTATTACTGGGAGGGCGGGGCGTCGCGCGTGCTGCTCGTGCACGGCTGGGGCACCGACAGCAGCAGCATGCTGAGCTTCGTGAAGCCGATGCAGAACCTGGGCTTCTCGGTGGCGTCATTCGACGCGCCTGCTCACGGTCGTTCGCCGGGCAAGCATACGACGATGACGCAGTTCACCCGCGCGACCGGCGCGGTGCTCGACGCGATCGACGGCGCGCACGTGGTGATCGCGCATTCGCTCGGTTCGATCGCGGCGGTTTCCGCACTGGCGGAACGCTCGCGCCGCGCATCGTTGCGCTGCATCGTGCTGATCGCCCCGACGTGCGGGTTGACCGAGGTGCTGGAGCGCTGGGCGAGCCGCGACATGGCGTTCCAGCGCCCGGTGGTCGAGCGCATTTTTGCGGAGCTGCATCGACGCAACGGCGTACCGGTCAGCCACTGGGACATTCTCGCGCGCGGCGCGTCGCTCGACGTTCCGGTGCTGGTCGTGCACGATCCGGCCGATTCGGTGGTGCCGTACTGCGAGGCGCAGCGGGTAGTGGCCGGCCTGCAGGATGCGACGCTGTGGCCGGCCCCGGGCGCGGGGCATGGGCGAATCCTGTCGGACGCGAGGGTACGCGAGCAGGTGCGCGAGTTTGTGATGCGACAGACGTCGAATTTTGGAGAGTTGGCGAGATGAGCACGACTGCGGTGGAGATGCGCACGTTGATGTGTCTGGTGTGCGGCTGGATCTATTCGGAAGAACGGGGCGCGCCGGACGACGGCATCGCGCCGGGAACGCGCTGGGAAGACATTCCGGCCAAATGGAAATGTCCGGAGTGCGGCGTCGGCAAGGAAGATTTCGAAATGGTGTCGATCTGACGTGATGGAGAGGCGCGCGTCGCCTTTCCTCGTGTTCGACCGCGCAATCGCAGTTGTTACGCGTGCCGGGCAGGCGAAGCGGCATCCCTTCCCGGCAGGCGACTCGTGCGGCGGCGGTGCCATCCGATCCGCCGGAACCCACCTTTGAATGGAGTGTGGAAATGGTTGCACGACAGGTAGTGATCTGCAGTCCCGTCAGAACGCCCATCGGCGCATTCGGCGGCACGTTGAAGGACGTTGCTGCGACGGCGCTCGGCGCAGTCGCGGTCCGCGAAGCGGTACGTCGCAGCAACGTCGATCCGGCGGAATTGGCGGCGGTCGTGATGGGCAACGTCATTCAGGCAGGAAACAGGATGAACCCCGCGCGTCAAGCGGCCATCGGGGGCGGCGTACCGGTGGCCGTGCCTGCGCTTACGGTCAATCGAGTGTGTGGTTCGGGCGCCCAGGCCATCGTGAATGCGGCGCAGGAAATCTGGCTTGGATTCGGCTCGGTCGCGGTAGCGGGCGGAATGGAAAACATGGACCGCGCCCCGTATCTGCTGGAAAGCGGGCGATGGGGCCATCGGATGGGGCATGCCGGGATCGTCGACAGCATGCTCGGGGACGGCCTCGTCGACGCGTTTTCCAACCAGCATTCCGGATGGCACACGGAGGACCTCGTTGCAGCGATGGGGATCACGCGCGCGCAGCAGGACCGGTGGGCGGAGCGTTCGCAGCAGCGCTTCGCGCAGGCGCAAGGACGCGGGGCGTTCGACCCGGAGCTTGTCGCGGTCGAAATCGAGGGGCGGAAACAGACTGTCAAATTCGAGCGCGACGAGCAGCCGCGGCCTGACACGACGGTCGAGTCGCTCTCCAGGCTGAAGCCCGCGTTTCGCTCCGACGGCACCATCACTGCGGGCAATGCGCCCGGATTGAACAGCGGTGCGGCGGCAATGATCGTGGCGGATCGGCAGTATGCCGACGCGCGTGGAATCGAGCCGCTCGCAACGCTCGTTTCCTATGGGGTGGGGGCGGTGGAGCCGGGCATGTTCGGACTCGGGCCGGTGCCGGCCGTCAAGATGGCGCTCGCCCGTGCCGGGTGGTCGTTGAAGGACGTCGAGCGTTTCGAGATCAATGAGGCGTTTGCCGCCGTGCCGATCGCGGTCATGCGGGAACTCGGCATCGACGAGGAACGGGTGAATGTCGAAGGCGGCGCGATTGCGCACGGTCATGCAATCGGCGCAACCGGTGCCGTTTTGACGACCCGCCTTGCGCACTCGATGCGCCGCGATGGCGTGAAACGCGGCATGGTGACGTTGTGCATCGGCGGCGGCCAGGGTATCGCCCTCGCCCTGGAATCCGTCTAACGGCGTTCTGATGCCGGGGCGGCGGCAACCGCCCCGGCTCGCGTCAATCAAGGAGAAGATATGGACCAGCGTTCAGCACTGGAAGATACGAACCCTCGTGCGGCGACCGGATATACGGCAGCCGAGACTGCGCTTTGGCGCAAGTGGCTGTCCCATTTCGGCGCCGAGCGCGTGCAAGACCTGGACCTCGGCGTGCTGGAGGCGATTGCGAGTTATGTCGGGAAGGGCGTATCGCCTCCGAATGAATAGGGCGCGATTCGGAGCCGCCGAGGAAGCGGCTCGCCTTTCCGGCAACACGTCGGCGCTCGGCCAAGCGGTGACACCGTCGTTCAGGCACACGAGCGCGATCGACCTGACGCCAGCCGGACAATCGGTCCGCCCCGGAACTGGCTTCGGTACCATCCCCTCTCATTCAACGAACCGTCGCCTCGACACAAGCGTCCCCGCCGGCTTCCCGGCGCCCGGTCGCCGGAATTGCGGCCGGCGCGCGCGCCCCTGGCACCCTGAATACGGCGACCTTGCGGACCAGGTACAGCGTGATGAAGCTGACCATTACCGCGAGCCATTTCGCGGCAATATTGCCGACCAGTCCCGCCGCCAGATGCACGATGCCCGCGGTCAGCAGCGAGCCGAACCCGCAACTCGCCGCGAACAGCAGCGCTTCGCGGACCTGCCGGCGGCCGATCGTGGTCGAGCGGAACACGAAGCGGCGCGAAAGCACGTAATTCACGCCACCCCCGACCAGGTATGCGACCGACGCCGATATCCCGGCATCGATCTGCATGGCCGAGGCCAGCGTGAGGAACAGTGCCCAGTCGACGACGAGCGACACGGCGCTCACGACGAAGTAGCCGGAAAACATCATGTCCGCCCCCACTGAACGGTGCGGGCGGGGACCGCGCGCAACCCCGATGCGCCGGCTTGTGGTTCGCTGCCGCTCTCGTGATACTCCGCGTCCTCGTTGACGGCCCAGACGTCGCGAAGCTTGTGCCCGGCGACGATGTTCTCGACGGTCAGCATGGCGGTCATCATTGCGTGGTCCTGATTGTTGTACTTGTGCATGCCGTTGCGACCGACGAGATGCAGGTTCGGATAGTGCTCGGCCAGATCCGAACGGATCTCGTCGACGATGTCGCGATAATCGTCGTCGTACACGGGGTACGCCTTCGGTTGACGAACGACGCGCGAACCGCGAATCTGGTCGCGCGTCGCCAGGCCGATTTTCTCGAGTTCACCGATCGCGAGTTCAGTCATGTCGGCATCGCTGCTTTCCCACATCGAATCGCCGTCGAAGCAGAAGTATTCGAGCCCCAGGCAGCCACCCGTCGCCGCGTCGGGCACCATCTCGGGCGACCACGATGCGAAATTCTGGATTCGCCCGACCTTGACGGACGGGTCATGGATGTAGATCCAGTTGTCCGTGAAGGTGGCGGGCCGGTCGAGTATCAGCGCGACCGTGATGAAGTCCCGATACTGCAGTCTCGACGCGGCAGCTGCGGATGACGGACGGGGCGAAATCGCGCGAAGCGTTTCGCGCAGCGGCGCGGTGCACACCACATCGCGAGCGCTGATGCGATTCGTCTGTCCGTCCTGGCCGACGGTTTCGACGAGCCAGCGCCGCGTGAGGCTGTCGTATTGCATTGCCCCGGCCGCCTGTCCCATCATCAGCTGTCCGCCCTGATCCTGGAATTTGCGGGCGGCGGCTTCCCACAACATGCCGGGGCCGCGGCGCGGGTAATGGAAGGATTCGATCAGTGTCTTGACGTTGGACTTGCCCGATCGGATGCCGAGCGAGCGCTTTACCGCGCTCACGATGGCGGTGGACAGGCTCAGGCCCTTGATGCGCTGCGCGGCCCAGTCGGCCGATATCTCGTCGCACGACATGCCCCAGACCTTTTCGGTATACGTCTTGAAGAAGATGGAAAACAGTCGTTCTCCGAATTGATTGGCGACCCATTGATGAAAGGACTTCGGGTTTGGACAGGGCTTGACGCGGGCTGCGAGGTACGAAAGCACGCAGCGCGTGCTTTCGACGATGCCGAGATTCAGCAAGGCCTCGATGCCGTCGAGCGGGTATCGATAGAATTTGTTCCGGTAGAAGATGCGCGAGCTGCGCGGTCGCTCGATGAAGTCGTCCGGGAGCAGTTCGTGCCACAGTGCGACAACGTCCGCCGACTTGGAGAAGAAGCGGTGTCCTCCGATGTCGAAGCAGTGGTCGTCGAACTGTTCGGTGCGACTGATGCCGCCGACATACCGAGGATCCTTCTCGATGATCGCGACCGACAGGTCGGTCTGCCTGGTCAGCAGATAGGCGGCGGTGAGGCCGCCGGGTCCGGCGCCGATGATGAGTACGTCAACCGATTGATCCATGTTGTCACCCCGAGTTTCAAGTCGCTGGTCCATTGACTGTCGTATCGGCCGCTCCAGCCGGGCGGCAAACTGCCATGTCGAATCGATGATCCGGATGTCCCGTTCAGACGTCGCGCACTTGCGCGTGGCGCGGCGGGGAAGCGCCGCCTCGGGCGGTCGGTCGTGCGGGTATCGCGTTCGTCTGGTCGAGTGGTTGAATGCGCACGGACGATGCATCCTGAGCTGCGGCAGTCGTCCTGATGCTGCGGCAGTCGTACAGCCAGACCGTGTTTTTGGGTTCGGGCGACCACGCGTAGCCTGTTGCCAACTCCGGGTAGTGCCGATGCGACACGATGAAATCCAGCACGGGGTCTGCACAGATGTGCCGGATGGCAGCTCGGTCGAGCGGTACGTATTCGTACCTGGACACGAACACGGTCGACTTTCGGTCGGTGTCGTGCCCGTCGCGCGGTCGTGCGGCGCGCGGGTCTTGCTTGATCAACTCGACCCGTCGCACCGCCTCGAAGGTAGTCCGGCGATGGAAGATCAGCCCCGCGGCCTGCGTCGACGAGTAGTAGCTCGACGTCTTCATCATCAGCCACGGATAGACGACTTCGTCCGCCGGTCCGTCCCAATAGACGATGGCGCCGCGCGCGACCGTACCTTCGAACGGCGTGAAGTCGGCGCGGTCGGCGCCGGCTTCCAGGATCCTGGCTGCTTCCGACCGCTGGTCGATATTGACGAGTCCGTATGCGGCGAATACGGCCAATATCACCGGCAAGCCGATGGCCGCGATTCGATTGCGCGACAGATTGAGCACGGCGAGCACAGCGACCAGCATGATGACCAGGTGCGTGTGAATCAGTGTTTCAAGCCACGGAATGTCGAACGTCACGCTGCCGGTCGGATACGCGACGCGACCGACCTGATACGCGCACTGGTATATGACCCAGATCGTCGCGGCAGCGAGGGTCGTCCCGATCCACATCCGGCGAAGCGCAGGGGTGAGGTCGGCGAGCCGCGCGCCGGCAGCGGCGGGCGCCCGTCGACGGGCTGCCGCGTGGAGCGTCGCGGCAACCGCCAGTGCGATGAAACCGCCGCCGACGTCGAGCAGGAGCCAGCAGATCGCGAGCAGCCAGATTAGGGTCGGCCGTGTGTGGCGTTCGCGTCGCACGAGCAAAATGGCCGCGGGCCATTGCATCAACGTCAGCAGCCACAGCGTGCGCCACGGCTGCATCTGTATCCAGATCGCGTCCTGTCCGGCGAGGTCCGCGATCGTGGTCAGCGCGATGCCGGCAATGCCGATCAGCGTGAGATTCGACCACAGCGCACGGTGATCCTGCGCCTGGTTCGCGCATAGTGCCGCGGGAAGTGCGATCGCCCAGCACACCTTGTTCCATTCAGTGAGCGACCACAACGTCGGGAACAGGAATGGCACGTTGTATCGCGCGATCGACCGCCATTCCGGATCGAACGGATAG
Source organism: Burkholderia sp. BCC1638 (assembly GCF_902833195.1). Taxonomy (NCBI): domain Bacteria; kingdom Pseudomonadati; phylum Pseudomonadota; class Betaproteobacteria; order Burkholderiales; family Burkholderiaceae; genus Burkholderia; species Burkholderia sp. BCC1638. The sequence continues at coordinate 68,276 of NZ_CADFEC010000014.1, forward strand.
AGGTGTAACACCTTGAGCGGCGGCATCTCGACGACGGCGAAAATCATGAGCGCGAGCGGCAATAGCCGCCACCACTTCACGCGTGGCGTCCGGCCGAGGACGACGAAGACGAGCGAAGCGCCGCCGATCAGCGGGTGAACGGCGGTTGCGACGATCGTCAGCACGATGGCAATGCGATGACGGCCTTCGAGCATCGACGCAATCGCCCACAGGCCGAGTGCTTCGGCGGGAAGCCGGGCCGTGAGAAATCCTTCGTCATACGAAAAGACCAGGCCGGCGCCGTAATCGGACGGCATGCAGGCGACGAGGAACATCGCGAGCCAGTGCCACGGGGCGGGCAGCAGTTTCTTCGCCAGGCGCCACATGCCGCTCCACCAGAGCGCCTGAATCGCGATCAGGCACGCGAGATTGCTGGCGCGGAGCCCGAATGCCGAGATCAGCTTCGCGAAGATCCGACCGTAAATCGTCCAGTGATCCTGAGAACCGAATTCAAAGAACAGATCGTGCGAGAAATGCTCGGGATGCGCGTTATATAGCGCCTGCGCGGTGTACAGGATCGCGTCGTGCCGAATGCCTGTATAAGGATGCGTTATCAGGAACAGAACGGCCAACGAAAGCGCAAGTGCGATGACCGAACAGGGGCTTTTCTCAGTCCGATTCATGATCGAATGGAAGACTTTTATCGACGATATTTCGTGAGCCGGCGCTCCGTATGCGACGAAACGGACCATGAGGTCCCGGCTTCGCGGGCGGCGGCGCGTTGCACCCTGACAGCTCGAGAGCCTTCAGGCGAGATGCAGGGGGCCGCTCAGGGCGCGCGTTTTGCCATACCGCCCATCGTCAGCGGTACGCAGACGCGCATGCCGGTGAAGAGAGAGGCGGTATGGGGCGCTCGTGCGTGTGCAGGCGTCCGCTGGTTCCGAGCGGGCGCGGATGCTTGCGGGAATGCCCGGCTTGCGCAGCGGATCGGCCGCGGTGTGATCGTTGCCGCGCCGCTCTTCATCCCCGGCGACGCCGCGATCGAGATCGTGGTGCTTGTTTTCATTGTGTCCCCCGATGCGTCCTGCACCGAAAAAGCGTCTTACCGGTGTGCCGGACGCGGACTTTTCGAAATATTTGATTGAGCGCCGGGACGGCTGTCCGGCGCCTTCGGCGTGAACGCACGGAGCGTGCCACGCCCGCCGGCGCGTGCGTTCGGACCGATGAGGCGACATCGATGCAGGCCGGGATACCGGTCGTCGCGGGAAATGTGTCGGTCTTGAAACGGTCGGGAACCGTCGGATCGGGTCGATCGTCCATCGCGGCGCGACTGACCACCGGCCGCGAAGACGGGATGATCGGTTTCAGCCGTGAAGCAGCGGCAGGCAAGTGGATGGCGGGACCATTGCTGCGCAAGGGGCGCAGGCGTGCCGGACAGCTCGTCGCGCGGCGCCGGCGACGCCCATGGCGGGAATCGGCGGTCTTGTCGAACCGTGTGCGCATCGGGTGCGACCCGGGCATCCGGAACGCACGTTAGGTTGCAGATCTGAAACGTCGCGGCAACTCGCCGGGCGCCATCAGGGCTGCGGTGGCGTCACGTGCCCGACGCGTCCGCCGGAACGGATCGAGAACAGTCCAGGTATCCCCCGCGCGTTCGATGCGGCCGCATGCATTCGCCCGGGACAGCCGGCATCTGCCTCTCCCAATTGATGACCAAACCGCAAGACCTAGTGCATAGATATCGTTTGCCGCGGCGTTAATGACTATCGACAATCGTGGCTCGAATTCCCGCCGTTGCGCCAGAAGCGCCTTGGCGGGCGGCCCTGTCGGCTATCCCGGCCGTCGCCGCCACCCCGCTCACGACGACATGTACGCGTTCACGCCCTCATTCCAGAATCCCGCCGGTTCGCCGATCCGCGAGCTGTTCAAGTACCTCTCCGAACCGGGGATGATTTCGTTCGCCGGCGGCTACCCGGCCAGCGACCTGTTCGACGTCGACGGCCTGAACACGGCTGCCGAACGCGCGTACGCGCAGCCGGTCCGCTGCCTGCAATACGGCCCGACCGACGGCCTCGCCGAACTGAAGCAGCAACTGATCGCGTTGATGGCGCGCCGCAACGTGACGTGCACGCCGGCCGAACTGCTCGTCACGACCGGCTCGCAACAGGGCCTCGATCTGCTGCTGCGCGTGATGGTCGCCCCGGGCGACGTCGTGTTGACCGAACAACCGGCGTATCCGGCGACGCTGTCGGCGATGCGTCTGCAACAGGCGCGCATCGTGACGATTCCCGTCGACGGCGATGGCCTCGACGTCGACCGCCTCGCCTCGCAACTTGCATCCGGCGCGATCGTGCAGCCGAAGCTGCTCTATACGGTGCCGACCTTCGCGAATCCGACCGGTGCGACGCTTGCGCGCGAACGCCGTCTGAAGCTGCTGCGTCTCGCGGTGCAATACCGTTTCCTGATCGTCGAGGACGATCCCTACGGCGATCTGCGTTTCGCGGGCGAACCGGTGCCGTCGATGCTCGCGCTCGCGAACGAAGTCGAAGGCGCACGCGACTGGATCGTGCACTTCGCGAGCCTGTCGAAAATCGTCGCGCCGGGGCTGCGCGTGGGCTGGACGATCGCGCCGGCCGAAATCGCGCGGCGCTGCGTAATCGCGAAGCAGACGGTCGACCTGTGCAGCGCGCCGTGGACGCAAGCCACCGCCGCCGAGTATCTCGCCGACGGCGCGCTCGAGCGTCATCTGCCGCGCATCACGGCGGCCTACAAGCGCAAGTGCGATGCGATGTGCGACGCGCTGCGCGACGGCTTTGGCGATGCGATCACGTTCCATCGTCCCGAAGGCGGGATGTTCGTGTGGGCGCGGATCGGCGCGGTGTCGTCGGACGTGCTGCTGCAACAGGCGATCGCGAACAAGGTCGTCTTCGTGCCGGGCAAGGCGTTCTTTGCCGACAACGTCGACGCCGCTTCGTTGCGGCTGTCGTTCGCCGCGCCCGACGTCGACGCGATCCGGGAAGGCGTGACGCGCCTCGTGCGCGCGTATGGTGCGGCGCTGGCCGCGTGAGGAGGAGACACACATGAGCATCGTCGTCAACGACACGGCATGGATGGACGAAGCGCCGCGCATGGCCGGCATCCGTCCCGTCGAACACAAGTCGTCGCAGATTAGCGCGGGGCCGCAATACGTCGCCGACGTGCTCAGCCGCTTCGGCGCGGATTCGACCGACACGCGCGACGCCGCGCCGGTCGTCCTCGGCTACAACTGAACCGCGCGGCGGGGGCCCGCGACGGGATCCCGCCGCCGAAACGGTTAAGCTGGTGCGATCGAACCACGCAGGATCGCCGGGTCATCATGTCCGACATCGAATCGCTCACGGAAACGTACGACCGCCTCTGGTCGTGCCTGGAATCCGGCGTCGGCGCACAGCGCTCGCCGTTCACCATGGTGCAGGCCGCGACGCTCGGCCTCGACGGCGCGCCCAAGGTGCGCACGATCGTGCTGCGGCAGGCGAGCCGCGCCGATCGTCGGCTGTCGTTCCACACCGATGCGCGCTCGGAGAAGGTCGTGGAGCTGCGCCGCGATCCGCGTATCGCGATCGTCGCGAGCGATCTCGATTCGCTCGTGCAGATTCGCGCGGAAGGCGTTGCGACGATTTGCGACGACGAAGCGCAACGTCGCGCGGTCTGGCAATCGAACCGTCCGCATACGCTGCTGCTGTATCGCGCACCGCTGCGCCCCGGCACGCTGATCGAATCGCCGAAAGACGCGCATGTCACCGCAAGCCCGGACACGGGCACGGCGACCACCGACGACGGTTACCGGAACTTCTGCCTGCTCCACGTCACGGTAACGCGCATCGACTGGCTCGACCTCGCCCGCGACGGCCATCGTCGCGCGGTGTTCGACGTGAACGACGACGGCTACGAAGGGCGCTGGATCGCACCCTGACGGCGTCGGTCGCGCCCCCGCTACAAACGCGTACAAACCAGACACATCCGGGATACGTCAGACCTTTCAAATGGGCAACGCCGCGCAACCGGCGCACGCCCGGATGAAAGCGAAAGCGCGCTCCGCCGCGCGGCATGTTCACTTTCCACTTCACGAAAGGAGATGCCGAACGATGTCTTCCACACAGTTTTCCCCGATGCGTCGCCACCTGCTGGCCACTTCCGTGGCCGCCGGCGTATCCGCGATGCTGCCCACCGCGCTGCATGCGGCAACCGGCGGCGACGGCATACGTCCGTTCACCGCCCATATCCCCGATGAAGCACTGGCCGACCTGCGCCGCCGCATTGCCGCGACGCGCTGGCCGGGCCGCGAGACCGTCGCCGACGAATCGCAGGGCGTGCGGCTCGCGCGCATGCAGGCGCTGCTGCGCTACTGGGGCACCGACTACGACTGGCGCAAGGGCGAGGCGCGCCTGAACGGTTTCCCGATGTTCATCACCGAAATCGACGGGCTCGACATTCACTTCATCCACGTGCGCTCGCGGCACGCGAACGCGATGCCGATGATCATGACGCACGGCTGGCCGGGTTCGATCTTCGAGCTGCTGAAGGCGATCGGCCCGCTGACGGATCCGACCGCACACGGTGCGAGTGCCGACGATGCGTTCCACGTCGTCGTGCCGTCGCTGCCGGGTTTCGGTTTTTCGGGCCGTCCGGCGAAGACGGGCTGGGGCTCCGACCACATCGCGCGCGCATGGGGCGAGCTGATGGCGCGCCTCGGCTATACGCGCTTCGTGTCGCAGGGCGGCGACTGCGGCTCGGTGATCTCGCACCGGATGGCGATGCAGCGCGTGCAGGGCCTGGCCGGAATTCACGTGAACATGCCGGCGACGGTGCCGCCCGACATCGCGACGCTGCTCCAGACCGACGCGCCGGCACCGGCGTCGCTGTCGCCGAAGGAGAAGGCCGCGTACGAGAAGCTCGCGACGTTCTATCGCGACAACTGCGGCTACTCGGCGATGATGGTCACGCGCCCGCAGACGGTCGGCTATGCGCTCGCCGATTCGCCGTCGGGTCAGGCCGCGTGGATGTACGACAAGATCTCGCAGTGGACCTACAGCGGCGGCGTGCCCGAACGCTCGATCCCGCGCGACGAGATTCTCGACGACATTTCGTTGTACTGGCTGACCGACACGGCGACGTCCGCCGCGCAGATCTACTGGGAGGATCACTCGAACAACTTCAACGCGGTGGACATCTCGCTGCCGGCGGCGATCACGGTGTTCCCCGGCGAGATCTACCAGGCGCCCCGCAGCTGGGCCGAGCGCAGCTATCACAACCTGATCTACTTCAACGAAGTCGACAAGGGCGGGCATTTCGCGGCATGGGAGGAGCCGGAACTGTTCGCTCGCGAAGTGCGTGCCGGGTTCCGGCCGTTGCGTCGCGCGTAAGCGGGATTTGACGGGAGAACGCGGGCCGGTCGCGATGCCGGTCCGCGTGACGCGTTGCGCACGACCGACCGCGAACCCCCGTTTCCGCCGCGAATTTTGAATCGCTGTATGTCGTGCCCGAACCCGGATACGTTGGGATACAAAGCCTTCGGATGGATCGGATATAAAACCGGTGAAGCGATTCACACGGGCGGCGCGATGTCAGGCGCCGCCGCCGTGAACGGCGATACCAGAGCGCCCGCACGTGCCGCGGGCCACTTCCTTAGCGATCGACAATGGAGAACGCGTCATGCCTGATACCGTGAACACCCGCCGCCGCCTGATTCTGGGCACGACACTCGCAAGCCTGAGCCTCGCCGACCTCGGGTTCGGTGCGCTGGCGCGTGCGCAGTCGGCGCCCGATGCGTCGACGCCGAAGCGCACGGCCGGCGCGGCCTCGCTCGGCAAGATCCACCAGATCGACGCCGGCGTGCTGAACGTCGGGTATGCGGATCTCGGACCGAAGAACGGCCCCGTCGTGTTCCTGCTGCACGGCTGGCCGTACGACATCTACAGCTACGCGGAAGTCGCGCCGCTGCTCACGGCGGCCGGCTATCGCGTGATCGTGCCGTACTTGCGCGGCTACGGATCGACGACGTTCCGCTCGGCCGACACCGTGCGGAACGGCCAGCAGGCGGTGACGGCCGTCGACATCGTCGCGCTGATGGATGCGCTGAAGATCGATCGCGCGGTGTTCGGCGGCTACGACTGGGGCGCGCGCACGGCCGACATCATCGCGGCACTGTGGCCGCAGCGCGTGAAGGCGCTGGTGTCGGTGAGCGGCTACCTGATCGGCAGCCAGGAGGCGAACCGCAAGCCGCTGCCGCCGCAGGCGGAATTCCAGTGGTGGTATCAGTTCTACTTCACGACCGAGCGCGGCGCGCTCGGCTACGCGGCGAATCGCGACGCGTTCAACAAGCTGATCTGGCAACTCGCATCGCCGAAGTGGCAGTTCTCCGACGAGACCTACGCGCGCAGCGCCGCGTCGTTCCAGAACCTCGACCACGTGGCCGTCGTGATCCACAACTATCGCTGGCGCCTCGGGCTCGCGAAGGGCGAAGCCCAATACGACGACATCGAGCGGCGGCTCGCCGCCGGCCCGGCCATCACCGTGCCGACGATCACGATGGAGGGCGACGCGAACGGCGCGCCGCATCCGGAGCCTGCCGCGTATGCGAAGAAGTTCACGGGCAAGTATCAGCACCGGACCATCACGGGCGGCATCGGCCACAACCTGCCGCAGGAAGCGCCGCAGGCATTCGCCGATGCGATCCTGCAAGTGGAGCACCTGTGATGCGGGCCGGCACGATCGTGTCGCGCCGCGGCGCGCGCCGTGCGCTCGTCGCGGGCGCGCTGCTGGCGGGCGCGTGGTCGGCGAGCGGTCCGGCCGCGTTCGCGGAGCAGCCGAAGCCGGCGACGTCGCCGATCTACGGCGTGACGATCCCGCCCGGCTACCGGAAGTGGGAAATGGTCGCGCCGGCCGAGGAAGCGGCGCCGCTCGACGAACTGCGCGTGGTCCTCGGCAATCCCGTCGCGATCCGCGCGCTCGAACAGTCGACGCTGCCGTTTCCGGACGGCACAATCCTCGTGAAGCTCGCGTACAAACGCAAGCAGTCCGACGAATTCGCGCCGGCGACGGTGCCTGGCCAGGCGACGACCGTGCAGGTGATGGTCAAGGATTCGCGCCGTTATGCGTCGACGGGCGGCTGGGGTTTCGGGCGCTTCATCAACGGCGTGCCGGCCGATATCGGTCAGCACCAGACCTGCTTCGCGTGTCATCAGGCGCGCGTGAAGAATCACGATTTCGTGTTCACGCGGCTTGCGCCCTGATGTGACCTGACCGGACCGGTTTGACGGAAAGGCGTGCCGTATGAGGCACGCCTTTTTTCATGTTGGGACGCGGGCGCGCGGTGTGCGGGTTACCGGATTTGTATCGCACTGTATCGGGAACCGCTGCGGAAACATCGGATTGCAGAACGCCCCTGTTTCGGAAACATGCCGGATACGTGAGCGGGTTCTACTGTCGACATGCAGCAAACGTTCGGTGCGAGACGGTCGCAACGGACGCCGAGTGATCGATACCCCCCAACTTCCGCCAAGGAGAAATCTCATGAAAGCCGCTCAAATCCTCGCAGTCGCCGTGCTCGCTTCGATCCCCGCATTGTCGTTCGCCGAGACCGGCCACGGCCTCACGCGTGCCGACGTGCGCGCCGACCTCATCCGGCTCGAGAAGGCCGGCTACAACCCGGCCGGCAGTGACGCGCGTTACCCGGACGATATCGCCGCCGCGCAGAACGCCGTCGCCGCCGCGCAGCAGGTCGCGCGCTCCGACCAGAACGGCCCGTCGAAGTCGCAGGACGACAACGTGGCTGCCGCGTCCGCGCCTGCCGCTGCGCGCTACGCCGCGGCCGACCAGCGCGCCGCGCGCAACGCGCGGACGGACGCCGACGACCTGTACGCACATTCGTGATGCATTGCCGCGCCTGCCGCACGCGGGCGCGGCCGCATCGGCAACACTTCAGATGAACGACACGACGAAAAGGAGCATGAAGATGATCGGTTTGACGAAACGGGTTCTGGTGTCCGCGGCGGTGCTCGGCGGGCTGTTCGGTGCGGTCGCGGCGCAGGCCGCGCCGAAGGAAGACCTGAAAGGCACGAACGTCGTGCTGGTGCACGGCGCATTCGCCGACGGGTCGAGCTGGAACCGCGTGATTCCGCTGCTCGAAGCGCGCGGCCTGCACGTCGTGTCGGTGCAGAACCCGCTGAGCTCGCTCGCCGACGACGCAGCCGCGACGAAGCGCGCGATCGACGAACAGAAGGGCCCCGTCGTGCTGGTCGGCCATTCGTGGGCCGGTGTCGTGATCAGCGACGCCGGCAACGACGACAAGGTGAAGTCGCTCGTCTACGTCGCCGCATTCGCGCCGGACAATGGCCAGTCGATCGCCGACGTCACGCAGGGGTTGCCGGCACCGTCGTGGGCCGGCGAGCTGCGCAAGGACGGCGGCGGCTTCGCGACGCTGTCGGACAAGGCGATCGCGCAGGATTTCGCGCCGGATCTGCCGCCCGCGCAGCAACGCGTCGTCGCGGCGACGCAAGGGCCGTGGTACGGTGGCTGCATTTCGGAGAAGGTCGCGCAGGCCGCGTGGCATGCGAAGCCGTCGTCGTTCGTCGTCGCGACGCAGGACCGGATGATCGATCCGAAGCTGCAGGAGGCGATGGCGAAGCGGATCGGCGCGACGGTCACGCGCGTGAACGGCAGCCACGTCGCGATGCTGAGCCAGCCGAAGGCCGTGGCCGCAGCGATCATCGCGGCGGCGGAACGTGCGAAGCAGGATGCGCAGTGAGTGAATGCGGCGCCGCGTGGCGGATGACGTGGCGCCGTCGGTGATTGTGATGTCCTTTCACGAGGAGAAGTCATGACGCAGCAACTCTGGCAACTGTCGGCGACTGAAATCGCGAAGCGTGTGCGGCAGCGTGAAGTGTCCGCGCGGGAAGTGGCGGATGCCACACTGGCGCGCCTCGAAGCGGTGAACCCCGCGATCAATGCGGTGGTCGAGCATCGTCCCGACGAGGTGCGGCGGCAGGCCGACGACGTCGATCGCGCGATCGCCCGCGGCGACGATCCGGGCCCGCTCGCCGGCGTGCCCGTGACGGTGAAGATCAACGTCGACGTCGCGACGTTCGCGACGACCAACGGCACGCGGTTGCAGGAAAACCTGATCGCGAGCGCCGACAGCCCGTCGGTGTCGAACCTGAGAAAGGCCGGCGCCGTGCTGCTCGGCCGCACCAATTCGCCGACGTTCGCGCTGCGCTGGTTCACGTCGAACCTCGTGCACGGCCATACGTACAATCCGCGCAACCGTTCGCTGACGCCGGGCGGTTCGAGCGGCGGCGCGGCGGCTGCCGTGGCCGCCGGGATCGGCCCGATCGCGCTCGGCACCGACATCGGCGGCTCGGTGCGCTATCCGGCCTATGCGTGCGGCGTGCACGGCATCCGTCCGTCGCTCGGGCGCGTGCCGGCATTCAATGCGTCAGGGCCGGAGCGTGCGATCGGCGCGCAACTGATGTCGACGACGGGGCCGATTGCACGCACGATCGACGATCTCGCGCTGGCGCTGCGTGCATTCGCCGCGCCGGACCCGCGCGACCCGTGGTACGTGCCGGTGCCGATCGACGGTCGCGCGGTGCCGAAGCGCGCGGCGCTATGCGTGCGTCCGCGCGGTCTGGAGGTCGTGCCCGAGGTCGAGGCCGCGCTGCGCGATGCCGCGCGACGGCTCGTCGACGCGGGCTGGACCGTCGACGAAATCGACGATACGCCGCCGATGCGCGAGGCCGCGCTGTTGCAGGAGCAGCTCTGGCTCGGCGACGGATTCGATGCGCTGGCGAACGCGGTGGCGAGCGATGGCGATCCGGGCGCGGCCGCGGTGATCGCCGCCGTGCGCGGCAAGGTGCGCGATCTGCCGGCCGACGTGATCAGCCGCGCGCTCGTGCGGCGTACGACGCTGACGCGGCAATGGCGGCTCTTTCTCGACGAATATGCGGTGTTGTTGTTGCCGGTGTCGTCCGAGCTGCCGTTTCCCGACGATCTCGATCGGCAAGGGCCGGAAGGGTTCGAGCGCGTCTGGGAAGCGCAGCTCACGCTGCGGGCGCTGCCGGCGATGGGGCTGCCGGGGCTCGCGGTGACGACCGGGATCGTCAACGACGCGCCGGTGGGCGTGCAAGTGGTCGCCACGCATCATCGCGAGGATCTGTGTTTGCTCGCGGGGCGCGACATCGAGGCGCGCGGCGCGCCGGTCGTGCCGGTCGATCCGGTACGTTGATGCGGTGACGGAGTGTGTGCAGCGACGATGCGCTATGCCCGTCGGCTGTCGTTCATCGATCCATCGTTCCATCGAAGCGCGCCATTCGACCCGGCGCGCGATTTCATTTCGGATTCCGGTGCAACGTGCAGTGTGTCGCATGCTGCGTATCGCAAGCGGCCTTTTTCCGTGGCGATGCCGGCGCGTGACGGCGCTCAGCGCCCGGCCAGCATCCGCCCGCCGAGCCCCATCAGCAGCAGCCCGGCCGTCGTGTCGAGCACGGCCTTGCGCCGAATCAGCAGCCGGCGCACCGACGGGTGCGACGCGAGCAGCGCCATGGTGCAGTACCACGCGCCCGAAATTCCGATCGACAACACGACGACCGCGAGATCGAGCCACGGCGGCGCATGGGCCGGCACCATCAACGCGAAGATACTGCCGTAGAACGCGACGGATTTCGGGTTCGTCATGCTGACCACGTAGCCCTTCTTCGCGGCATGCCAGTCGGAGGACGCCGCCGGCGCGGAAACAGCGAGCGGCTTGCGCGCGGTCAGCACCATTTTCAGGCCGAGCCAGATCAGATACGCGGCGCCCGCGAGCCGCAGCGCGGGGTGCACCCAGGTGACGTGGGTCACGAGCAGGCTGAGGCCGGCAATCGCGACCGCCGCCCAGGTGCCCGATGCGGCGGCGAGGCCGAGCCCGGTCATCACGCCGGCGCGGCGTTGCGCGACGGCGGTCGACGTGACGATCACGAAGTTCGGGCCCGGGCTGGCCACGCTCAGGAGAAGGACGCCGGCGAGCGGCAAAAGGGTGGCGATGGTGGTCGACATGGCTTGGGCGGCAAAGCGACGGAAGGGGCGTTCATCTTACCGCGGCCTGCCGCTGGTCGCGAACGCCGCTCTTCACGACGGGCGGGTGTTCATCGACCGGCGCGTGCGCCTGTCACGACCGGGATTCGACGGCCAGTAGCGCGAGCAGTCCGTCCAGATCGGTGCGGGCATCCAGCGCCCACAGAGCATCGAGCGCGTGTCGCGCACGCTGCTCCGGAAGACGCCCCGCGACGTTGTGCCGGAACTTGCGTTCCGTATCGGCGCGCGACGTCGGCTGCCCGGGGAAGCCTGGCAACGTGTCGACTTGCCGTTCGAGCGTGCGGCCGTCGTCGAGCGTCACCGTCAGCCGGTTCGGAATCGCGTTCGGCTGCATCGCGGTGAGGCGCGCATCCTCGGCGACCGTTGTGACGGCCATCAGCGCGCGACCGACCGGATCGCGCAGCGCGGCCGGTCCGTAGCTGTCGCGCGTGATGTCGCGTTCGAGCATCGCACGCGCGACGATGTACGGCAGGCTGTGATCCGCCGTCTCGCGCGTTTCGGGCCGCCACTTCTCCGGATCGCGACCCGCCGTCACGTAGCCCATGTGCGTCGTGTCGATATGGATCGCGCGAATGCGCGCGAGATCGCCGATCCGCGTCGCGAGGTCGATCGCGGCGGGGATCGCGGTCAGCGTGTAGCCCTGGGCCGGATACGGTTTGATTGCGCACGCATCGATCCGGAACGCGCGTTGTGGGCCGCCGAACGATGCGACGTCGAGCGCGAACGGGCCCGATACCTGCTGAAACAGCCCGGCCCGGCCTTCGAAGATCGGTGCCGGCCCGGTCACGCCTTCACGAGCCAGTTGTGCGGCGAATACGCCGTCGCGCGATGCCGACGCATCCGCGAGACCCTTCCAGTCGGACAGTTGCTGCACGCGTGTCTGGTTCATCGCGAGATGACCGCTGAGCGACAGATTGACCGCCTGCTCCATCCGGTCGCGATCGAGCCGCATCAGCTTGCTGGCCGCCAGCGCGACGGCGGGCAGGCTGTAGACGGGGTGATCCCAGCCGCGGCTCGTGATGTTTGCGGCGTCCAGCAGCCGGCAGTCGATCTCATAGGCGAGCACGATCGCTAGCAGCAGGTCGCGTCCGCTCGCGCGCGCTGCTTCGGCGACGGCCAGGCATGGCGCGATGTTGTCGCTCGGATGGCCCGGTTCGGCGCCCACGTACAGATCGTTGAGATCCTCGTAGCGGACGGCCGCGCCATTGGCGAACGCGGCCAGCTCGGGCGTCGAGCCGCGGCGCGTGCCGATGAGCGTCGCCGGCCCCGCGGCCGTCGTCGCGATGCGCCGGCACATCGCGACGGGCGGCGCATCATGGGCGACGAGTGCGCAGCCGAGTGCGTCGATGAGGTGCGCCTTCGCGGTTTCGATCGTCGTCGCATCGAGTGCATCCCACGTCAGTGCGACGGCATAGTCGGCCAGCTGGCGCGCCAGGGTAGGCGTCGCGGGCGCGACCTGCGCGATGGCCGGGCAGGCGGCCGCCGCGCCGAGCGCCACGAGAAACGTTCTGCGCTTCATCGTGCCTCCGTGCGTGTCAGACGAGCCACAGCAGCGCGCAGCCGTAGACGATCGCGCCCAGCACGAACGTCAGCGCCGTGTAGCCGAGCACCCGCTGCACGCCGATGCCGGCCATCGCGACCACCGGTGCGACCCAGAACGGTTGCATCATGTTCGACACCTGTTCGCCCATCGCGACGGCCATGGTCGTCGCGGGCAGTGACGCGTGCAGCGCGACGGCGGCCGGCACCACGAAGGGGCCCTGTACGGCCCAGTGCCCGCCGCCGCTCGGGATCAGGAACGTGATCGCGAGCGAGCAGACGTAGCTCCAGAACGGCAGCGTGTCGGTGGTTGCGATCGCGATGAAGCCATGCGATATGACGCCGGGCAGGCCGGTCGCGTCCATCAGGCCCATGATGCCGCCGTACAGCGGATATTGAATCAGCAGCGAACCCGTCTGCGCGGTCGCCTGCTTGATCGCGCGTGCGTAGGCGAGCGGATGGCCATGGAGCAGCACACCCGCCGTGAGCATCGCGAGAATCACGACGTTCACGCCCGCCAGCGGAACGCGGCCGGCGTATGCCAGCCCCAGTACCGACAGTCCGAACAGTCCCGCCAGAACGCTGAGCACGCACGAGCGCTCGAGCCACTGCGCCGGCGAGCGGCGTCCGGCGGCGCCGGGCGCGGCCGAAGCGGATGCGGGTGGCGAGGCGGGTTGAATGTCGGGCGACAGCGCTTCGGCGCGAGCAGGATCGGGCATGAGCCAGACGAGCAGCGCCGGCGTCAGCACGAGCATCGCGAGCGTCGGAACCAGGTTGAAGCGGGTCAGCACGGTTTCGCCGAACGGCAGCACGTGGCCGGTCAGTTTCTCGACGACGTTCATCGCGCTGCCGGGCGTCGATTGCGCGAGCGCGATCGAACTGGACAATCCGCTTGCCCACACTACCCAACCCGAAAAGCCGCACGCGACGATCCACGCGAAATCGACGCGCAGGCGCTTGGCGACTTCGCGCGCCAGCAGTGCGCTGATCACGAGGCCGAATGCCCAGTTGATGAACGACGTGACGGCCACCGACAGGAAGACCAGCGTCGCCGCCTGGGCCGGCGTGCGCGCGAACGACACGATCGCGCGGAACGCACGCTGCACGAGCGGCGCATGGGCCAGCGCGTGCCCGGTCGCGAACACGAGCGCCATCTGCGCCGTGAACGTGAGGATATCGAAGAATCCCTTGGTCCACCCACCGATCATGGCGACCGGCGTCGCGCGCGGCGCGATCGCGACGGCCAGCACGGCGACGAACGCGGTGATCAGCAGCGCGAGGACGAACGGATCGGGAATCGTTCTCTCGAACACGCGAATCGTCGCGTCCGTCAGGCGGATGCGGGCCGCACGGGGTGGGGAATCGGCGAGGCGCATGCATGTCTCCTGTTGGTGTTTGTTGTGTCGGCGATGCGTGTCGACGTTGCGTCGCCGCATCGGGGCGGCGGTCAGTCGGGGAAATCGTACAGCCGGGCCGGATTGTCGACGAGGATCCGCTCGCGCAGACGTTCGTCGGGTGCCCAGTCCGCGAGTTGATCGAACAGCCGCGCGTCGTCGGGCGCGGCGGATTCCGTTGCATGCGGCCAGTCGCTGCCCCATACCAGGCGCTCGGGCGCCGCGACGGCCCACGCGCGGGCGACCGCGTCGACGTCGGCGAATCGCCCGGACACGCCGACGCGCGAATCGAGGTACGGCCCGGACAGCTTGATCCACGTTCGGCCCTGGTCGACGAGACGGCGCACGATCGCGTATGCGGGATGCGACGTGCCCGCCGGTTGTGGCAGGCGCGCCATGTGGTCGAACACGATGGTCGACGGCAGGCGCACGAGCAGCGCCTCGTGCGCGGCGATCTGGTCGGCGGTCCAGTGCAGCTGCACATGCCAGCCGAGCGCATGCACGCGCGCGGAGAGCGCCTCGACCATGTCGAAGCGCGTGGGCGCATGCTCGGGGCGATACAGCGTGAACCGGATGCCGCGGATGCCTCCGTCGTGCAGCGCATGCAATTCGGTATCCGATACGTCTTCGCGCACGACGCCGACGCCGCGCGTGCGGTCCGCGCCGAGCTGTCGTATCGCATCGAGCGTCACGCTGTTGTCGGTCGCGTACGCGCGCGGCGTGACGACGACGGCGCGCGTCGTGCCGAGCCGGGCCTGGATCGCGCGGCGGTAGTCGTCCGCCGTCGCGTGCGCGAAGATCCGCGCGCCAGGCTCGGACCTGAAGCGGGAATCGAAGACGTGAAGGTGTGCGTCGCATGCGTTCGACGGCGCTGCGTGCGCCGGCTGTATCGCCGCTTCGGCCGCCGCGGGGCCGGATGCATGCGCGCGCGACGCGCTCGCGGCGGCGAGCGAGGCGAGGAACGTACGTCTTCTCATGGTGTCTCCGGGTGAATCGTGTCGTTCGGCCGGCGCGCTGCCGGCAGTTTGCGGTTTCAGCGAATGGCGCCGCGACGCCGCAGCTCGGCGCGCCGTTCGTCATCGTAGCCGTGCTCGGCGAGCACGTCGTCCGAATGCTCGCCGAGCGCAGGCGCGCCGAGCGGATCCGGGCCCGGCGTGCGCTCGAACGCGATCGGCCGGCAGAAGCCGCGATAGCGACCAGCCGACGGATGGTCGAATTCGGCGACGAGCCGTTCGGCGTCGACTTGCGGATCGTCGAACATGTCCTCGATCTCGCGCACCGTGGCGCAAGGCACCTCGTCGCCGAACGCGGCCTCCCAGTCGCGCGCGGAGCGGGCCAGCAGCGCGGCGCGCAGCAGCGGGACGAGTTCGTCGTGCGCGCCCGCGCGCTTGCGCACCGTGTCGTAGCGCGGATCGTCGGCGAGTGCGGGCAGTCCGACCTTCACGCACAACGCGCGCCAGAAATGCGGCGTGTTCGCTGACAGGTAAAGATAACCGTCACGGGTCGGATGCAGGCCCGTGATGCCGCCCGATCGCATGTCGCGTCCGACGTCGCGTGCCTCGCCTTCGGCCCAGACCAGTCGCGCCGACTGCATCGCGAGCGCGGCGCGCAGCAGCGAGATGCCCACGTATTGCCCGGCCCCGCTATGGGTCCGCTCGTACAGCGCGGACGCGACGCCGGCTGCGACGAGGGAGGCCGCGTAATAGTCGACGACCGAGCCGTACACGATCGACGGCGGCGCACCGGGTTCGCCTTGCAGCGCGCACATGCCGGTCATCGCCTGCAGCACCTGGTCGTAGCCGGCCTTGTCCTTCAGCGGCCCCGATTCGCCGTAGCCGGTGACAGCGCAGTAGACGAGGCGCGGATTGTGTTCGCGAAGCCGCGCGTAATCGATGCCGAGCCGCGCGGGGACGGACGGCCGGAAATTGTGGACCAGCACGTCGGCGTCGCGCACGAGTTCGAGCAGCACCTCGCGCCCGGCCGGCTGCTTGAGATCGAGCACGATTCCGCGCTTGCCGCGATTGACACCGAGGAACGCGCGGCTTTGCTCGTCCAGCGTCGATGGATAGTTGCGCAGGTTGTCGCCGGCCGGCGGCTCGATCTTGATCACGTCGGCGCCCTGGTCGGCCAGCAACGTGCACCCGTACGGGCCGGCGATGTAGGCGCTGAGGTCGAGCACGCGGATGCCGGCGAGCGGGCCGGCGCCGGAGTGGCCAAGACCGGCCGCATGCGGCGCCGCGGGAACGTCGATGAAGGGTTGAGTCATGATTCGATGCGTGCGGGTTGCGGGGCGATGTCCGACGGTGGAATCAGGCCGAATGCGATCGCTTCGTCGACGATCGCGCGGGCGCGGGCGACGAACGGCGCGTCGATCATCCGGCCGTCCACCACGTACGCGCCGCGGCCGTCGGAGACGGCCTGCCGCTCCGCATCGAGCACGCGCAACGCAGCGCGGATTTCGTCGAGGGTTGGCCGGAACACGTCGTTCGCGATGCCGACCTGCGTCGGATGGATGCAGCTCTTGCCGGCGAAGCCGAGCCGCCGCGATAGCGCGGCCTCGGCGCGGAAGCCGTCGGCGTCGCCGATGTCGGCGAACGCGGCATCGTAGGCGGCGATGCCCGCCTCGCCCGCGGCGATGCGCACCGCGAGCATCACGGGCACGAGCGCCGCGGTTTCGCGACGGTCGATGCCGAGCGGTTCGAACAGGTCGCCGAGGCCGAGCTGCAAGCCGATCACGCGCGGATCGGCCGCCGCGAGTTCGGATGCGAGCCGCAGCGCGCGCGGCGTTTCGATGTTGACGAGGAGGCTGATCGGCGTCGTGACGCCGTTGCGGCGCTCGGCGCGTTCAAGCGCGGCCGCCGCCGCGCGCACGTCGTTCGCGTCGCGCGGCTTCGGCAGGTTGACGATCGCGACGCCGGGGCGTGCGACCGCTTCCAGATCGGCGTCGAAGCCGCGCGTGCCGAGCGCGTTCACGCGCACCACGATCGTTTTTGTCGGCGGCAGCGGCTGGTCGAGCCGCGCGCGCAGCGCGGCGCGCGCGGCATCCTTGCGGTCTTCGGCGACCGCGTCCTCGAGATCGAACGACACGGCGTCGGCGGGACCGTTCAACGCTTTGTCGAACAGGTCGGGACGGGAGCCAGGAACGAACAGTTTGCTTTTCATGCGGCCAGTATAGAAATCCCGCTACACTGGATGAATACAGGTTTGATTCCTTCAAACGATAGAAAAACTATCTTTATGGATATCGTGTTCCTCAAGAGCTTCGTGCTCGTCGCGGACACGGGCTCGATGGCGCAGGCCGCGCGCAGGCTCGATCTCACGCCCGCCGCGGTCGCCTTGCAGATGCGGGTGCTGGAGCGGGAGCTGGGCGTGGCGCTGCTCGCACGCGCGGGCCGCTCGGTGCGCCCGACCGAGGCCGGCTACCGCGTGCTCGAGCGTGCGCGTGGGCTCGTTCGCGAGTTCGATGACCTGAAATCGGTCGCGGCCGACGATGCGCAATTGTCCGGGGAATTGCGCCTCGGCGCGATCAACACCGCGTTGCACAGCATCCTGCCCGACGTGCTGGCCCAGTTCGCGACCCGGCATCCGCGGTTGAAGGTGCTGATCCAGTCCGGTACGTCGGCGGAGCTTTACGAGTCCGTGCGACGAGGCGATCACGACGCGGCGGTCTGCCTGCATCCGAGTTTCGCGCTGCCGAAAAGCATGGTGTGGGAACTGCTGCGCATCGAGCCGCTCGTCGTGCTGGCGCCGCAGGATCTCGCCGCGCGCGACGCGCACGACTTGCTGCGCCACGAGCCGCTGATCCGCTACGACCGGAGTCTCGGCGGCGGCAAGCAGGCCGACCGCTATCTGCGCGACCACGGGATTGATCCGCACGAGCGCTTCGAGATCAATTCGCTGCTGGCGATCGCAATGATGGTCGAGCGCGGGCTGGGCGTATCGCTGGTCCCGGACATCGCGTCGCCGCTCGCGGAGCGGCTGCGGATCGTCCGGCTCGCGCTGCCGAAGCCGACCGAGCCGCGGCGCTTCGGCATACTCTGGCGGCGGGGCGCGGCGCGCGAGAGCGCGATTCGCGAATGGCTCGCGATCAGCCGCCGGATGGTGCAGCTTCGTTGAGCCGCCGACCGCGTGACGCGATCGTTTCTGCACGGGCCGGCGATCGCGCACTGCACGTCGCCATCATTGTTGAGCGTATTGGAAAGGTCCAATCCGGAAGCAGCAATAGGTGCCGCGAATATGACCGATTATTCTCCCGAGCGCTATACCGGCAGGCCGACACGAATGCTGTCGGACTGCTTACAAAATCAATCGCTCAGGGAGGCCTTTCATGAAACGCATCGTCGTATCCGGTGGTGTCGGCGCGGTATTCGTCTTGACAGCGGCGTCGTCCGCATTTGCGCAGAGTTCCGTCACGTTGTATGGCCTCGTCGATACGGCGATCCGTTATCAGACGAACGCCGGCCCCGACGGCAAGGACCTGATCGGAATGACCGTCGGCCCCGAAACGCACAGCCGCTGGGGCTTGCGCGGCAGCGAGGATCTCGGCGGCGGCCTGTCGGCGATCTTTCGTCTGGAGAACGGCTTCGAGCTCGGCGACGGCAAGCTGCACGTCGCGAACACGCTGTTCAGCCGGCAAGCATACGTCGGCCTGTCGAGCGACCGGTACGGCTCGCTGACCTTCGGCAACCAGTACGCCCCGCTGTACGACACGATGGGTGACGTGTTCGATCCGATGACCGTCGGCGACTACTGGCAGGACAGCTGGGCGTACAACGGCATCGGCAATTACCTGACCGTGCCGAACTCGGTGAAGTACAAGTTCTCGTACAACGGCTTCAGCATCGATGCGATCTACGGGCTCGGCAATCATGCCGGCGCGATGGGCCTCGACAGCACATACGGTGTCGAGCTGACCTACGCGCAAGGGCCCGCGTCGATCAACGCCGGCTACCAGCAGACCTCGGTGTCGTCCGTGAACGGCAGTGCGGTCAACGGCGCGAAGGTGAACTTCCTGCACGTGAGCGGCGCGTATCAGGTCACGCCGTCCGTGCGCCTGCTGGCCGGCTGGCTGCACGGTCAGGACAAGACGGGCACGACGGACTTCAACCTGCAGCAGGCCGGCGCGCCCACGCTCGCCGGCGGCAGCCCGAACCGCATCGACGATACGTTCTACGTCGGCGCGAACTGGCAGGCTACCGCGCCGCTGCTGATCACGGTGGCCGGCTATTACGGCCACGCGCGCAACGCGGAGCGGCTCGACGGCACGCTCGGCTCCGGGATCAATTACTCGGCGACCATGCTGGCCGAATATGCGCTGTCGAAGCACACGGAGGTATACGGCACGGTCGATTTCGCACGCGGCAACGGCGCGTTCGCGGCCGACTACCCGGGCGCCACCAACCGGCTCACCGGCAAGGTTGACCAGATCGGCAGGACCAACAACGTCGGGGCCGCGATCGGCCTGCGCCAGATGTTCTGACGACGGCGCGCGGAGCGGGCGCGAAGCGTGCAGCGAGGAGAAGGCGGCGTGCGCCGCCTTCATCCGTTACGACGCGACGCGAATCACGACCTTGCCGAAATGCTGACCCGACTGCAGACACGCATAGGCCTGCGGCGCTTCGTCGAAACCGAACACGCGATCGACCACCGGCTTGATCCGTTTCGCGTCGACGAGCCGCACGACGTCGTCGAGCATTGCGCGGCTGCCGACCATGATCCCGTGCAGTTTCCGAATGCCGCCAATCAGCGACAGCAGCCCGAGTTCGGGGCCGCCGAACCCGCTGACGCCGCCGATCACCGACACGATGCCGCCCATTTTCGTCGCGGCGACCGAGCGCGCGAGCGTATCGCGTCCGCCGACTTCGATGACGAGATCCGCGCCCGCACCGTCGGTGAGCCGCAGCACTTCATGCTGCCATTCGGGCGTCGTGCGGTAGTTGATCGTTGCGTCCGCACCGAGTGCGCGGGCGCGTTCGAGCTTGGCATCGCTCGACGAAGTCACGATCGTGCGCAGTCCGGCCGCATGCGCGAGCTGCAGCGCGATGATCGAAACACCGCCCGTGCCGAGCAGCACGACCGTCGCGCCCGGTCTCAGCCCGCCGTCGACGAACAGCGCATTCCACGCAGTAATGCCCGCGCACGACAGCGTTGCCGCTTCGTCGTAGTCGAGATGCGCTGGGATCCCGACGAGCGCGGTTTCGTCGGAGACGAAGCGTTCGGCGAGCACGCCGTCGAAATGCGAGCCGGGCGACCCCGAGACCTTCGGCGGCGTGGGCGGCCCGTCGATCCAGTGCGGGAAATACGTGTTGATCACGCGATCGCCCGGCTTGAACCGCGTGACGTCGCGACCGGTCTCGACGACTTCGCCGGCGCCGTCGGCGACGGGTATCAGCGCGTCGGTGCCGATGCCGAGATAGTCGCCGCGCGCGAACATCAGGTCGCGATAATTCAGTGCGGTCGAGTGGATCTTCACGACGACGTCGGTCGGCCCGACCGGGCGAAGCGTCGCGTCGATGCGCCGGAGCCCGGCAATGCCGTCCCCCGGTTTGATTTGCCATGCGTGCATGTCGGCTCCTTTTTCGAGATGGACGGGACTATCATAGTGTTGCGCTGCGGGACACATTGGCGAGAATTCGGCCAACGATTGTCGCCGGCACGGACACAAACCTGTCATTCCATCGGAGCGGAACTGCATGGACGAGCGATTGAGAGGCATCGTCGAATTCGTCGACGTCGTGGAGTCGGGCAGCTTCGCGGCGGCGGCGCTGCGCCTCGGCATGACGCGCTCGGCTGTTGCGAAGATCGTCGCGCGGCTCGAACAGCGGCTCGGTGCGCGCCTCTTGCAGCGCACGACGCGTCAGCTCGGCCTGACCGACGAGGGGCTCGTCTATTACGAGCAGTGTCGGCGGTTGCTGGCCGAACTCGGCGAGACGGAAGCCGCACTCGACGCGGGCCGGCGCGAGCCGACCGGCCGCGTGCGGGTCAGCGTGCCCGTGCTGTTCGGCCGGCAATGCGTGGCGCCCGTCGTGCGGCGCCTCGTCGAGCGTCATCCGCGGCTTGAAATCGACGTATCGTTCAGCGATCGCATCGCCGATCTCGTCAACGACGGCTTCGACATTGCGGTGCGTATCGGCACGCTGGCCGACACGAGTGCGCTGGTCGGCCGGAAGCTTGGGGTGCAGCGCATGGGCATCTGCGCATCGCCTGCCTATCTCGATCGTCACGGCCGGCCGTCGGGGCTCGACGAACTCGCGTCGCACGGCGGCATCGCGTATTCGCGCGGCGGGCAGCCGACGCCGTGGCGAATCATCGGCGCGGACGGCGCGGTGCACGACCATCGCCCGGCAGGCCGCCTGCGATTCGACGACCTGCAGGCGATCGCCGACGCGGCGGCGGCCGGCGCGGGCCTTGCGTGGCTGCCGTGCTGGCTGATGGCGCCGTACGTGCGCGACGGCCGTCTCGCGCTCGTGATGGACAGCGACAGCGTGTCTGGCGCCGAAGTGTTCGTGGTGCGCCCGGCGTCGCGCAATGTGCCGATGAAGGTGCGCGTCGTCATCGATGCGCTCGTTGACGAGATTCCGCGCATGCTGGCGTCGGACGACGCGGACGGCGAGCGCGTGCCGCAGCGCATCGTTCAGGCTTCGTAGCCACGACGCGCGATCGAGTCGTCGACGCGAACGACGGCGACCGTACGCGTTTTCTCCACCTGACGCACAATCAGTGCGGATCGTGAATGCGCCGCGCGAGCGCGCGCATCGCGCCGTATTCGATTATTTCGTCAGAGGCACGAATCATGTCATCCCGCACCTATCTCGTTACCGGCGCGTCGCGCGGCATCGGCCTGGCCACCAGCACGCTGCTCGCGCAGCGCGGCCATCGCGTCATCGGTCTCGCGCGCCATGCGCAAGACATCGACTTTCCCGGCGAACTGATCGCATGCGATCTCGCCGACATCGAACAGACGGCCGCGACGCTTGCCCGTATCGGCGCGTCGAGCGAGATCGACGGCATCGTGAACAATGCGGGCATCGCGTTGCCGCAGCCGCTCGGCAAAGTCGATTTCGCATCGCTGCAGGCGGTGTTCGACCTGAACGTGCGCGCGGCGATCCAGGTCACGCAGCATTTCGCCGACGCGATGAAGGCACGCGGCCATGGCCGCATCGTTAACGTATGCAGCCGGGCGATCTTCGGCAGTCTCGATCGCACCGCATACTCGGCCGCGAAGAGCGCGCTCGTCGGCTGCACGCGCACGTGGGCGCTGGAACTGGCCGAACATGGCGTGACGGTCAACGCGGTTGCGCCGGGCCCGATCGAAACGGAGCTGTTTCGCCAGACGCGTCCGGTCGGGAGCGACGCGGAGCGGAAGGTACTCGCGACGATTCCCGCCCGTCGCCTCGGCACGCCGCACGATGTAGCCGCGGCGATCGCGTTCCTGCTGTCCGACGATGCGGCGTTCGTCACGGGGCAGGTGCTCGCAGTGGACGGCGGCGGCAGCCTCGGCGGACGCAGCTGACGCAACGCAAGCAGTGCGGCGCGAGCCGTAAAACAAGGACCGGCGTGCATATTCCCCGTTCCCGTTAGCATGTGACGAATCCGACTTTGGATGTCGAGCGGGCGACGCTAAGATCGCCGATCCGTAGATCGTGCGTTCGACAAAATGAAAAAATCCGCGTCGCCGTTGCATGCCTTCCGTTTCCGTGTCGTTTGCGCCGCGATCGCCGGCGCGCTGTCGCTCGCATCGTGCGGCGGCGTCGACAGCGATCCGCCGCCGCAGGCCAATGCGACGCCCGCGGCCAAGCGCCCGAACATCCTGTACATCATGGCCGACGATCTCGGCTATTCCGACATCCATGCATTCGGCGGCGAGATCAGTACACCGAACCTTGACGCGCTCGTCGCGTCGGGCCGCATTCTGTCGAACCACCACACGGGCACCGTATGCGCGATCACGCGCGCGATGCTGATTTCCGGTACCGATCACCACCTCGTCGGCGAAGGCACGATGGGCGTGCCGACCGACGAGCGGCGCGGGTTGCCGGGCTACGAGGGCTACCTGAACGATCGCGCGCTATCGTTCGCACAACTGCTGAAGGACGCCGGCTATCACACTTATATCGCGGGCAAGTGGCACATCGGTTCGGGGATCGTCGGCAGCGCGACGGGCAGCGGACAGACGCCGGACCAGTGGGGCTTCGAGCGCAGCTACGTGCTGCTCGCCGGCGCGGCGACGAACCACTTCGCGCACGAACCGGCCGGCTCGTCGAACTACACGGAGGACGGCAGCTACGTGCAGCCGGGCCAGCCCGGACAACCGGGCGGCGCGGGCGGCAGTCCGGCCGTGTTCTATTCGACCGACTTCTATACGCAGAAGCTGATCTCGTACATCGATTCGAACAAGCGGGACGGCAAGCCGTTCTTCGCGTACGCGGCCTACACGTCGCCGCACTGGCCGCTGCAGGTACCGGACCCGTGGCTGCACAAATATGCGGGCGTGTACGACGCCGGCTACGACGCGATCCGCAACGCGCGGATCGCGCGACAGAAGGCGCTCGGGCTGATCCCGACCGACTTCAAGCCATTTGACGGCCTTCCGGAAACGACGTCGGCATCGCTGGCCACGGCGAACAACGGCACCGCGAACGCGAAGTACATCAGCGCCGTGCATTCGGCCGCCGACGGCTACAGCGACTACGGCACCGGCAAGGTCGACAAGCTGTGGGCGAGCCTGAGCCCGGCCGAGCGCCGTGCGCAGGCGCGCTACATGGAGATCTATGCGGGGATGGTCGAGAACCTCGACTACAACATCGGCCTCTTGATCCAGCACTTGAAGGATATCGGCGAATACGACAACACATTCATCATGTTCCAGTCGGACAACGGCGCGGAAGGCTGGCCGATCGACTCCGGCGCGGACCCGACGGCGACCGACACCGCGAACGGGCAGGACCCGGTCTATTCGACGCTCGGCACCGACAACGGCAAGCAGAACGCGCAACGGCTGCAGTACGGGCTGCGCTGGGCCGAAGTGAGCGCGACGCCGTTCCGGCTCACGAAGGGTTATTCGGCCGAAGGCGGCGTGTCGACGCCGACGATCGTGCGTCTGCCGGGGCAGACGCGGCAGTTGCCGACGCTGCGTGCGTTCACGCACGTGACCGACAACACGGCGACCTTCCTCGCGGTCGCGGGCGTCACGCCGCCGTCGCAGCCGGCGCCGCCGCTCGTGAACACGTTGACGGGCGTCGATCAGAACAAGGGCAAGGTCGTCTACAACAACCGCTACGTCTATCCGGTGACGGGGCAGTCGCTGCTGCCGGTGCTCACCGGCTCGGCGACGGGCGAAGTGCATACGACGCCGTTCGGCGACGAAGCGTACGGCCGCGCGTACCTGCGCAGCGCCGACGGCCGCTGGAAGGCGTTGTGGACCGAGCCGCCGCTCGGGCCGCTCGATGGCCACTGGCAGCTGTACGACCTCGCGGCGGACCGCGGCGAGACGACCGACGTGTCCGCGCAAAACCCGTCGGTGATCAGCACGCTCGTCGACCAGTGGAAGACCTACATGAGCAACGTCGGCGGGGTGGAGCCGCTGCGTCCGCGCGGTTACTACTGAGGGCGACACGATGCGGTTCCGCTTCCGGACACTCGGCGCGGCGCTCGCGGCCACGCTGTTCGCGGCTGCGTTCGCCGTCGGCTATGGGAGCCCGTCGGCGTCGCCCGGCGGCGCCTTCGACGACGCGAATCGCGGCCGTCCGCTCGCGCCGCTCGGCTCCGAACGGCAGTGCGAGCGCTACTCGGGGTTGCCGGCGAAGTGGCGCGACGACCCGAAGGCCGGGATGGTGCACCTGAGCGGCGGCGCGTTCGTGTTCGGCAGCACACGCGGCTATGCGGACGAGCGTCCGGCTAGTGACGGCAAGACGCGTGTCGGCGGCTTCTGGATCGACCAGACCGACGTGACGATCGCGCAGTTCGCCGCGTTCGTGCAGGCGACCGGCTACGTGACCGAGGCCGAGCAGCAAGGCGGCGCGGCGGTGTTTCATGTGCCGACGCGCGACGAGTTGAACGCGCGCGATCTCGCGTGGTGGACGTGGGTGAAGGGCGCATCGTGGCGGCAGCCGCGCGGCCCCGGCAGCGGCGTCGCCGGGCTCGGCAACCTGCCCGTCACGCTCGTCACGCAGCGCGACGCGCTCGCGTATGCGCGCTGGCTCGGCCGCGATCTGCCGACCGAAGCCGAATGGGAATACGCGGGCAAGGCCGGTCGCGACGACGCATCGCTCGACGCGGCGCCGCGCGACGCGCAGGGCAAGCCGGCCGCGAATTACTGGCAGGGCGCGTTCCCGGTGCTCGATACGGCCGAGGACGGCCACGCGGGGCTGGCGCCCGTGGGCTGCTACGCGGCGAACGGCTTCCGCCTGTACGACATGATCGGCAACGCATGGGAATGGACGAAAGATGCATACACGGGCCCGCATCAGTCGCACACGAACGGCGACACGGCGGCCGTCGCGCCGCCGACGCGGCGGCACGACACGCCGATGGTGATCAAGGGTGGTTCGTTCCTGTGCTCGCGCGATTACTGCGTGCGCTATCGCGCGTCGTCGCGTGAACAGCAGGAAGCCGATCTCGGCGCGTCGCATATCGGGTTTCGCACGATTCTGAGGGATGCGTCATGAAGCAGGCGCTGTGTGTCATTGCGGTGTCGCTGACCGTTGCGTGCGGCCTCGCTCATCCGGCCGGGGCCGCCGCCGAATCCGCCGCGCCGGCGGTACGTGTCGGCGTGACGCGCGGCGTGCACGCGGACATCCTCGACGAGGTGAAACGCGTCGCGGCCAAGCGCGGGCTGCGTGTCGACGTCGTCGAATTCGACGACGCGTCGCGCATCGATGCCGCGCTCGCGGACGGCATGATCGACGCGGCGAGCTTCGAGGACGCGCAGCGCCTTGCCGCGACGCGCACGGCGAAAGGCTATGCACTGACCGCTGTCGCGCCGACCGTCACGTTGCCGATGGCGCTCTATTCGCGAAAGCTAAGGAATCTGAACGATTTGCAGCCCGGTGCGACGGTCGCGATCCCGGCCGATCCTCGCGGGATGGCACGTGCGCTGGTGCTGCTGCAGAACGACACGCTCGTGACGCTGCGCGAAAAGGCCGGCCTGCATGCGACGCTGCGCGACGTGACGGGCAACCGGCTTGCGCTGAAATTCGTGGCCCTGCGCCGTGACCGGCTGCATGCGGCGCTCGACTCGGCCGTGTTCGTCGCGATGGACAGCGAGGACGCCGCGCGCGCGGGACTGCAGCCGGCGCGCGACAGCATCAATCTCGAGGATGCACGCTCGCCGTATGCGAACGTGCTGACCGTGCGCGACGCCGACCGCACGAAGCCGTGGGCCGCGCAACTCGTCGCCGCGTATCACTCGGACGACGTCGCGCATTTCATTCTGACGCGCTACCAGGACTCGGTGCGACGGCCGTGGTAGACCGCTATCGTCTCGCGTGCAATGCGTGCGGGCGCTGCTGCAACGGCGCGCGCTGCGTGCCTTACACTTGCCGCTCTCGCGTGATGCGGTCCGCCGGGTTCGCGTCGGCTACGGAAGCGCGACGGTCGTGCTGATGTACGCGATATCCGGCTGAGTCTTGAACAAGTACGGCATGGCGCACTTCCCGGACGATCGCGTCGACGACGCATCGTTCAGTTTGCGCGTTGCGGGTCGACGTCGCGCGGTGCGTCCGTCTGCGTCGCGCGCGCCCAGATCGGGAACATCGCGTTCCGGACCGACGTCTGCGCGTCGATGACCTTGCGATGATCGATGCCGGGCAGGTCGAGCAGCCGATCGACCGCCGCCTTCGCACCTTCCGCGTCCTGCGGGAACGCGCAGGCAAGCTGCTTTCGCGTGTCGAACAGCATCCACCACACGTCGGATACGAACGGCCCCTGGTCGTTGGTCTCGATCGCCACCGCGCCGAGTGCGGACAGCGCGATTCCGCGTATCGCGCCTTGCGGGTCGACGGCACTGATCTGCGTGTCGGTCGCGGTGACGGTCCATCCGCCCGGCTTGCCGATCGAGCGGATCGGCACCGTGCCGGCATGCGACGCATCGGCGGCACCGTTTTCGGCCGCGACGGAAACCTCGCCCGTCGCGACAGCGCCTCTCATCTTGCGCTCACCGACCCACGGCAATGCCGCCGCGCCGACCATCGCCGCGATCCACAGGTAGTACCCGAATCCGAAATCGCGGATCGTTTCGACCCGTGCGTCGGTCGGCAGCGTGTGCCACGCGAGCGCGAGCACCACGACGACGCCGAGCAGCCCTGACACGATCCGGTTCGGCTTGACAAGCGCGGCGACGAGCAGCGGATTGCCGAACCATGCGAACTGCAGGTCGAGTATTCCGAGCCAGCCGAGCGCGAGCACCGTGTAGCCGTGCCACCAGCTCACCGCACCGGCCCCATTGGGCGGCTCGGCGAACGCGGGCAGCAGCAGCGACGCGACATACACGGCGATGACGACGATGCGCGCGCGTTTCAGGGACGGGTTGGAAGCGGTGCGAGTCTGCATGTCTGCCTTCTTGTTTCTTGTCGTGCAGGGGCGTGCGAAACGATGAATGCCTGACGGCCATGCCGGCATTCACGAAGCGAAGCGGGCGTCACAAGCGCCGAACGCGATTGTGGGCGATTCGCGCGGCGATGTCGAACCACCTCAAAGCACCTCAAAGCGCCTCAAAGCACCTCAAAGCGCCTCAAAGCACCTCAAAGCGCCTCGACCAGCAACCGGTTGCTCTTCTCGCAATACTCGTGACACGCAGCCCGCGCCGCGATCGACGCGCCGTGCACGAATTTCGGCGCATCCGCCCGCCGCGACATCGACACGACGATCGACGGCGGCGACGGCTGCAGCGGCAGTTCGACGACCTCGCCGCTGGCGATCAACGCATCGACGAACAGGACCGGAATCGCCGCCACGCCGAAGCCGTCGCGCACCAGCTGCACGATCACCGAGATCGACGGCGAGCCGGTGATGCGCGTCTCCGACAGCGGCACGCCATGCGCGTGCGCCAGCGTGCGCACGATGTCCTCGAGCGCACGGTGGGGCGCGGTGCCGCGCCCGTAGGTCAGGATCGGCTGGCGCAGCACCTGCCGCGCGAGCCCCGTGCGTGCGGTCGGGAGCAGCCCGGCGCGCGCGATCCAGCGCACCGGATAGTTCGCGAGCGCGTCGCAGACGACCGATGCCTCGTCGCTGCCCTCCACGCGAATGATCAGATCGAGCTCGCCGGCCATCAGCCGGCGCTGCAGCACGACGCTGACGTCGACGGTCAGGTCGATCTCCAGTTGCGGATAGTCGGCGGCGAGGCGGCGCAGGTAATGCGGCAGCCAGCTGTGCACGACCGTCTCGATCACGCCGAGCCGCAGCTTGCCGCGCAGCGCGCTTTCGCCGGCGGCGGCGGCCTGCAGTTCGTGCGTGGCCTCGACGACGGCCTTCGCATAGCCGAGCAGATATTCGCCGTTCGGCGTGAGCCGGAACTCGCGGCTGTCGCGATCGACGAGCACGGTCTGCAATTCGTCCTCGAGCGCCTTCAGGCGCTGCGAGATCGCGGCCGGCGTCGCGTGCAGCGCGGCGGCCGTCGTGCGGAAGTTGCGCAGCTTCGCGAGCGTGACGAAGGTTTCGAGGAAACGCGTGTTCATGGCGGTCGGCAAGGCGTTGGGCGCGCAGCTTCCCCCGCTGAAAAAATGAACGGGACTGGGGAAAACCCGGTTCCGTGTAAAGAAATTCTATACACACGGCGCAAAAAAACTCGTTGGCGACAAAATTTTTTCTTTTCTATTCTTCGCCGTATCCGCTGACGCAACCGTCAACCTGACGACATACCGATCCGCCAACGACCATCATGACACCTTCCGAATTCCGCCAGTCCGTACGCAACGGCGCGTTCCGCAGCCCGACGGCCGGCCAGTGCGGCCCGTTCGCGCAAGCGAACCTCGCGATCCTGCCGAACGCGTACGCGCACGATTTCCTGCGCTTCTGCCAGGCGAATCCGAAGGCGTGCCCGCTGCTGGGCGTCGGCGAACCGGGCGCGTTCCGGCTCGACGTGCTCGGCGAGGATCTCGACATCCGCACCGACGTGCCGAGCTACAACGTATACCGCGACGGCCGCCTGACCGAGCGGGTCGAATCGATCGAGGCGCTGTGGCGCGACGATTTCGTCGTGTTCGCGATCGGCTGCTCGTTCTCGTTCGAGGACATGCTGGCGCGTGAAGGGATCGGACTGCGCCACATCGAGGAGGGTCGCAACGTGCCGATGTATCGCACGTCGATTCCGAATCGCCGTGCGGGGATCTTCGGCGGGCAGCTGGTCGTGTCGATGCGGCCGCTGCGCGGCGCCGACGCGATCCGCGCGGTGCAGATCACGAGCCGGTTTCCGGGCGTGCATGGCGCGCCGGTCCATATCGGCCATCCGCGTGAACTCGGCATCGCCGATCTCGGCGCCCCCGATTTCGGCGACGCCGTGACGGTGCGCGACGGCGAACTGCCGGTGTTCTGGGCGTGCGGCGTGACGCCGCAAACCGCGCTGATGGAAGCGAAGCTGCCGCTCGCGATCGCGCATACGCCCGGCTACATGCTGATGACCGACATCACGAACGCGTCGCTGGCCGTGTTCTGACCCGACCGACGCCGGCGGCCCGCGCGGTCGCTGGTCCGGCCCCGACGCGGCGGCGCGCCGCCGCCGCAGACGATCCGCCCGACCGGAGGGCGGCGCGCAGCCGCGGCCCGGCGATCGCGAGCGCGACGCACGACGCACGACGCACCACGCACCACGCACCACACGCACGGTTTCGACCGCACATTTCGACAGGAGCTTCACCATGGAAAGCAAGACCCTCGCGGCGCCCGCCGCCGACCCCGCGGGCCCCGCGCGCAACGGCCTGTTCGGATGGTATGCGGACGCGCAACCGCGCGAGCGCCGCGCGTTCTGGAGCTGCAAGGTCGGCTACATGCTCGACGGGATGGACACGCAGATGCTGTCGTTCGTGATCCCGACGCTCGTCGCGACCTGGGGCATCTCGCTCGCGGACGCCGGCTTCATCGGCACGATGACGCTGCTCGCGTCGGCGCTCGGCGGCTGGATCGCCGGGATCCTGTCCGACCGGATCGGCCGCGTGCGCACGCTGCAGCTGACGGTGCTGTGGTTCGCGGTGTTCACCGCGCTGTGCGGACTCGCGCAGAACTATCACCAGCTGCTCGCGGCGCGCGCGCTGATGGGCTTCGGCTTCGGCGGCGAATGGACGGCCGGCGCGGTGCTGATCGGCGAAGTGATCCGCGCGCGCGATCGCGGCAAGGCGGTCGGCCTCGTGCAGTCGGGCTGGGCGATCGGCTGGGGGCTGTCGGCGCTGCTGTATGCGCTGCTGTTCTCGGTGCTGCCGGCCGAGCAGGCATGGCGCGCGCTGTTCCTCGTCGGCCTCGCGCCCGCGCTGCTGGTGGTCGTGATCCGCCGCTACGTGAAGGAGCCCGACGTCTACGAGAAGGAGAAGGCCACGCAGGCGAAGGTGGCCGACGCGC
The DNA here is from genome assembly GCF_902833195.1 of Burkholderia sp. BCC1638. Lineage (NCBI taxonomy): Bacteria > Pseudomonadati > Pseudomonadota > Betaproteobacteria > Burkholderiales > Burkholderiaceae > Burkholderia > Burkholderia sp. BCC1638. Next base: position 98,842 of record NZ_CADFEC010000014.1, read on the forward strand.
CGCGTCTCACCGAAATCTTCGCGCCGAAGCTGCTGTCGACGACGCTGCGCGCGGCGCTGCTGACGACCGGCGCGCAAGGCGGCTACTACGCGATCACGACCTGGCTGCCGACGTTCCTGAAGACCGAGCGGCACCTGACCGTGATGGGCACCGGCGGCTATCTCGCGATGATCATCTTCGGCTCGTGGGTTGGCTACCTGGCGAGCGCATACCTGACCGACCGCCTCGGCCGCAAGCCGAACTTCATCCTGTTCGCGCTCGGCTCGATGGTGATCGCGTTCTCGTACACGTCGCTGAACCTGACCAACGCGTCGATGCTGTGGCTCGGCTTCCCGCTCGGTTTCTTCGCGTCGGGCATCTTCTCCGGGATGGGCGCGTTCCTCACCGAACTGTTCCCGACCCGCGTGCGCGGCTCGGGCCAAGGCTTCTGCTACAACGTCGGCCGCGCGATCGGCGCACTGTTTCCGTTCCTGATCGGCGCGCTGTCGAAGCAGTACGGGCTCGGCATGAGCATCGGCATCTTCGCGGTCGCCGCATACGGCGTGGTGATCGTCGCCGCGCTGACGCTGCCCGAAACGCGCGGCCGCGAACTCGACGCCGCCTGAGCGGGCATCCGCCCGCCGCCTTTTTACCGCTCCCTTTTCATCGAAGCCCTCACGCGGCGCGCGACGCGCGCCGTGCGGCGGCGCTCGTCCTTCGCTTCAACGACGCATCGAGTTCATCGCCATGACTGACCGACAACCTTCCCCCGTTTCCTCCGACGCCGCGCGCTGGCAATTCTGGATCGACCGCGGCGGCACCTTCACCGACATCGTCGCGCGCCGGCCCGACGGTTCGCTCGTCACGCACAAGCTGCTGTCGGAGAATCCCGAGCAGTATCGCGATGCGGCCGTGGCCGGCATCCGCCACCTGCTCGGCCTCGCCGACGGCGAGCCGATCACGCCCGAACGCGTCGACATGGTGAAGATGGGCACGACGGTCGCGACCAACGCGCTGCTCGAACGCAAGGGCGAACGCACCGCGCTCGCGACGACGCGCGGCTTCCGCGACGTGCTGCGCATCGCATACCAGAACCGCCCGCGCCTGTTCGATCTCGACATCGTGCTGCCCGATGCGCTGTACGAGACCGTCGTCGAAATCGACGAGCGGGTCGGCGCGCACGGCGACATCGTCGTGCCGCTCGACGTGCAACGCGCGGAAGCAGCGTTGCGCCGCGTGTTCGACTCGGGTGTGCAGGCGCTGGCCATCGTGCTGATCCACGGCTATCGCTACACCGCGCACGAACGCGCGCTGGCGGACCTCGCGCGCCGGATCGGCTTCACGCAGGTGTCGGTGTCGCACGAGGTGTCGCCGCTGATGAAGATGGTGTCGCGCGGCGACACGACCGTGGTCGACGCGTACCTGTCGCCGATCCTGCGCCGCTACGTCGAGCAGGTCGCGCACGAGATGCCCGGCGTGAACCTGCAGTTCATGCAGAGCAGCGGCGGCCTGACGCGCGCCGATGCGTTCCAGGGCAAGGACGCGATCCTGTCCGGCCCGGCGGGTGGCATCGTCGGAATGGTGCGCGCCGCGCGCGCGGCCGGCTTCGAGCGCGTGATCGGCTTCGACATGGGCGGCACGTCGACCGACGTATCGCACTACAACGGCGAATTCGAGCGCGTGTTCGAGACGCAGGTGGCCGGCGTGCGGATGCGCGCGCCGATGATGAGCATCCATACGGTCGCGGCCGGCGGCGGCTCGGTGCTCGGTTTCGACGGCGCGCGGCTGCGCGTCGGGCCCGAATCGGCCGGCGCGAACCCCGGGCCGGCCGCGTACCGGCGCGGCGGCCCGCTGACGGTGACCGACTGCAACGTGATGCTCGGCAAGATCCAGCCGGATCACTTCCCGCGCGTGTTCGGCCCGCACGCGGACGAACCGCTCGACCGCGACGGTGTGGCGGCGAAGTTCGCGGCGCTCGCCGACGAGATCCACGCGGCGACCGGGCGGCGCGACACGCCCGAGGCGCTGGCCGAAGGGTTCCTGGAAATCGCGATCGGCAGCATGGCGAACGCGATCAAGAAGATCTCGGTGCAGCGCGGCCACGACGTGTCGCGCTACGTGCTGACGACGTTCGGCGGCGCGGGCGGCCAGCACGCGTGCGGCGTGGCCGACGCGCTCGGGATGACGCAGGTGTTCGCGCATCCGCTCGCGGGCGTGCTGTCCGCCTACGGGATGGGGCTTGCCGACCAGACCGCGATGCGCGAGCGCGCGGTGGAGGCCGTGTTGTCCGACGAATCGTTGCCGACGCTGAATGCCGCGCTCGACCGACTCACCGACGAGGCGGTCGGCGCGTTGCTCGAACAGGGCGTGCCGCCGGCGCGCATCGCGACCGAGCGCCGCGTGCACCTGCGCTACCAGGGCACGGATTCCGCGCTCGACGTGCCGGCCGGCAGCGTCGCGGCGATGCAGCAGGCGTTCGAAACCGCGTACCGGCAACGCTACGCGTTCCTGATGCCCGGCACGCCGCTGGTCGCCGAACTCGCATCGGTCGAGGCGATCGGCCGCTCCGATGCACCGGTCGAGATCGCACCGCTCGAGCCGCGCGACGAGGGCGCGGCGCCGCACGCGCACAGCGCCGTGCGTTTCTATTCCGGTGGCGAATGGCACGACGCGGCGCTGTACGTGCGCGACACGCTGCTCGCCGGCGACGCGATCGACGGCCCCGCGATCGTCGCGGAGAAGAACGGCACGACCGTCGTCGAACCCGGCTGGCGCGCGCGGATGACCGCGCAGGGCAACCTCGTGCTGACGCGCACGACGCCGCTGCCGACGCGCCGCTCGCTCGGCACCGACGCCGACCCGGTACGGCTCGAGATCTTCAACAACCTGTTCATGTCGATCGCCGAGCAGATGGGGCTGCGGCTGCAGAACACCGCGTATTCGGTCAACATCAAGGAGCGGCTCGACTTCTCGTGCGCGATCTTCGACGGAAACGGCAACCTGATCGCGAACGCGCCGCACATGCCCGTGCACCTGGGCTCGATGGGCGAGAGCATCCGCACGGTGATCGAGCGCAACCGCGGCCGCATGCGCGACGGCGACGTGTTCATGCTGAACGACCCGTATCACGGCGGCACGCACCTGCCGGACGTGACCGTCATCACGCCGGTGTTCGCGGACGGCTCGGACACGCCGCTGTTCTACGTCGGCTCGCGCGGCCACCACGCGGACATCGGCGGCACCACGCCGGGCTCGATGCCGCCCGATTCGACGCACATCGACGAGGAGGGCGTGCTGATCGACAACTGGCAACTCGTGTCGGCGGGCGCGCTGCGCGATGCCGACACGCGCGCGCTGCTCGCATCGGGCCGCTATCCGGCGCGCAACGTCGAACAGAACATGGCCGACCTGCGCGCGCAGATCGCGGCGAACCAGAAGGGCGTCGACGAACTGCGGCGGATGGTCGAGCAGTTCGGCCGCGACGTCGTGCTCGCGTTCATGCGACACGTGCAGGACAACGCGGAAGAGGCGGTGCGGCGCGTGATCGGTGCGCTGCAGGACGGCGCGTACCGCTATCCGCTCGACAACGGCGCGGAGATTCGCGTCGCGATCCGCGTCGACCGCGCGGCGCGCCGTGCGGAGATCGACTTCACCGGCACGTCCGCGCAGCTCGACAACAACTTCAACGCGCCGAAGGCCGTCTGCATGGCTGCCGTGCTGTACGTGTTCCGTACGCTGGTCGGCGACGACATCCCGTTGAACGCCGGCTGTCTGAAGCCGCTGACGGTGATCGTGCCGGCGCGTTCGATGCTGAACCCCGAGTATCCGGCGGCGGTCGTGTCGGGCAACGTCGAGACGTCGTCTGCGATCACCAACGCGCTGTACGGCGCGCTCGGCTGCGTCGCATCGAGCCAGGGAACGATGAACAACTTCACATTCGGCAACGATCGCTACCAGTACTACGAGACCATCGCCGGCGGCAGCGGCGCGGGCGACGGTTTCGCGGGCGTCGGCGCGGTGCAGACGCACATGACGAACTCGCGGCTGACCGATCCGGAGGTGCTCGAGTGGCGCTACCCGGTGCGGCTCGATTCGCATCGGCTGCGCGCGGGTTCCGGCGGCGGCGGGCGCTGGCGCGGCGGCGACGGCGCGGTGCGGCGGATCCGTTTCCTCGAGCCGATGACCGCGTCGATCCTGTCGAACAACCGGATCCATGCGCCGTTCGGTGCGGCGGGCGGCGAGGCCGGCGCGCTCGGCCGCAACACGATCGAGCGGGCGGACGGCACGGTCGAGACGCTCGAGCACGTCGGCCGCGCGCAGATGGCGCCGGGCGACGTGTTCGTCGTCGAAACGCCGGGCGGCGGCGGTTACGGCGCGGCGGGCTGAGCGGCTCGACGCAACGGAATGTGTGCAATGCAACGCGCGGAAGCGGTGCGGCGGCGTGCCCGCCGGACGGTTTTCGCGCGTCGCGGCCGGGTCATCGCACCGGTTCCATCAGATGCCGCCGCAATGCCTGCGCGACGCGGCGATATATTCGCGCGCGCTAATCGGCCCGATATTGCAGCGAGTATGGGAATAAAGTCGTGCATTCCGGCGTGAATGGAAATGGAAATTCCCCATTCCGCGTGCCGCCCAATACGATCCGACCCCGCCAGAAATCCGACGGGGGCAGATCGCCGCCGGGCGCCGTCGATTCCTGCAAACGCCCGCCTGGAAAGGCGCACCGCCGAATCCGCCGGCCCCGATCAGGGCCGTTACGGGCGCCCGCGTGCGGTCCGCCAATCACGAAAAATCCTCCGTGCCAATCGAGTTGCGATTCCTTGACACTCCGTTCTAAATGTGAGTGCCAATCCGCTTCGTCATTTGATAAGATGGCTTCCATCATTCGCTTGGAAACCTGCGCGCGACATGCGCGAACGCCGGTTCGCATTGGTTGGAAACAAGTACGGAACGAGGGCCGCTGGCACAGTCATCACGACTGCCCCGCCGGGTACGCTTGCAGCGCGCCCGGGGATCGGCGGCGGCCGGCTCGGCTCCGTCTACACTGTGCGTTTTTTCTGGATCGGGGCGTGTCCATGGATGACGAAAACGATAGCGCCGTGCTCGAAGCGCATCTCGGTACGCGTAGCCCATGCTGGCGTCTCGGCAGCGACAGCAATGCACTCGAACTGGCCGCCGTCCGCGGCCTGACCAATGTCGCGGTGGCACTGACCAGCGAGCAGGCCGCGCGGATCCGCGTGCTCACCGGCGTCACGTCGCACCTCGTGCTCGAACTCTCGCTGTTCGGCGATCCGGTCAGCCTCCATCTGGTCGGCAGGAAGGTCGATACCGCCAATTGGGCCGGCACGGCCTCCGCCTATTCCGATACCGCCTCCGTCGCGAGCGACCTCGCGCACGGGCTCGCATTCGCCGAGCAAGTCGTGTCCGAAGTGAATTCGCTCGTCGTGATCCTCGACCGCAACGGCATGGTGCAGCGCTTCAACCGTCTGTGCGAGGAAGTGACGGGCAAGCGCGAGGTCGACGTGATCGGCCGCAGCGCGTTCGAGCTGTTCATGAGCCCCGAGCAGGGCGCGCAGTCGCGCACCAACATCACCGGCTTTTTCGCGAGCAACCGTTCGTTCGCGGTCGAGCGCTACATCAACACGGTCAACGGCCCGCGCCTGTTCCAGTTCCGCAACAAGTTCGTGCAGAGCGGCAGCGGCGTCGACGAGCAGTTCCTGATCTGCTCGGGTATCGACGTCACCGAGGAGCGCAACGCGCAGCAGCGGCTCACCGAGCTCGCGAATACCGACGTGCTGACCGGCTTGCCGAACCGTCACGCAATCAGCGAGCGCATCCGTGTCGCGCTGGCCGCGGACCGCACCGACGTGCGCGGCCAGGTCGGCATCCTGTTCCTCGATCTCGACAACTTCAAGCGCGTCAACGACCACTACGGGCACATCACCGGCGACCGCCTGCTGCAGGACGTGTCCGCGGTCATCGGCGGCTGCCTGCCGTCCGGCGCGACGCTCGCGCGGCTCGGCGGCGACGAATTCCTGGTGCTGTTCGAGCACGGCACGCGGCCGCTGCTCGAGGCGACCGCGCAGATCATCCTCGAGCGGCTGCGTACGCCGATCCACCTCGGGCTGGTGGAGGTCTACACGAGCTGCTCGATCGGCATCGCGATGTATCCGCAGCATGGCGATTCGCTCGAAACGCTGATCCGCAGCGCCGACACCGCGATGTACGTCGCGAAGGAAGAGGGCAAGCATACGTACCGCGTGTTCTCGCTGGAGATGAACCAGAAGGTCGCGAAGTACATGTGGCTCGACACCAACCTGCGCAAGGCGCTCGAGGACGAGCAGTTCGTGCTGCATTACCAGCCGGTCATCGACATCGCGACCGGCGACGTGCACAGCGTCGAGGCGCTGATCCGCTGGCAGTCGCCGGATCGCGGAATTGTCGCGCCGATCGAGTTCATCCGTTTCGCGGAGGAGTCGGGGCTGATCGCGCCGCTCGGCCGCTGGGTGATGCGCACCGCGGCCGCGCAGGCCGCCGCGTGGAAAGCGAAGGGGCTCGGCGTGCGGATCGCGGTGAACGTGTCGGCGCGGCAGTTGCAGGACATGAACATCGTCGACCAGTTCGCGACGATTCTCGACGGCGCGGGGCTGAAGCCGAGCCTCGTCGACATCGAACTCACCGAAAGCAGCTTCATCGAGGACGAGGAATCGGCGCACGAGCTGATGAAGCAGTTCCGCCAGCTCGGCGCGGAGATTCACCTCGACGATTTCGGCACCGGCTATTCGTCGCTGTCGCAACTGTCGCGGCTGCCGCTCGATTCGATCAAGCTCGATCGCACCTTCATCACGGGCATCGACCGCAACCCGCGCTCGCAGGCGCTGGTGCGCTCGGTCGTGTCCCTCGCGAAGGCGCTGAGTTTCTCGGTGGTCGCCGAAGGCGTCGAGACGCACGCGGAAGCCGAATTCCTGAAGCAGATCAACGTCGATCACGCGCAAGGGTTCTACTTCGCGCGGCCGATGCCGGCCCAGGCGTTCGAGGCCTGGCTCGCGGAAACGAGAAAGCTCAGGCTGATCGCCTGAGCCCCACCGCATGACGGGCGCCGCCGGTTTCGCGGCGGCGCTTCGCTCACATCACACCGTGCGCAGCTTCGACACGCGCCGGTTCTGCAGCATCACCAGACGTTCCATGTACGCGAGATCCTTCGGCTCGATCGTGAACGCCGCGTGAACCCATTGCTCGGTGATGTCCATCAGCTCGGAACGCGTGAGATGGAACACGCGCTCGCGTGCGCGCAGCATCGCGCGGATGCCGTTCAGCTTCGGCTTCATCACGTCGATGAAGGTGCGCGTCGCGAGGTATGCGTCGCCCGCGTCGAACGTCTGGTCGACCAGCCCGCGATCCTCGTACCACTCGGCCGCATGCGGCTCGCCGGACGAGATCAGCGATTCCGCGAGCCCTCGGTCCGCCTTGCGCGCGACCAGCGAATAGCCGCCCATGCCCGGGAACAGGTTGAACGCGATCTCGGGAAAGCCGAGTTTCACGCCCTTCTGCGCGAGCATGTAGTGGTGCGCGAGGGCGGCCTCGAAGCCGCCGCCCAGCGCGCTGCCCTCGACCATCGCGATCGAGATCGCCCCGGTGCCGAAGCCGGTGTAGATCTCGAACACGCCGTCGATGCACGAGCGCGCGTAGGCCATCAGCTGGTCGCGGCGGCCGCTGCGGATCGCGTCGACGAAGAAGCTCAGGTCGCCGCCGACGTTGAACAGCTCGGGGACGAGCGAGCCCGTCACCCAGAAGTCGAACGGCAGGCCCGAGTCGCGTGCGACGCGCGCGAGATGGATGATGTCGGTGACGAGTTGCTGGTTGAAGCACGGCCGCGGCTCCGATCGCAGCATCATCCACATGACGTTGCGGCCTTCTTCGTAGAACGCGGTCAGCTGCGTGAGTTCGCCTGCTTCGTAAAACGGACGGCACGCCGGATGGGATTGGAGTTGCATGGTATGTCCTCGTGAGATGTGGTTTTCAAGAACCGCCGCGGCCGGCGTCGTGGAAACCTGCCCCCGGACGGCGCCGGCCGCGAGGCACCGCCATTGTTGCGCGCGCATAGAAGCCGAATTGCGCGGAAAAGCGCATGAACGGGACGCGAGCGGGCAGCGCGTTCGGCGCGAACCGGGCTAAGCATGCGAACGATGCGAATGACACGATCGAGGTGATCGCTCGGCGGGAGGACGGCGATGGGGAAGGCGGGGAAGGGGCCCGCGTCCGGGTGTGCGGAGGCGGTGAGGGCGGTCGGTGCGTATGCGGCCCGTGGGGCGGCGCGACATGCCGGTCGCTTACGCGTTGAAAGCGGCGCGGTGCCGTCGGTCGCGTCTCATGGAATGTGCGGACTGGTGCGGCGGCCGGGCGTCGGCTAGCTTTAGAGGATGACGCCGCTGCGCCGGGCCTTCCGGGAGGGGACCATGACCGCATTCCAGAAGATGTGGCAGCTCGTGATCGGAAAGCCGCTGGACCCGCTCGATCCGCGCACGCGCCATGCGATCGCCGTGACGCCGTTGCTGGCCTGGGTCGGGCTCGGCGCAGACGGGTTGTCGTCGTCGTGCTACGGCCCGGAAGAGGCGTTCCTCGCGCTCGCGCACCACACGCCGCTCGCGCTGTTTCTTGCGCTCGCGACCGCGGCGACCGTGTTCATCATCGCGCTCGGCTACAACCAGGTGATCGAGCTGTTCCCGACCGGCGGCGGCGGCTATCGCGTCGCGACGTCGCTGCTCGGGTCGAAGCCGGGGCTCGTCTCGGGTGCCGCGCTGCTGGTCGACTACGTGCTGACCGTCGCGACGTCGCTCGCGAGCGGCGTCGACGCGTTCTTCAGCCTGCTGCCGGTCAGTGCGCAGGTGTTCAAGCTCACGACCGAGATCGTGCTGATCCTGCTGATGACGGGGCTCAATTTCCGCGGGATGCGCGAATCGATCATGGTACTGCTGCCGATCTTCATCGGCTTCGTTGTCCTGCATTTCGGGCTGATCGTGTATGGCATCGCCGTGCATGGCAGCAACCTCGCGACGATCGTGCCCGATGCGGTGCACGAGGCGCACGGGATGTCGCAGTCGCTCGGCGTGTTCGTGATGCTCGCGTTGCTGATGCGTGCGTTCTCGCTCGGCGGCGGTACCTATACGGGCCTCGAGGCCGTGTCGAACAACGTGAACATGCTCGCCGATCCGCGCGTGCCGAACGGCAAGGTGACGATGTGGTACATGTCGACGTCGCTCGCGTTCACGGCCGGCGGCATCATCCTGCTGTACATGCTGTGGCACGCGCGGCCCGTCGAAGGCGAGACGCTCAACGCGGTCGTGTTCGGCAGCGTGATCGACCATCTCGGGCTCGGCTCGGCGTTCGCGCGGCATGCGCTGCTCGCGGCCGTGCTCGCGTTCGAGGCCGGGCTGCTGATGGTCGGCGCGCAGACGGGCTTTCTCGACGGCCCGGCCGTGCTGTCGAACATGGCGTCGGATTCCTGGGTGCCGCGCCATTTCCGCGACCTGTCGACGCGCCTCGTGCGGCAGAACGGCATCATCGTGGTCGGATTGTCGAGTCTGCTGATCCTGCTGTGGACGCACGGCAGCGTCGACGTGCTCGTCGTGCTGTACAGCATCAACGTGTTCCTCACGTTCAGCATGTCGCTGCTCGGGCTATGCACGTATTGGTGGCGCCATCGCAGCGAGCGCGGCTGGTTCAAGCATTTCTTCCTGTCCGCGCTCGGGTTGACCGTGACGGCGACCGTGCTCGTCATTACGCTGGTCGAGAAGTTCACGGCCGGCGGTTGGCTCACGGTGCTCGTGACGAGCGCGGTGATCGCGCTGTGCTTCATGATCAACCGCCACTACGCGTACACGCGCGCGCAGCTCGCGAAGGAGGACGCGCTGTTCTCGGGGGCGCCGCCGGAAGTCGACGAAGCTACCGCGCCCGGCAAGCCCGATCCATCGCAACCGACGGCCGTGCTGCTGGTCGGCAAGCATCGCGGCGCGAGCATGCACGCGCTGCTGTGGGTCAACCGGCTGTTTCCCGGGCATTTCCGCAACGTGATCTTCCTCGCGGTCGGTGAGGTCGATGCGAAGGCGTACGACGGGCACGAACATCTCGAACGGCTGCGTCACTCGATCACCGAAGCGCTCGAATACTACGTCGCGCACTGTCGCCGCAACGGCATCGCCGCCGACTACCGGATCGCGTTCGGCACGAATCCCGTCGTGGAATTCATGAACCTCGCGTCGTCGACGCTCGACGACTATCCGAACGCCGTGTGCTTCGCGAGCAAGCTGATCTTCCGGCGCGTGAATTTCCTGACCGCGTGGTTGCACAACCAGACGCCGGTCGAGTTGCAGGCGCGCCTGCATGTCGAGGGCAAGCAGATGGTGCTGCTGCCGATGAACGTCGGGTAGCGGCGGCGCGTAAAGTGCGTGCGCGACTGCCGGCGGCAGCCGTCAGGGTTGATGATGCCGATGCGGGCGGTTGGGCCGCCGCAGCGGCGGATGATGGAATTTGGCCCTCAGCCGGTCGCGCCCCGGACGCTTGACGAAGAACAGCACGGCGAGCGCGACGAACGCCAGCAGCACGACGACTTCCACGATCCCGGTTTCCATGGTGCCTCCTCGTCGCGAGCGGGCGATCCATCGCCGTCGTTCGGCGATCGAGCGGATGCCGGCGGCCGCACGCGATGACGCTTCTATGTCTCATTGTAGGTCGGCGCGCACCGGCTTGACGCGTGCGGATGCGGCGCCCACACTGGCCGACACGAGCGGGGCGCGGTCGCGCGTGTGCGCTGCGCGACCGTGCTGTCCGTGAACCGCGACGAGGTGCGATGTGGTGCGCTTTTCTGCCGGCCTGGCCGGCTGGATGCTGGCATGCGCCGCCGCGTTCGGCGCGTCGAACGCCGTCGGCGCGACGCCGGGCGCGGGGCCAACCGTGGACGGAGCGAACGACGTGGCCGATGAAGCACCCGTCACGCTCGTCAGCGATGTCCACGAATTCGTGATCCAGCACGACGGTTCGCTCGACGAGCACGACGATTCGACATTGCGCGCGAACAACGCGAACGGCATCGACGCGGTCGCGCAGCGCTACGTGTGGTTCGACAAGAACCTGGAGAAGGTCGACCTGCTCGCGGCCGAGACGATCGATCGCGACGGCGTCGCGCATCCGGTCGGCCCCGATGGCATCCGCGACGTCCAGGAGCCGCGTTCGGCCGGCGCGCCGACGTTCCAGGACGGGTTGCTGCGCACCGTCGTGTTTCCGGGCGTCGAGACCGGCTCGGGCACGCGCATCGCGTTCCGCAAGTCGCGCACGAGGCCGGTCAACGCGGGTTACTTCGGCTACTACGTCGAGCCGTCGCGCGAGCCGGTGGAGCACCAGCGGCTGATCTTCGACGTGCCGGCCGACATGACGCTGCACGCGGACGCGCGCGGCTACGTCGCGCTGCCGCCGGTAACTGCGAACGGCCGCACGCGCTACGAATTCGACTACCGGCACGGCCCGTACGAGCGCATCGAGAGCGGCGCGGTCGGTTACCCGACCTACGGCGACCGGCTCGTGGTGTCCACGCTGCCCGACTATGCGGCGTTCGCCGCGCGCTACCGCAACGCGGCCGTCGACCCGGGTGCGAACGATCCGGCCGTCGTGCAGCTCGCACGCGCGCTCACCGCCGACGCCGCCGATCCGCACGACAAGGCGCGCATCCTGTACGACTGGGTGCAGGCGAACGTGCGCTACGTCGCGCTCTTTCTCGGCGAGACGGCCGCCGCGCCGCATCGCGTGACCGACATCCTGCGCAACCGCTACGGCGACTGCAAGGACCACGTCGCGCTGTTCGGCGCGTTGCTCGCGGCGGTCGGCATCCGCAGCGAGCCGGTGCTGATCAATCTCGGCTCCGTGTACACGCTGCCGTCGGTGCCCGGTTACGGCGGCGGCGCGATCAATCACGCGATCACGTGGCTGCCCGATCTCGGCCTCTACGCCGACACCACGACGGCCGGCATTGCGTTCGGCTACCTGCCGCCGATCGTGATGGATCGGCCGGCTTTGCTCGTCGATACCGGCGTGCTGTCGCGCACGCCCGCCACGCAGCCGAAGCGTCGCACCGCGCGCGTGGCGATCGATGCCGCGCAACCGGGCGCCTCGGGGTTTCACGCGCTCGTCGAGGACGACGGCTGGACCGCCGAGCTCGAACGCACGCTGTTTCGCCGCGCGGCGCCCGACCGGATCCGGCAGTTCGCGAACGAACGCCTGCGGCAAAGCGGGCTGCGCGGTCACGCGCGGATCACGACGAGCGATCGCCGCGCGACCGGCGGCCCGTTCGACGTGACGTATGCCGGCACGCTCGATCACGTCGTGTGGCCCGACGGCACGACCGCCGTGCCCGTGCTGTCGAGCCTCACGGGCGGCATCGCGACACAGGTCGAAGGCTGGCTGGCCGAACCCGCGCGCACGCAGCCGTGGACGTGCATCGGCGGCAGTTTCGAGGAGACCGGTCAGATCACGCTGCCGGCCGACGTCGCGGTGACCGACCTGCCGACCGATGCGGCCGTGCACGACCGCTTCGTCGACTTCGCGTCGCATTACGTATTCGATGCGGCCACGCGGGTCGTGCAGGTCACGCGGCGGATGAAGGCCGAATTCGGCCGCCAGGTCTGCACGCCCGACGAGTTCACGGCGCTGCGCGCGTCGCTCGAACGCATCGAACGCGACACGCAGGCGCAGATCGTCGTGCGGGCGAAAGGGCATTGAGCGGGGAGGGGAAGTGAGCGCGTCGCCGCCATCGGCCGACGCACGGGAGGAACATCATGACGGAACGGGAACACGAGATCGCCGACCTGGCGAAGGAATTGCTGGGCCGGATCGTGCAGGGCGCGATGACGAACGGCGAGCCGGTGGATGCGCAACAGTGCGCGGCACTGGCCGTGGAGTGCGCGACGGCGCTGGTGGACAAGCTCGACGCGCACAGCGATTGAGCGCAAGCGTCCCGGGCGACGGTGGATCGAGCGATGCCGGCATGACTCGGCAGGCGTTCGCTTGGCCGCGCGCCGCACGCGAAGCGTTACACGTCACACGTCGGCGTGCGTGTCGCCTTCGGCACGCACCGCACCCGGCGGCCTACCGACCACGCGCTTGAACGCGCGGCTGAACGCCGCGAGCGACCCGTAGCCGAGCCGGTATGCCACCGCTTCGATCGTCTCGCCCTCGCGTGCGATCCACTGCGCGGCGAGCCGCATCCGCAGCTCGGTCAGGTAACGCACCGGCGTCATCCCGGTGGCCGCGAGAAAGCGCTCGGCGAATACCGAGCGCGACACGCCCGCTTCGGCGGCAAGTTCCGCGACGCTCCAGTTGCGCCCCGGATCGCGATGCAGCGCGACGATCGCACGGCCGAGCTTCGGCTCGCGCAGCGCCTGCACCCAGCCCGTCGCGTCGCCGCATCCGCATTCGACCCAGCCGCGCACGATGAACGCGGCGACCACGTCCGCGAGCCGCGCGAGGATGCCCGCGAAGCCCGCGCGCTCGGAGCACGATTCGCGTTCCATCGCGTCGAGCATCGGACGGATTTCCGGGTAGCGCGCGAGCAGCGTGCCGACGTGCATGAATTCCGGCATCGTCCCGACGAGCGGCTGCATGCCGCCGAGATCGAGCTCCATGCACGCGCTGAAGATCAGCGCGTCGCCGGCGGCCGGCTCCGTCGCGGCGCACGACGTCGCGCCCACCGACGCGACCGTGTCGCAGATCTTCGCGACCTCGAACCCGCCGATCTCGCGGCACGGCGCATCCGGATCGGACACCAGCGCGTGCGTGCGGCCGTGCGGCAGCAGGATCGCGTCGCCCGCCTCGAGCCGCATCGTCGTGCCGTCCGCGTCGCGCAGCAGCACGGGCCCGCGCCCGACGAAATGGAACTGCGCGCGGCCCGGCGCATGGCCGAAACTCAGCCCGAACGGCCGCGGCACCTGGATGCGGCGATACTGCACGCCGCTCAGGCGCATCCCCAGCAGCAGTTCGCTGACGAGGTCGTGCACGTCGGGGACGGGAGGAAGCAGGGGCTCGGACATCGCGAAATTCGGACGATCGATCAACAAGAACGGATTGTATGTCATAGACCGTCCTGCCGCCGTTCCTTACGATACGTCGTCATCAGTATTTTCCCTATACGACTCGGAACGACGCATGAATCCAGGAATCTCCTCTGCCGCCACCACGGCGGCCCCCCGCGAGCCGGCCTGGGGCGCCGTCTTCGCGATGACGCTGGGCGTGTTCGGTCTCGTCACCGCCGAATTCCTGCCCGCGAGCCTGCTTACGCCGATGGCCGACAGCCTCGGCGTGACCGAAGGCGTGGCCGGCCAGGCCGTCACGGCCACCGCGACGGTGGCACTCGTCACGAGCCTGCTGATCTCGGCGCTGACGCGCACGATCGACCGCCGGCGCGTGCTCCTCGTGTTCTCGATGCTGCTCGTCGCGTCCAATCTCGCGGTCGCGTTCGCGCCCAACCTGACGACGCTGCTGATCGGCCGCGTCGTGCTCGGCGTCGCGCTCGGCGGCTTCTGGACGATGGCGACCGCCACCGCGATGCGGCTCGTGCCGACCGCGATGGTGCCGCGCGCGCTGTCGATCATCTTCAGCGGCGTGGCGGTCGCGACGATCGCGTCCGCGCCGATGGGCAGTTATTTCGGGCACCTGATCGGCTGGCGCAACGTGTTCCTGATCGCGGCCGGCCTCGGCGGTCTCGCATTCGCGTCGCAGGTGATGACGCTGCCGTCGATGCCGCCGAGCGGCACGACGCGGCTACGCACGCTCGTCGACGTGCTGCGCCGGCCGACCGTCGGCCTGGGGATGTTCGCGACGATCCTCGTGTTCACCGGGCATTTCGCGTTCTTCACGTATCTGCGGCCGTTCCTCGAACAGGTTGCCGGTGTCGGCGTGAACGGGCTGTCGGCGATCCTGCTCGGCTACGGGATCGCGAACTTCGTCGGCACGTCGCTCGCGGGCCGCGTGCTCGAGCATCGACTGCGGCCGATGCTGATCGGGATGCCCGCGCTGATGGTCGTGCTCGGCGTCGCGCTCGTCGCGCTCGGCCGCGCACCGATGATCGACGCGGTGCTCGTCGCGTTGTGGGGGATGGCGTTCGGCGGCGTGCCGGTCGCATGGTCGACGTGGGTCACGCGCACCGTGCCCGATGAGGCCGAGAGCGCGGGCGGGCTGATCGTCGCTGCGATTCAGCTCGCGATCGCGACGGGCGCGGCGGCTGGCGGCGTCGTGTTCGACGCGAACGGCGCGGGCGGCGTGTTCCTGGGCGCGGCCGCGGTGCTGGCCGTGGCGGTCGCGACGATCGTGACCGGCGTGCCGAAGCGGGTGGGCGTGGCGCCGGTGCTGGCCGAGTGAGGTGCATGCGGGCCGATCGACGCGAGCGTGGATCGGCCTGCCGTTCGGACCGTCGAGAAGCCGGCGTGTCAGGATGAAGTGATCGGCGCGGGCACGCTGCTTGTTGCGGCGCGCCCGCTGTTTGCTTCATGCGACGTTCAGCGGCCGATCAGCCGTCCTGCCTGACCACCGCCGCAAGTGCCTTCATCGCCTGCAGGTAAGGGTACGGCCCGTGGCTGATGCGCGAGACGCCGTATGACGCGAGTTCGGCCAGCGTCGGCGTTTGCGCGACGCGCATGATGTTCACGGGCAGCGGCGACGCGGCCGTCAGCGCACGAATCAGCGCCGGCGACTGCAGCCCCGGCACGAACAGGCCGTCGGCGCCGGCCTCCGCGTACGCATGCGCGCGCGTCAGCACGTCGTCGAGCAAACGCTCGTCGTGCGTGTCGGCCGCGGCCTTGAAGAACACGTCGGTGCGCGCGTTGATGAAGTAGCCGATCTCCGCGCGGTCGGCCGCCTGCCGCGCCGCCGCGAGACGCGCCGCCGCAGCGTCGACGGTGCGCAGCTCGCCCGTCGCCGGAAAACTGTCCTCGAGATTGCAGCCGATCGCGCCGGCCTCGATGCTGCGCGCGATCGTGTCCGCGACATCCTCCAGCCGCTCGCCATACCCGCTTTCGAGATCGACGGTGACGGGCAGGTCGGTCGCCTGCGCGATCCGCGCGAGCACTTCCATCACGAGCGCTTTCGGCATCTGCTCGCCGTCGACGAAACCGTTGGCCGCCGCGACCGACCAGCTGCCCGTCGCCAGCGCGACGCCGCCCGCGTCGGCCACCGTGCGCGCGCTGCCGGCGTCCCACACGTTGAACAACGCGAGCGGCTGGCCCGCGCGATGAAGCGAACGGAAATACGCGGCTTTCTCCTTGTTATTGCGGCTCATGCTCGTTCCTCCGGTTGAAATTCCGATCGGTGTTCGTATCGAACGATACGGCGACCGTGTCGAGCGCCGCGAGGAAATCGCGTGCATCGAAGAGTTCGCCGAGGCTGCGCACGCCGCCCGACGTCAACGCGTTGCCGCTCAGCAAGCGGACCGTCGCCTCGACGATGATCGGTGCGCTGACCGCATAGATGTCGCGTCCCGCCGCGGTCGCGCGATGCGTGCTGCCGTTCTGCACGACGACCACGTCCATCGCGAATTGCTGCGCCGAGCGGCCGCGCGTATCGACCGGCCGCGGCGGCGGCGTGCCGGCATCGCGCACGTCGCGCAGCGCGCGCGTCGCGAGCCAGGATTCGATCGTATCGATGCGCAGATGACGCGCGAGTGTCATCACTTCCGAAAACGGCAGCAGCGTGACGTCGACGTCGCCGAGCGGCGACGGGAACGGCCACCTGCGTTCACGTGGCGTCGACGGCACCGCGGTCGGCTTGCCGTCCTTCCGGATCAGCCGGATCGCATGATTGCGCTCGCCGGTCACGCGCGTGCCGCGCGTCGGATGCCAGCTGTCGAGGCCGGTCGCGACGTCGACGCGCTCGATCGGCTCGCGTGGCTCGACGATCGCCGTGACGAGCAGGTCGGCCAGGCCGCCGTAGAACGCGGCGGCCGGCACGAGCGTCACGCCGGCGATGCGTGCGCGGGCGTCGCGCTGGTCGGTCAGCGCCTGGACCGACGGCTGCTCGGCCGTCAGGTCGAGATACGGGATGCCTGCCCGCAACGCCGCATCGGCGAGCGGTAGCGCGGTATCGAGGTACGGGCCCGCGCAGTTGATCACCGCATGCGCGCCGCGCAATGCGGCGTCGAGCGCGGCCGGATCATCGACCGAGGCGACGCGCCACGGCGGCGCGTCGGGTCCGCCTTGCGCGAGGCGCGCGGCATCGCGCCCGATGCGGATCGCGCCGAGGCCGCGCCGTTCCAGCTCGGCCACGACGAACCGCCCCGTGTGACCCGTGGCGCCATACACTGCAACCGTCATTCGATCGTCCATGATCAGCTCCGATACAGATCGGTCTGTTTTATAGTACAGACCTGTAGCGCAGTCAACTTCCGGGTGCTATCATCGAACGCACTTTCGCGGGACAGGCGGCCTCGGCGGCCGGGCTTGGATGAAAAAGGGAACGGACACGAACGGGAGCGCGCCCGATACGCGCGAACGCATTTTGCAAACGGCGAGCACGCTGTTCTACCAGGAAGGGACGCGGGCGGTCGGCGTGGACCTGATCGTCGCGCGGGCGGGCGTCGCGAAGACGAGCCTGTATCGGCACTTCGCGACGAAAGACGACCTGATCGAGGCGTTCCTGCTGCGCGAGGATGCGGATTTCTGGGCGCACTGGGACGCGGTGGCCGCGCAATACCGGCGCACGCCGCGCGAGGAGCTGGATGCGCAGCTGCAGTGGATCGGCGAGCGCATCGAGCGCCCCGGTTATCGCGGCTGTCCGCAGATCAACATCGCCGCCGAGTATGCGGACGGCAATCATCCGGCCCGCAAGGTCGCCGTCGCGCACAAGCAGGAACTGCGGCGCCGGCTGACGGAGCTGGCCAGCGCGATGCGGATCGACGAACCGGAAACCTACGCGCTGCGGCTCGCGACCGTCATCGACGGCGCGCTCAGCAGCGGGCAGGCGCTGCACGCGCACGGGCCCGTGCGCTTCCTGCAGGAGTTCGCGCAACTACTGATGCCGAAGAAGGCGCGGAAGTGACGCGCATGGCGCGCCGCGTCAGCCGCGCGTAGCCGGATCCTCCGACAGCGCGCGCAACTGCCCGCGCAGCACATCGACTTCACCCGCCGCGAACGGCCGTTCGATCTCGGCGTGCGTCTGCTGCCACAGCGGGAACGCTTCGGCCAGCAATCGATGGCCGGCCGGCGTGAGTTGGAGCAGGCGGCTGCGCTTGTCGTCCGGATCCTGCGTGATCGTGAGCAGCCCGCGCCGCTCGAGCGGCTTGAGCGCGGCGGTCAGCGTGGTGCGGTCCATCGCGAGCAATGACGCGACCGATTTCATCGCGGCCGGCTGCGGCCGGTTCAGCGACATCAACAGCGAAAACTGGCCGTTGGTGAGATCCAGCGGACGCAGTACATCGTCGAAGATGCGCGCGAGATTGCGCGCCGCGCGCTGCATGTGCAGGCACAGGCAGCAATCGCGCACCATCAGCGTCGTTTCAAAAGGGAGTATTTCTTTGCGTGCCATGTTGCAATTGTGTTGATATCAACCTATTGTGTCAAGGGCGAGGAGCGGCAGCCCGTCGTTCCCGCCATCGGACGGAGGAAGCATGGGTGCGCAACAGCAGTTGTATCTCGCGGTATTCCTCGGCAGCAAGGAGAGCCCGGCCATGAAGGCGTGGATGGCGTTGCCGGAGGACGAGCGGCGCACGCGGGAGCGTGAAGGGATCGCCGCGTGGCACGCGTGGGTCGAGCGGCATCGCGACGCGATCGTCGAGCTCGGCGGGCCGCTCGGCAAGACCAAGACCATCGCCAAGGGCGGCGTGACGGACACTGCCAATGCGATGAGCGGCTTCACCGTCGTACGCGCCGCATCGCACGACGCGGCCGCCGCGCTGTTCGAAGGTCATCCGCATTTCACGCTGTTTCCGGGCGAAGCGATCGACGTGATGCCGGTGCTCGCGGTGCCGGGCGTGTGAGCGGCGGCAGGCGCTGCGCGCGCGGTCGTCGCGGCCGATGGGCCGTCGCCTGCGTGCGGCGATCTTTCCCGACATTATCGATGGAGACATTGCGATGAAGCTTTACGGATTCGCAGGCACGCGCTCGCAACGCGCGCTCTGGGGGCTCAAGGAACTGGACGCTGATTTCGAGTTCGTGTCGGTCAACCTGCTCGAGGGCGAGCACAAGCGGCCCGAATTCCTGCGCCTCAATCCGGCCGGCAAGGTGCCCGTGCTCGTGGACGGCGACCTCGTCATTCCCGAGTCGGCCGCGATCGTGCTGTATCTCGCTGACAAGTACCCGGAGAAAGCGCTGTTGCCCGTCGATCTGGCGCTGCGCGCGCAGGCGTATCGGTGGGTGATGTTCGCGGTGACGGAGCTTGAACAGCCGCTGTGGCGGATTACACGCCATTCGTTCATCTATCCGCCGGAAAAGCGCTCGCCGGCCGATATCGAGCTGGCTCGCGAGGATTTCGCGACGATGGCCGCGATCCTCGAAAAGCATCTCGAAGGGCGCGAATTCATCGTCGGCGACTCGTTGACGGTGGCCGATTGCGTGACGGTCTACCTGATCGACTGGGCGAGCGAATGCCACCTGATCGAACCGTTCCCGCAATTGCGCGCGTATCTCGAGCGGCTTTATGCGCGGCCCAAGGCGCCGCAACGGATCGCGGACGCGCGCAAGGCGGCGTGAAGCGGTGGTCGATCGTGCCGATGGCGGCGATCGACCTCGATCGCGCGGCATTGCGGGCTAGCGGTTATGACGCTTCGACGGGGCCGCCGAGCGCACGACACAGCGCCGACAAGTCGCGAACGGTCAGATGCGGGGACGGAGCACGATGCGCGGCGTGCTCCGCTTCCGGCCCTTCGTGACGCACCACCCAGGCCGCTTGAAGCCCGGCATTCAACGCGCCGACGACATCGAGGTGAAAGTCGTCGCCGACGTGGAGCAACTCCGCCGCAGGCACGCCGAGCTTCGCGGCGGCCGCATGGAAGATTTCCGGCTCGGGTTTCGCGAATCCGAACGCGCGCGCGCTGAGCGTGTCGCGGAAGAACTCGCCGCCGCCGGTCAGCTGAAGGTCCGCATTGCCGTTCGTCACCGCGATCAGCGGAAATCGCGCGCTCAACCACGCGAGCGCCGGCAACGCATCGTCGAAGAACTCGACCCGGTTTCGCGCCGAATAGAACACGTCGTATGCGCGGTCGGTCAGCGTGACGTCTTCGTTCGCGCGTTCGAGCGCAAGCCGGATCGATCCGATGCGCAGCGCACGGAAGTCGCTGACGAGGTCCGGCCGCGAGCGTTCGTATTCGTTGCGCAGCTGGCCCAGTGCCTGCGACGTGGGCACGACGTTCGCGGTATCGGGCGCGTGCGCGATCAGCCACGCATGCAGCGATGCCTCGGCCCGTTCGACGGAAGGTCCGAACGGCCACAGCGTGTCGTCGAGATCGAACGAGATGGCGGAAATTCTGGATAGACGCATGACGATGGAAGATACCACGCAGGTGCCGTTCACCACGGCCACGGGATCGAACGTCCCGCGCCGTTTTCGACGGCCTGCCGGTACAGGAAACGCGCAACGGTCAGGTCCTGCAGCGCGAGTCCCGTCATGTCGAACACGGTGATCTCGCCCGGCGATCGATCAACGGACACGGTGCCGGTAAGCACGTCGCCGATTTCAGCGCGCGGCAGATCGGGCGCCCATTGACATTCGCCGATGCTACCCGCCTGCTCGTGATCGTCCACGAAAATGCGCGCGCGCGCCAATACGCCTTCGGGAAGTTCGCGCTTGCCCGCTGTGTCCGCGCCGACGCAGGTCAGGTGGGTGCCGGGCTGAACCGCGTCCGCGTCGAACAGCGGGCCGCCGCCCGGCGTGGCCGTGATGACCACGTCGCTAGCGGCCACGGCATCGTTCCAGTCCTGTGTGATTTGGATGTCGCAGCGCTTGCGGAATGCCGACTCGAACACCGCGTCCGGTTCGCCGCTGACGTTCACATACAGCACCGAGCACCGTTGCGGCAGCAGTCTGAGCGCGTAGTCGAGCTGCACGCGTGCCTGCACGCCGGTGCCGAACACGCAGATGCGCGTACTGTCGCGGCGGGCCAGCGCCTGCAGGCCGAGGCCGCCGGCCGCGCCGGTCCGGGCGGTGGTGATCGCATTGCCGTCCATGATGCAGAGCGGACGGCCGGTGGCCGGATCGACCAGCGCGATCGTCGCCTGATGCGGCTCGCCGCCCCGGTTTCGATTGCCGGGCCAGAACCCGGCTGCCTTGAAGCCGAGCAGATCCTGGCTCGCGACGTCGCCGGACTTGATGCCGAATACGCCACCGGTATGCAGCCGTTCGCGCACGACCGGGAACACGCGCCCGGCACGTCGACTGTGCAGCACGAAGGCTTCGTGCACCGCCGTCATTACCGGTTCGGGTTGGAGGGCCGGTTCGACGGCATCCCGGTCGAGAAGAAGGAGGTGGGCGTCTGTCGGCATGGTGGCGCAGTCTGTCGGATGCGTCGCGGATCGCGGTTTTTAAATTGTGTCTAGATTTAGACAAATAGTCAATTTCGCTCGGGCAAGGGTGCGGCGGCAGGTTTCACCGCTAGAAATCTGCCGCCGCACCGGTCATGGCCTTGAGGCGTCCTACCACCCGTAGAAGCGTGGCCAGGCCTGCACGGCGCCGTCGCTGCCCAGCGCGAGATATTCAGGATGTTGCGCACCGGTCGCGCATGCATGGTTCGGCAGGATCCGCAAACGGGTGCCGATCGGAAACCGCTTCGCAATCGCGGTGTCGGCCATCCCCGCGCGCGACACGATGCCGTGCTCCTGATTGGCCGCGCTCATCACGTAGTCGCCGAGCACTTCACCGTCTTCGGTACACACCTGCCCGTAGCCGAAATCCCGCGCCTGCCGCTGCGTGCCGCGATCGCGGCTCATCGCCATCCAGCCCGCATCGACGATGGCCCAGCCTTTTTCTTCCTGGTGTCCGATCACGGTGGTCAGCACCGACAGGGCGATGTCGGACAGCGCGCACACGCCGACGTTGTGCATCACGAGGTCGAACAGCACGTACACGCCCGCGCGGACTTCCGTCACGCCGTCGAGACGCTCCGCGGACAACGCGGTCGGCGTCGAACCGATGCTCACGACCGGGCAGGGCAACCCGGCGGCCCTGAGGCGTTCCGCGGCGTGCACGGTCCGGCTACGCTCCTGTTCGGCGAGCGCGACCAGCGCGTCGCGGGTGTCGTAGTCGTAGCTGGAGCCGGCATGCGCGAGCACGCCGCCGAGCGTCATTCCGCCGTCGACCAGCGCGCGGCCGACGTCGATCAGCAGGTCGTCGTCGGGTGCAATCCCCGAGCGGTGACCGTCGACGTCGACTTCGATCCAGACTTCGAAGCGCTCGCCGTGCTCGCGCCCGAATTCGGCGATGGCGCGCGCGGTCTGCAGGCTGTCGGTGACGATCTTCAGGTCGCAACCCTGCCGGCGCAGCGCGAGCGCGTGGCCGAGCCTGGCGGGAATCATCCCGACCGCATAGACGATGTCGCGTACCCCGACCGCGAAGAACTGTTCGGCCTCCTTGAGCGTCGACACCGTGATGCCCTGCGCACCGGCAGCGATCTGCGCGTCGACGACATGCCGGCATTTGGTGGTCTTCACGTGCGGCCGGAACCTGACGCCGAGCGCGTTCAGATGCGCCTGCATGCGGGTGATGTTATGACGCATGCGACCGACGTCGATCAATGCGGCGGGGGTGTTCGGAAGCGGGATGCCCATGATGCGTTGCCTCGGTGGTTTGCCGACAGCGAACACTGTAGGGTGTTGGGCAAGCAGTGTGTTTAACGTGAGCCAAATCGATCATTAAGTTCGATTTAATCTCGGGAAGCCGCTCATGCCTTGCCGCGCCACGGCGGCGGATCGAGAAATTGCGTCGCGACTTGGAGGAAGACCCGTTGCCGCGCGGAGCGGCCGGTGCGCGACGGCAGTAGCGCGGTCACGGGCGCGGGCGGCAGATGCCAGTCCGGCAGCAGCCTGACCAGCTTGCCGCTGGCCAGCAGCGGCGCGACGTCCCACTCGGAGCGTTCCACGATCCCGAGCCCGGCCAGTGCCCAGTCGGTGACGACGGTGCCGTCGTTCGACGAAAGCGCACCCGTGACGCGAATCACCGTCAATCGCCGGGATTCGCCCTTGCCATCGCCGGTTTGCGAGAAGCGCCAGCGCGGAACGTCCTCGTCGTTTTCGCGCAGGCACAGGCAGTCGTAGCGGGCGAGGTCGGACGGATGGTTCAGTTCCTTGATGCGCCGCGCGTAACCGGGGCTCGCGCACAGGAAGCGCTCGTTGGGCGCGAGCGGATAGCCGATCCACGATGACGACTTCAGGCCCCCGACATGGATGACCACGTCGGCCCCCGACGCGCTGGTCAGCGGACTCTCCGACAGGTGCAGCGAAATTTCGAGCTTCGGATGCGCGCGTTGCACGTCACGCACGATCCGCGCGACGTACTTGCGTCCGAAGCCGAACGGCGCGACGACGCGCAGCGTGCCCTGCACGTCGCCGTGATCGCCGGAGATATTGACCGGCAGCGCCTCGACGCGCTCGAGAATCCCGACCGCCTCCTGGTACAGCCGCTGACCCTCGTCGGTCAACGCGATCCCTTTCGGCTGCCGCACGGCGAGCCGGACGTTCAGTCGTGCCTCCATCCGCTGCAGGCGGATCGTGACCGCGGGCGGGGTGAGGTCGAGCAGGCGCGCGGCGGATGCCAACGAGCGCGACGCGCCGATCGCGCGAACGAGCCGAAGATCGTCAAGGTCGAGCATTGCATGTCTCTTGATGCTGATGTTGTCGAGCATTAAACATCACATCGGATGAAGAAAGGAGCGTTACACCGCATCAGTCCACATGCGGGTTCACGCTTTTCACGTCTCGAGCCCGAAAATCAGCGATCGATGCGCGCCCACGCCGGCCGCGACGCCGGACGCCGACGCGAACGTCGCGTTCGTCATCAGGCTCGACGCATCGCCGGCCGCGAACACCCCGGGAATGCTCGTCTGCTTCCACGGATCGACGCGAATCGCCGTACCCAGCGGGCCGTCGTCGAACGCACAGCCGAGCTGGTGTGCGAGATCGCTCGCCATCTCCGTGCGCGCGCCGATGAACAGCGCATCGATCGGCACGACCTGCCCGTCGGCGAGCCGCAGCGCGTCGATTCGCGGCGCTTCGCCGAGGATCTCGACGACCGGCGACCGTTCGATACGCACGCCACGCGCGGCGAGCAATGCGGCTTCCTCTTCGTTCGCTTCGACGACGCCTTGCGTGAACCACGTCGTCGGTCCCCAGTCGGGAATCAGGATCGCCTGATGCACGGAAAGCGGATGCGTCGCCAGCACGCCGAGTTGCCGGCCCGACACCTCGTAGCCATGGCAATACGGACAATGCAGCACGCTGACGCCCCAGCGTTGCGCGAGCCCCGGCAGCGCGGGCAATTCGTCGCGGATGCCGGTCGCGAGGATCAGCCGTTCCGCGCTTGCGCGGCTGCCGTCCGCGAGCGTCACGTGAAAGCAGCCGTTCGCATCGCGCCCGGCGGTGCGCGCCTCGCCGGCGATCCGCTGCACGGTCGGATAAGCCGCGAGTTGCGCGGCGGCTTCCGCGACGATCTGCGCAGGCGGCTTGCCGTCCTGCCCGAAAAATCCGTGCGCATGGTCGGCGAAACGATTACGCGGCCGCCCGGCATCGATCACGAGCACGCGGCGGCGCGCGCGTGCGAGCTGCATCGCGGCCGACAGCCCGGCAAAGCTGCCGCCGATCACGATCACCTCATGATGGCTCTGCATGTGTTCACTCCTTTCCTGAATCCGTATCAAGCGATGAACGCGCTCCGATGGTGGTCAAGTCATGAAACGCGAGAAGTTGCATGATAGGTCGGTGATATCATTCACGCAACTTCAGAAGTTTCGAGAGTGGGAGCCAACCGTCCATGAGAACCGATAGCCGTTTGTCGCGCATGCTGCATGCGCTGATCCACATGGACCAGGCCGACGGCCCGCTGACGTCGGAGGCGATCGCGGCGATGCTGTGCACGAATCCGGTCGTCGTGCGGCGTTTGCTCGGCGGGCTGCGCGACTGCGGCTACGTGCAGTCGGAGAAAGGGCACGGCGGCGGCTGGGCGCTCAGCGTCGCGCTCGACGACATCACGCTGCTCGACGTCTATCGGGCGGTGGGCGAGCCGCCGGTGTTTTCCGATCTGGTCGCCGAGGATGCACCCGAATGCCTGGTCGAACAGGCGGTCAACGCGCATCTGTCGGCCACGCTGAAGGAGGCCGAAGCGGTGCTGCTCGCGCGCTTCGGCGAGGTCACCCTCGGCATGCTGTCGCGCGATTTCGAGGCGAAGGCGGCGCGCCGCCGCAAGCCGCGCTGACGCGCCGCAACATCGCGACCGTCATCCGATAGCCGGTAGTCCGACGCAATCCGGCGCCGCGCGAAATCCGCGCGCCGCCGTGTTCTGTCCCCCAACTTCTGCCCGGTTCGCCCGCCACAGGGCAAAATACGGGTTTTCCGCACCCGAGAGGGCGCGCCCGAATCACGCGCCGGGCGGCGGCAGTGCGCAATCGCACGCCGCCGCCCGGCGCCCAGGCAAGATGCTCGCCGTGTCGCGAGCCCACAGGAGTCCAGACCCCATGCCCGAATCCAACCTGTCCTTCTTCGGCCGGCTGTCGCTGGCCGTCGGCACGTTCTTTTCCGTGATCGGCAACCGCGAGTTCGCGGCCGGCGTGCTGCGCGTGCGCGACGGCGCGCCGGCACCGGTCGCCCCGGCGCCGGTTGCGCCGGCCCCCGCCGCGGCTCCGGCGCCCGTGCCCGCGAAGGCCCCGGCCCCCGAGCTGCGCGAAGCGAGCCCGCAAGCCGCGCTGCAACTGCTCGGCCTGCTGCAGCGCGATGCACGCTTCATCGACTTCGTCGAGGAAGACATCGCCGGCTATGCGGACGCCGACATCGGCGCCGCCGCACGCCTCGTGCACGACGGCTGCCGCGCCGCGCTGCGCGAGCATTTCACGATCGTGCCGGTGCGCGATGAAGCCGAAGGCAGCCGCGTGACGCTGCCGGCCGGCTTCGACGCGACGGCCGTGCGCGTGACGGGCAACGTCGTCGGCTCGGCGCCGTTCACGGGTACGGTCAGCCATCGCGGCTGGCGCGTGGCCGACGTGC
This sequence comes from Burkholderia sp. BCC1638, assembly GCF_902833195.1. Lineage (NCBI taxonomy): Bacteria > Pseudomonadati > Pseudomonadota > Betaproteobacteria > Burkholderiales > Burkholderiaceae > Burkholderia > Burkholderia sp. BCC1638. The sequence goes on from NZ_CADFEC010000014.1 coordinate 125,034, forward strand.
GCCTGCCGAAGCTGACGGGCAGCCATGACGCATCGGTGGTCGCACCGGCGGAGGTGGAACTGTGAGCGATCCGCGCTATTCGATCGGTATCGACCTCGGGACGACCCATTGCGCGCTGTCGTACGTCGACAGCGCCGCGAGCGACGGCGAAAAGATCACGCAGCAGGTGCTGCCGATCGCGCAGCTGACCGCGCCGGGCGCGCTGGAGTCGCGCGACTTGCTGCCGTCGTTCCTCTATCTTCCGCATGAAAGCGAGCTGACGCAGGGCGACCTGACGCTGCCGTGGACGGCCTCGCGCGGCTTCGCGGTCGGCGAAATGGCGCGCACCCGCGGCGCGGGCACGCCGATCCGCCTCGTGTCGAGCGCGAAAAGCTGGCTGTGCCACCCGGGCGTCGATCGCCGCGCGGCGATCCTGCCGAGCGATGCGCCGCCCGAAGTGTCGCGCGTGTCGCCGCTGGAAAGCTCGATCCGCTACCTGACGCACCTGCGCGAAGCGTGGGACCACGCGCATCCCGACGCGCCCTTCGCCGACCAGGACGTGACGGTCACGATCCCCGCGTCGTTCGACCCGGCCGCGCGCGAACTGACGGCGGAAGCCGCGCGTGCCGCCGGCTATTCGCGGATGACGCTGCTCGAGGAGCCGCAGGCGGCGCTCTACAGCTGGATCCAGAAGAGCGAAGGCGGCTGGCGCAAGCAGGTGCAGGTCGGCGACCTGATCCTGTGCGTGGACGTCGGCGGCGGCACCACCGACCTGTCGCTGATCGCGGTGGTCGAGCGCGAAGGCAACCTGGAACTGCATCGCGTGGCGGTCGGCGAGCACATCCTGCTCGGCGGCGACAACATGGACCTCGCGCTCGCGCACGTGGTCGCGCGCAAGCTCGCGCAGCAGGGCACGCAGGCCGATCCGTGGCAGCTGCGCGCGCTGACCTACGCGTGCCGCGCCGCGAAGGAAACCCTGCTGTCCGACCCGACGACCGACGCGGTGCCGCTCGTCGTGCCGAGCCGCGGCTCGAAGCTGATCGGCGGCTCGATCCGCACGGAGCTGACGCGCGCGGAACTCACGCAGACGATCCTCGAAGGCTTCTTCCCGCAAGTCGATGCGGCGGCGCGTCCGGTGAGCCGCGCGCGCGTCGGCCTGACGCAACTCGGCCTGCCGTATGCGCAGGACGCGGGCATCACGCGCCATCTCGCGGCGTTCCTCGGCCGCCAGGTCGCGGCGCTCGACGCGCTCGACGGCGTGCAGCGCACGCTGCCGCAAGGCGCGACCTTCCTGCATCCGACCGCGGTGCTGTTCAACGGCGGCGTGTTCAAGTCGACGCTGCTCACGCAGCGCGTGCTCGACACGCTCAACAGCTGGCTGGCCGCCGAAGGCGCGCCGTCCGCGCGCCTGCTCGAAGGCGCGGATCTCGATCTGGCGGTCGCGCGCGGCGCGGCTTATTACGGTTACGTGAAGCGCGGCCGTGGCGTGCGTATTCGCGGCGGCACGGCGCGTGCGTATTACGTCGCGATCGAATCGGCGATGCCTGCCGTGCCGGGGCTGGAGCCGCCGGTGCAGGCGCTGTGCGTCGCGCCGTTCGGGATGGAGGAAGGCTCGGATGCGGCGCTGCCGCCGCAGGAGTTCGGCCTCGTCGTCGGCGAGCCGGTGCAGTTCCGCTTCTTCGGATCGTCGGTGCGCCGTCAGGACCAGGTCGGCACGCTGCTCGACTACTGGTCGCCTGAAGAGCTGCAGGAGCTCGAGGAAATCCAGGCGACGCTGCCTGCCGAAGGGCGCACGGTCGGCGAGGTCGTGCCGGTGAAGCTGCACGCGCGCGTGACCGAAGCCGGCACGCTCGAACTCGAGGCGATCCCGAGCGGCACGAACGAGCGCTGGAAGGTCGAGTTCGACGTGCGCGGCGCCGCCTGAGCGCGATGAAGCGCTATACGGTCGGCATCGACCTCGGCACGAGCAACACGGTCGTCGCATACGTCGAGGCCGGCTCCGACGCGATCCGCGTGTTCGACGTCGAGCAGCTGGTCGGCCCCGGCGCGGTGGCCGCGCAGCCGCTGCTGCCGTCGGTGCGCTATCACCCGGCGGCGGGCGAACTGCCGCCGGACGCGCTGCGCTTGCCCTGGGCGTCCGATTCGACGGCCGGCGCGGCCGCGGCCGGTGCGCCGCCGGCCGTGATCGGCCGCTATGCGCGCACGCTCGGCGCGCAGGTGCCGGGGCGGCTCGTCACCAGCGCGAAAAGCTGGCTGTCGCACGCATCGGTCGACCGGCTCGCGGCGATCCTGCCGTGGGGCGCGGCCGAAGGCGTCGACAAGGTGTCGCCGGTCGACGCGAGCGCAAGCTATCTCGCGCACGTGCGTGCCGCGTGGGATGCACGCTTTCCCGACGCGCCGCTCGCGAAGCAGGACGTCATCCTGACGGTGCCGGCATCGTTCGACGACGGCGCGCGCGCGTTGACGGTCGAGGCCGCCAAACGCGCGAAGCTGCCGGCGTTGCGGTTGCTGGAAGAGCCACAGGCCGCGTTCTACGACTGGTTGTACGGCCAGCGCGAGACGTTGCGCGACACGTTTGCCGCCGCGCGCCGCGTGCTGATCTGCGACGTCGGCGGCGGCACGACCGATCTCACGCTCGTCGACGTCGCGCCGGGCGACGACGGCGAACCCACCTTCACGCGCGTCGGCGTCGGCAATCACCTGATGCTCGGCGGCGACAACATGGACCTCGCGCTCGCGCGCCTGGTCGAGACGCGGCTGACCGAGCCCGGCACGCGGCTGTCCGCCGCGAGCCTGTCGCAGCTCGTCGAACGCTGCCGCGCGGCGAAGGAGCGGCTGCTCGGCGACGACGCGCCGGCGTCCGTCACCGTGACGCTGCTCGGCGCGGGCAGCAAGCTCGTCGGCGGCGCGCGTTCGGCCGAGCTGACGCGGCAGGAAGTCGAGCAGATCGTCGTCGACGGCTTCTTTCCGCAGGTCGATGCCGGCGAGCTGCCGCGCCGCGCGCGGGCCGCGATCGTCGAATTTGGCTTGCCGTATGCGAGCGACCCGGCCGTCACGCGCCACGTCGCCGCGTTCCTGATTCGCCATGCGGAAGGTCCGCTGCCCGACACGCTGCTGCTCAACGGCGGCGTGTTTCGCGCCGGCGCGCTCGCCGGCCGTCTCGCGCAGACGCTCGGCGCGTGGCGCGGTGCGCCGCTCGACGTGCTGCACAACGCGCATCCGGACGTGGCGGTCGCGCGCGGCGCGGTGGCCTACGGCCTTGCGCGGGCGGGGCATGCGCCGCGCATCGGCGGCGGCTCCGCGCGCAGTTATTTCCTCGTGCTCGACGATGGTGACGGCGACGCGGCCCCGCGTGGCGTCTGCCTGCTGCCGCGCGGTTCGGAAGAGGGCCGCGAGATCCGGCTCGAGGAGCGCACGTTCGCGCTCCAGCTCGGGCAGCCGGTGCGTTTCCATCTCGTGTCGACGGTGGCCGAGACGGCATACCGGCCCGGCGATCTCATCGAACTCGACGGCGGCGATTTCGTGCGGCTGCCGCCGATCGCGACGGTCGTCGACCGGCAAGCCGGCAGCGACGCACGCGAAACGCCGGTGAAACTCACGGCATCGCTGACCGAAGTCGGCACGCTCGAAATGCACTGCATCGCGACCGACGACGCGTCGCGGCGCTGGCGGCTCGAATTCCAGTTGCGCGGCGACGCGCCCGCGCAGGGCGACGACGCTGCGCTCGCACGCCATCCGCGTCTCGATCATGCGATCGAGCTGATCGACCGCTCGTTCGGCAGCAAGGCCGCGAACGTCACGCCGAAGGACACGCGACGGTTGCGTGCGCAACTTGAACAGGTGCTCGGCCCGCGCGACGAGTGGGACGTCGCACTCGCGCGCGAACTGTTCGACGCGTTGCTCGCGCGGGTGCGTCGCCGCCGGCGCTCGGCCGATCACGAACGCGCGTGGCTGAACCTCGCCGGCTATTGCCTGCGCCCCGGCTTCGGCCATCCGCTCGATGCGTGGCGCATCGAACAGCTGTGGCCGCTGTTCGACGACGGGATTCAGTACGTGAACGACGCGCAAGTGTGGTCCGAGTGGTGGACGCTGTGGCGGCGCGTGGCCGGTGGCCTCGACGACGACGCGCAGACGCAGGTGCGCGACGCCATCGCGTTCCTCGAACCGTCCGACGACAAGCGCCGCAAGCTGCCGTTCGACCCGGCCAAGGTCGGCCCGGCCGACATGACGCGCTTGTCCGCGTCGCTCGAACGATTGCCGGTCGAGCGCAAGGTGGAACTGGCCGAGCGTTTGATCGCGCAATTGCAGAAGCCGGCCGAGCGCACGCTGTGCGCGTGGGCGCTCGGGCGGATCGGTGCGCGACGGCCGTTCTACGGCAGCGCGCACAGTGTCGTGCCGGCCGACGTCGCGAACCGCTGGCTCGACGCGCTGTTCGCGCTGGACTGGAAGCAGGTCGAACCCGCGGCATTCGCGGTCGCGCAAATCGCGCGGATGACGGGCGACCGCGAACGCGATTTGCCGGACGAGACACGTGAGGCCGTGATCCGGCGTCTGTCGGCCGCGAATGCGTCGGCCGCGTGGATCGACATGGTGCGCGAGGCGATCGCGTTCGACGAAGCCGACACGGCGCGCGTGTTCGGCGAAACGCTGCCGGCCGGGTTGAAGCTGCTGGCGGGGTGAGCGGCGCGGCGGGCTCCGGTATCGTTCGGATGCCGGAGCATTCTGCGGCGTTGCCGATGCGGGCTGACGCTCGCCGATTCAATACCCTTCGAACAAAAAACGGCTGCCGTTGCATCGCATCGGCAGCCGTTCGTGCTTCGTGAGTCTGCCGGTCAGGTTTGCGGCGTCGTCTCGCGTGGCGACGCGGCGGATTCCACGGCGATCGCATCCGGCGCCGCCGCCCGCCGCGCGAGGTGTATGCCCGCGAGCATGCAGCGCACCGAGCCGCCGGCCAATTCGATCGTCGGCACGTCGAGCGGAAGCAGCCGCGCGGAGCGTTCGATCGTCGCGCGCTGGTCGCCCGTGAGGCAGTCGAACGCGCGCCGCGACAGCGCGAGCACGCGTCCGTCCTTGCCCGACAATTCCAGCGTATTGCCCGCGAAATTCGCGATCTGCGCGTGATCGAGCGCGATCACCGTGCGGCCCGTTTCGGTCAGGCGTTGCGCGATTTCGTCGCGGCGCCAGCGGTCGGCGATCAGGTCGAGGCCGACCATCGCAAACTCCGTTGCGACGCTCATCATCACGTTCGTGTGATAGATCGGGTTCCCGTTCGCGTCGGCCGTGTCGAAGCAGATCGGCTCGAAGTTGAAGTGCGTGCAGAAGCGTTCGAGCGCGACCGGATCGGCGCGGCGCGAACGCGCGGTGTACGCGATCCGCGCGACGTGGTCGAGCACCATCGCACCGGTGCCTTCGAGGAACACGTCGTCGTATTCGAGCCCCGAGTAGTCGATCACGTCCTGCACGCGGTATTCCGCCTTCAGCATCTCGACGATGTCCGCGCGCCGCTCGCGGCGGCGGTTCGGGCTATGCATCGGAAACAGCGCGACATGCCCGCCCGGATGCGTCGAGAACCAGTTGTTCGGGAACACGGAGTCGGGCGTGTCGCGCTCGCCGTGGTCGTCGAACACGTGCACGCGCACGCCTGCATCGGCGAGCGTCCGCGCCGCGGCCGTGACTTCGTCGCGCGCGGCGGCCGACACCGACGGCGCGTCGTTCGCCCCGGCGGCGGCCGTGCGCTGGAAGGCGTTGTCGGCCGCGGTCTGCGGGTTCGGCAGGAAGCGGTGCGGCCGGATCATCACGACGGCGGCCGGCGCCTGGATCGATACGAGATTCATGAACGGTGAGGGCGAGAGGCGGGAAGCAGGGCGGCGCGCACGCCGCCCGGGATGACGATCAGCGCGCGAACGCGGCGACGGCTTCGGTCACGAAGGCCGCGTGACCCTGCGCGATCGCGGCCGGATCGTCGATCAGCGCGAACAGGTTCTTCGGATCGACGGCCGGCGGAATCAGCGCGATCTCGACGCCCGCGTTGTGCTGCTGAGCGAGCGCGTACAGGTAGCGCAGCGCCGAGTAGTCCTCGAGCGCGAAGCCGACCGAGTCGAACACCGTGACTTCGTCCGCGCGTTCGCGGCCGGCCGTCTCACCCTGCAGCACGCGCCACAGCTCGGTCACCGGAAAGTCGGCCGGCATCTGCTGGATTTCGCCCTCGATGCGCGACTGCGGCTCGAATTCGACGAACACGCGGCCCGCTTGCAGCACGCCCGCCTCGAGCTCGGTCTTGCCCGGGCAATCGCCGCCGACCGCGTTCAGGTGCATGCCGGGCTCGATCATGTCGGCGGTGATGATCGTCGCATATGCCTTGTCGGCGGTGACGGTCGTCACGATGTCGGCGCCGCGCACGGCGTCGGCGGTCGACGCAGCGCGCACGACGCGCAATTCAGGGTAGGCGGCGAGGTTCTTCGCGAGCTTGTCGGTCGCGAGCGGGTCGACGTCGAACACGCGGATTTCCTCGATGCCGAGCAGCGTATGGAACGCGATCGCCTGGAATTCGCTCTGCGCGCCGTTGCCGATCAGCGCCATCGTGCGCGAGCCGGGGCGGGCGAGCGCCTGCGCGGCGAGCACCGACGTCGCGGCCGTGCGCAGCGCGGTGGTCAGCGTGAGTTCGGCGAGCAGCAGCGGATAGCCGGTGTCGACTTCGGCAAGCGCGCCGAACGCCATCACCGTGTGCATGCCGCGCGCGGCGTTGACGGGGTGGCCGTTCACGTACTTGAACGCGAACAGCGATGCGTTCGCGACGGGCATCAGCTCGATCACGCCGTCGCGCGAGTGGCACGCGACGCGCGGCGACTTGTCGAAATCGGCCCAGTGCAGGTAATCGGCGCGCAGCGTGTCGACGAGTTCGCGCAGGAACGTCGTGACGCCCGTCCTGGCGATCAGTCGGGCGGTGGCGGGAACGTCGAGGAATCGGGTCATCGGTCTGTCTCCAATTTTTGCCGGTACGGGTGTCCAGGCGTCCTGGTCGACCGGGGCGGGCGCGTCGGCCCGGGCCCCGGCTCCATCAAAAGCGGTGTCGCGGCTTGTGCGGCCGGTCGATGGAGTCATTATTTCCGTGAGTCGAGCCAACAAAAAGGCGGTAAAAGTGGCAGATTTATCGATAGACTTGGCAGATTGCTGGCCATATCCGGCAGTTTGTGCAATCCACGCTGGTCGAAATGCGCGCCGTCCGGCACGCTGGCGGCCGTCTCACGTTCGACAGGAAGGTCCGTTCATGATTACGCTCGACGACGTCGACCGACAGCTCATCGCGCTGCTGCGCGACAACGCGCGGATGCCCGTCGTCGCCCTCGCGAAGGCGTTGCGCGTCGCGCGCGCGACCGTGCAGAACCGGCTAACGCGGCTGGAGAAGAACGGCGTGATCGTCGGCTACACGGTGCGGCTCAAGCCGGCGGCCGAGCGGCACCGGATCCGCGCGCTGATGTCGATCGCGGTGCAGGGCAATCGCGGCGCGGAAGTGGTGAAGGTGCTGCGCGGGCATCCGAACGTCGCGTCGATCCACAGCACCAACGGGCGTTGGGATCTCGTCGCCGAGCTGCACGCCGATTCGCTCGAGCATTTCGATCGCGTGCTCGGCGCGATCCGGTTGATCGACGGGATCGCGAATACGGAGACGAGCATTCTGTTGTCGACGCACAAGGCTTAACCTGCGCGCTTCGTCGCCGCCCGCGGAAACGTCAGCACCACCGCGAACCCGCCCGCATCGGGAAACGCGAACCCGACACGCCCGCCGTGCGCCTTCATCACTTCCTGCACGATCGCGAGCCCGAGCCCCGACCCGGTTCGACGCTCGCTGCCGTCCGGCGCGATCCGGACGAACGGCTGCAACGCCGCGTCCCAATGCTCGCGCGGAATCCCCCGCCCGTTGTCGGTGACGGTCAGCGTCACCGCTCGATCCGCATTGCCCACGCTGGCGACCGACACGACGATGTCGTCCGCATGCCCATGCAGCAGCGCATTGTGCAGCACGTTCGACAACGCTTCCTGCAGACTGATCGCATCGCCGTCGATCCACGCATGCGGCGCGTCGCTCGCGAACGCGACGGCCACGTCGCGCGCGTCCGCGAGCGGAATCGTGCGGCCGAGCACGTCCTTCGCGAGCGCGACGAGGTCGACGGGTTGCAGCGGCACGACCTCGGTGCGATGAATCACCATCGCATGATTGAGCAACTGCCCCGTCAGGCGGCCGACGTCCGAGCAGGTCGCGCGCAGCGCATCGAGCCGCGCCGCATGGCGCGCGGGATCGACTTCCCCGTCGAGCAATTCGATCTGTGCGTCGAGGCGCGCGAGCGGCGTGCGCATCTGGTGCGCCGCGTCGGCGATGAAGCGCTGCATCGCGTTGATCCGCTCGGCGAGGCGGTGCATCAGTCCGTTGATCGACCCGATGATCGCGTCGATCTCGCTCGGCGTATCGACGGCCACCGGCCGCAGATCGGCCGGATCGCGCGCGGCGATGATCGTGCCGATCTGCGCGAGCGGGCGCAGCCCGCGCCGGATCGCGAGGCCGCTCGCGCCGATCGCGAGCACGCTCATCAGCAGGATCAGCGTCCACACCTTGATGCTCATGTCGTTCGTCAACTGCTGCCGCGCGTTGGTTGTCTGCGCAACGGTGACGAGCGCCCAGCCCGGCGTGCTTTCCTCGGGCATGTAGCGTGCGATGGTCGCGGTGCGGATCCGGTGCCCCTGATAGACGGCGTTCGCGAATGCCGGGCCCTGCTTCGCGGCGGCGAGCGTCGCGGGGCTCGCGAGGTCGTTGTAGCCGGCCACGACGACCCCGCGCGAATCGACGACCTTGTAGTAGACGAGGTCGTAGCGCGACAGCGTCGACAGCGCGGCGACGGGTGGGTTCAGCGCGAGTACGCCGCCCTGCACGTACAGGTTCTCCGCGACCTGGATCGACGCGCCGGCGAGCAACTGGTCATACGCGCGTTCGGCCGCGACGCCCGCGTAGTAGCGCGCGATCGCGGCAAGCGCGAGTGCGCCGGTCGCGACGACGAGCGCGATGAACAGCAGCGTGCGCCCGAACAGCGTCTTCGGGAACCAGTCAATGCGCTGCAATCTGATACCCCATTCCGCGCGCGGTGCGAATCTCGACCGAGCTACCCTGCAGCTTCCTGCGCACGCGTGTCACGTACTGCTCGACCGCGTTTGCGGTCGGCTCGTTGCCGAAGCTGAACAGCTGGTTCAGCAGTTCGTCCTTGGAGAAGATCCGCTGCGGGCGGCTCGCGAGAATCTCGAGCAGCGCGAACTCCTGGCGCGACAGCGACAGCGGCTGGCCGTCGAGTTCGGCGAGACGGCTGCTGCGGTCGATCACGAGGCCGCCGAGCGTCAGCACGTCGTTCGCATGGCCGCTGTTGCGGCGCAGCAGCGCCTGCACGCGCGCATCGAGCTCGCGGTAGTCGAACGGCTTCACGAGATAGTCGTCGGCGCCGAGGCCGAGGCCGCTCACGCGGTCGTCGATCGCGGAACGCGCGGTAACGAGCAGCACCGGCGTCGTGCTGCCCGATGCGCGCAGGTTGCGCAGCACCGCGAAGCCGTCGAGGCCGGGCAGGTTCGCATCGAGCACGACGAGGTCGAAGCGCTCGACGCGCAGCAAGCCGTTCGCGGTCGAGCCATCGGTTTCGAGATCGACGGCATGGCCGAGCCGCGTGAGGCGGCTGCGGATCGCCGCGCCGATTTCGGCATCGTCCTCCACGACGAGAATGCGCATGGTGCCGTTTGCAGGTAGATGAGTTAGGGGTTTTCCCGGGGCCGGGATGTCAGCATTTTCTCAGACTCGCTCGATAACCTGTGTTCAGCCGGAACGAGCGATGACGGCATTAATACCAGAGGAGACGGCAACATGCAGCATGTCACGGGCACGACGAAGGCGCGGCCGAATGCACGGCGAAGCCTGAAGCGGGCTGCCGCGTCGCCGCTTGCCGCCCCCCATACGCAGGCATGCGCATGATCACGTCGCCACGCCGCCGCGCGTTGCTCGCCGCCGGCCTCGGCACGCTTGCCGCCCCGTCGCTGGTGCGCGCGAAGCCGCGCACGGTGCGGATCTCGAAAGGCTATGGCGTGCTGTACCTGCCGCTGCTCGTGATGGAGAAGCAGCGCCTGTTCGAGCGTCACGCGGCGCGGCACGGCCTGCGCGAGGTCGCGGTCGACTGGGTGCTGCTCGACGGCGGCAATTCCGTTAACGACGCGATGATGGCCGGCACGCTCGATTTCGCGGGCGCCGGCGCGCCGGGCTTCATCGAGCTATGGGCGCGGGCGCGCGGAATTCCGAACGTCGAGGTGATCGGCATCAGCGGCTTGTCCACGACGTCGCTGTCGCTCAATGCGAATCGGCCGGGCCTCGCGTCGCTGCGCGACTTCACGCCGTCCGACCGGATCGCCGTACCGGGCATCCGCACGTCGCTGTCGGCGGTCGTGCTGCAGATGGTCGCCAGCCGGCAGCTCGGCGCGAAGCATTTCGCGCAGCTCGATTCGATCACCGTGAACCTGCCGCATCCGCAGGCAATGCAGGCGCTGATCCGCCGCGAGAACGGCGTCACCGCGCACTTCACGTCACCGCCGTTCTCGACGCTCGAGCTGCGGCAGCCGGGCATTCATCGCGTCGTGAATTCGGTCGACGTGCTCGGCCCGCTGACGCTCGACGTCGTGTTCGCGCCGAAGCGGCTCGTCGACACGGAACCCGCACTGGCCTCGGCATTTCTCGGTGCACTCGACGAAGCGAACCGCCTGATCGCGCAGGACCCGCGCGCGGCGGCCGCGCTGTATGCGGCCTCGTCGGGCGTCGGCGTGTCGCACGACGACGTGATGCAGATGCTCGCCGCGCCGGACACGCGTTTCTCGGTGCGGCCGAACCAGCTGATGGACTACGTCGAATTCCTGTATCTCGCCGGCACGATCAAGGCGAAGCCGCGTGCGTGGCACGAGATGTTCGCGCCGATGCTCGACGACTACCGGACCGGCTGATCGTCGCTGTCCGCCGCCGAACCCCGATTTCATCGAACACCCCTGCGCCCGCGCGTGCATCGCGCGCGGCGCCGATTCAACCGACAAGCAACCGATTCACGGAGGAGCCCGCAGTGAATACCACCGAAACCCTGGACCCCGCGTCCGCCGAAGAGCAGCGCGTCATGTCGAAGATGGCGCGGCGCCTGATGCCCATCCTCGTCGTGATGTTCCTGATCGCGTTCATCGACCGGCAGAACGTCGGCTTCGCGAAGCTGCAGATGGTGCACAGCCTCGGGATGACCGAGGCCGCGTTCGGTCTCGCGTCGTCGCTGTTCTTCATCGGATATCTGCTGTTCGAGGTGCCGAGCACGCTCGCGCTGCATCGCTACGGCGCACGCGTATGGCTCGCGCGGATCATGCTGACGTGGGGCCTCATCACCGTGCTGATGGGCTTCACGACGTCGATGCCCGCGTTCTGTTCGCTGCGCTTCCTGCTCGGGATCGCGGAGGCCGGCTTCTATCCGGGCGTGATCTATTACCTGACGCTGTGGTTTCCGCAAAGCTACCGCGCGAAGGTGCTCGGCATCTTCACGCTCGGCAGCGCGCTCGCGAACATGCTCGGCTCGCTGGTCGGCGGCGTGCTGCTGAGCCTGAACGGCGTGTGGGGCCTTGCGGGCTGGCAGTGGGTGTTCGTGGCGACGGGCATCCCGGCCGTGATCGTCGCGATCGTGGTGTTCCGCGTGCTGCCGGCGTCGTTCCGCGATGCGCCGTTCCTCGACGAACGCGAGAAGCAGATCGTCGCGGCCGCGCTGGAGCGCGAGAAGCCGGCGAAGGCCGAGCATGCGCAGCCGTGGAAGGCGCTGCTCGATCCGCGCGTGATGCTGTTCGCCGCGACCTATATGCTGATGTCGACGTCGCTGTACGGCGTCACGTACTGGCTGCCGACGCTCGTGAAATCGTTCGGCGTGTCGAGCAGTACGAACGGTTTGCTGAGCATGCTGCCGTGGGCGCTCGCGGTCGTGCTGCTGCTGTGGCTGCCGTCGAAGCTGCGCCGCGCGAAGAGCATCCTGCGCACGATCGCGATCGTCGCGGCGCTCGGCGCGCTCGGTTTCCTGCTGAGCCTCGTGCTGCCGTCGACGCCGCTGCGCTTCGTCGCGCTCGTGCTCGGCGGTGCGTGCATTCCGCTGCTGTATCCGTGCTTCTGGTCGATGCCGCCGCGCTACTTCACCGGCGCGCGTGCGGCGGCGAGCGTCGCGGCGATCAATTCGATCGGCAACCTCGGCGGCTTCTTCAGCCAGAACCTGATGCCGTTCGCGGGCAAGGTGACGGGCACCGCGTTCGGTCCGATGATCGTGCCGATCGTGTGCCTCGCGCTGCTCGGGATCGGCGCGCTGGTCGCGTGGACGCGTTCGGAGCGGGGGATGGTGGCGGTGCGGGTGTGAGCGGCGCGGGACGCATCGGGGCCGCGGTTCCGCGCGGTCCCGGCTTCCGTTCCGATCCCCGCAGCGGTATTCCGCCGTTGCTGCTTCACCCTTACCCCTCCGCGCGCGACGCCCCCCGTTCGTCATGCGCGATCGCCACATGCGCAGCCGCGACCGGAATGTCGACCTCCACTGTCGTTCCTTCACCGAGCGTCGTATCGATCCGCAGCGTGCCGCCGACGAGATACGCACGCTCGCGCAGGCCAACCAGCCCGAACGATCCCGACTTGCGCGGCGCACCGGGATCGAATCCCGCACCGTCGTCGCGAATCGTCAGCGCGATCGTTTCGTCACGATAAACGAGCGCCACCGTCGCGCTCGACGCGGCCGCGTGCCGCGCGACGTTCGCGAGCGCTTCCTGCGCGATGCGGAACACGGCCGTCGCATACGGTTCGTCGAGCTGCAATTCGCCCGGCTCGACGTGCAGCGCGCACGCCATGCCGTGACGGTGCCGGAAATCCTCCACGAGCCATTGCATCGCGGCCGCGAACCCGAGGTCGTCGAGCATCAGCGGGCGCAGGTCCGACGCGATGCGCCGCGTGGCCGTCACCGCGCCGCGCGCGAGCGCATGCATTGCCGCGATCTTGCGCGCCAGCGGCGCATCGTCTTGCGGCACGTGATCGAGCAGCCATTCGAGATCGTTCTTCAGCGTCGCGAGCGTCTGCGCGAGTTCGTCGTGCAGTTCGCGCGCGATGCGGCGCTGTTCGGCCTCGCGTGCGCTCGCGCTGATCGCCGCGATCTCGCGCAGCTCCTCGCGCGATGCCTGCAGCGCGCGCTCCGCACGCACGCGCTCCTCGACTTCGCGCCGCAGGTCGCGGTTCGACGCGCTCAACTGCGCGGTGCGCGCCGCGACGCGCTGCTCGAGCCGTTCGTTCGCCTCGTTGAGCTGCGCGCTCTTCTGCACGACGAGCAGGTGCTGATAGCGCGCGCCGGCCAGCGCGCGCACCGTCTGAGCATGCAGCCGGCCGTTCTCGAACAGCAGCGCGAACAGCACGACGCCCGACGCGACGAGGCCGTAGGTCCGCCCCGCGTAGAAGCCCAGGTCGAAGCGTCCGTGATTCAGCATCGACGACAGCGCGATGTCGAACAGCCAGGCGACGAGCACGATCATCACCCATAGGTCCAGCACGGAATGACGGCGCCGCTGCCGCCACATCAGCACGAGCGCGGCAAGGTTCAGCGCCCAGACGACCGCGATCGCGTTCGTCATCGCCGAGGCCATCCGGTTGCCCTGCATGATGCGCGGCAGCAGGTCGTGGCCCGCGGTCGCGAGCAGCGCGAGCGCGGCGGTCGCGGCGGCCGTCAGGACGATGCAGAGCAGGAGCGGAATCGTGGCGCGACGCTGCTCGAGCGACGGCGGATGCGCGCGCGGCGCCGCGCGCAGCAGCGCGTACGCGACGACCGCCAGCGGAAAGCCGCCGTGCCAGAACAGATAAAGCCATGCGGTGGTCTGTTCGCCCGCGCCGAGCAGGCCCGTCGGCGTGAACAGCCCCGGAAAGGTCAGCATGTGCGTGCCGGCCATGAAGCCCGTGAACAGGTAGCCGACGGCGAGCGCGAGGAGCGATTTCTCGCGCAGGATCGCGTACTGGCCGAGCAGCAGGCCGGCCGTCACCATGTCGTTGACGACGATCGCCGACTGGTACACGGGGATGAAGCCCCACACGCGGGCAAGCGGCATGCCCGCGAACGGCGCGAGGGCGACGAAGATCATGGCCGACACGACGACCGTCGCAATCGCGAGCCGCCGCTCGCGCCGCTCGGGCGGCAGCGACGACATGAACAGGCGCGACGGCTCCGACGTGTCGTCGTCGTCATCGGCCTCGGCCGGGCGGAAGCGGAATGCGGGCATCATGCGTCGTCGACGCCGAGGTCGAGATCGTGGCGCATCGCGTAGCGCACCAGCGCGGCTTCGTGCGGCAGCTCCATCTTCTCGAGGATGCGCGTCTTGTAGGTGCTGACCGTTTTCGCGCTCAGCGTGAGGTCCGCCGCGATCCGCGTGACCGTCTGGCCCGCCACGATACGGCGCATCACGTCGAGTTCGCGCTCGGACAACCGCTCGTGCGGCAGCATTTCGGACGGCGCGCGCATCGTGCGCGCGAGGCTTTCGGCCGCCGACGCGCTCACGTACACGCCGCCGGCCGCGACCTTGGTGACGGCCTGGACGAGTTCGGCGGTCGCGCTGTCCTTCGTCAGGTAGCCGGTCGCGCCGGCCTTGAACGTGCGCGCCGCGTACTGCGTTTCCGCGTGCATCGTCAGCACCAGCATGCGCAGCGATGGCGCCTGTGTCTTGACCAGCCGGATCAACTCGATACCGGTCGGCGCGGGCATCGACAGGTCGAGCAGCAGCACGTCGGCGGCGCGACGCTCGGCCAGCGCGAGCGTGGCCGCGCCGTCGCTCGCCTCGCCGACGATCTCGAAACCGCCGGCCGTTTCCAGGATGTGACGCAGTCCGTCTCGCATGACTGCGTGATCGTCAGCCAGAATTACCCTGATCATCTAGCGGTCCTCTTCGGGATGACGCCGCGGGCTGCTCTGTCGGTTGTCGCCGCGGCGGTTCTTCTGACCAATATATGCCGCCGAAACGGGAAATGGTGCACCTCCGGAACATTTTTGAGACATCTGGGTATCGAATGTGTCTTGAAGCGAAATAATCGTCGTGAAATGGGACGGGCGGTAGGGGCAGGCGGGGAGGGTATTCCCGAGGAATCGTCGCGGTCCGACGGACGGCGTGCCTCGCGGACCACCCTGATTCGGAGATAAACTGGTGCCTGATTGCACCGTCCAGACCCGAGGAGCCGCCACGATGATCGATCTTGCCGACATCCTGCCGTCCGCGTTGCCCGACGCCGTCGCGTGGGCCGACGCGCAGGCGGCCCACGGGCTCGCGCGGGGCGTGCCGCTGACGCCCGCGCAGGCCGACGACGCGCGTGTCGTGGGCGTCGCGCAACCGGAGCGGATCCGCGTCGTGGTCGCCGACCGGCTGCCGTTCCCCGACACCCCGGCGCTGGGCGCCATCGCGCGCGACACCGGCCTGCTGGCGCCGGGGACGATCGGCCTCACGCTCGGCCATGCGGTGTTCGTGCTGCGCGGCCACGACACGCGACGCCTGCTCACGCACGAATTCCGCCATGTGCATCAGTACGAGGAAGCCGGGTCGATCGGCGCGTTTCTCGCGCGCTATCTGCACGAGATCGCGACGGTCGGCTATCACGACGCGCCGCTCGAGGCCGACGCGCGGCAGCACGAATTCGACTGACGCCGCCGGCCGGCGCGAACGCGCACACATTCCGATGAACCTTCCTCACGCCATCGCCGGCCCGGTGCGGACCCGTCGCGCCGCCACGCCGCGCGGCCCGCGATGAGCGGCACGATCCACACGTGGCTCAGTGCGATCGGCGCACACCCGGCGCTGGTGCTGGCGATCGTGTTCGCCACCGCCTGTGCCGAGGCGATCGCGTTGATCGGCACGGTCGTGCCGGCCGGCGCCGTGATGTTCGCGGCCGGCACGCTGATCGGCGCGGGCGCGCTCGACGGCTGGACAGCCATCGGCGTCGCAGCCGCCGGCGCGATCGTCGGCGACGGAATCAGCTACGAGCTCGGGCGCCACTACCGCGGCGCGATCCGAAATGGCTGGGTCCGGTTGGGCTACGCGGATGCCTATGCGCGCGGCGAGCAGTTCGTGCTGCGCCACGGCATGAAGAGCATCGTGCTCGCGCGCTTCCTCGCGCCGGTGCGCGCGGTCGTGCCGGTGGTGGTGGGGTGCGCGACGCTGCCGCGCCGGTCGTTCTATCCGGTCAACGTCGTGTCGGCGCTGATCTGGGCGCCGGTGCACGTCGCGCCGGGCATTTTGTTCGGCGCGTCGGCGGTGCTGGCCGCCGCGATCAGCGTGCGGGTCGCCGCGATTCTGCTGGTGATCGCCGCGCTGGTCGCGCTCGTGTGGATCGGCGTGCGCGTCGCGCTGCGGCGCGGCTGGCCGCTGCTGCACCGCGCGCTCGTCGCGGTCATGTACGCGTGCATCCGCCGCTGGCCGCGGTTCGGCGCGCGGGTGCACGACACGTTCGTGCGCGTGCGCCGCCTGCCGGGCGCGGTGCCCATGTTCGCGCTGTTGTTCGTCGGCTGCGTGTGGCTGTTTGCCGGCATCGTGCAGGACGTCGTCGCGAACGATCCGCTGATGCACGCCGACATCGCGCTGTATGCGTTCCTGCAGAACCTGCGCACGCCGCCCGTGGACGCCGCGATGCGCGCGCTCGCGGTGCTGCACGGACACGATACCGGGCTGATCGTCGCGGCCGCGTTTCTCGTCTGGCTGATGATCCATCGCTGCTGGGTGACGTCCGCATGGTGGCTCGCGACGGTCGGCATCGCGGTCGTGCTCGTGCCGGCGTTCGGCGCCGGCTCGCCCGGCACGATGCCCGCGAGCCTGCCGCCCGGCGCGCTGCACGTGCCGCTGCCCGACGCGGATGCGGCGTTCGCGATGCTCGCGAGCAGCGGCATTGGCTGGGTGCTGACGCGCGACCGGCCCGCGCTGTGGCGCATCCCGGTCGTGACGGCGGTCGTGCTGTGGATCGTGCTCGGTGGCTTCGCGCGGCTGTACGTCGGCGACACGTGGCTGTCGGGTCTGCTCGGCGGCTGGAGCCTCGGGCTCGCGTGGTTCGCGATGCTGGCGGGCGCCTATGCGTACTGGCGCGTGCGCGAGCATGTGCAGCCGCGGGGCGCGCTGGTCGCGGTGCTCGTCGTGCTCGCGACGACCGGCGTCTGGACCGTGCCCGCGCAATGGCAGCTCGATCGCGCGGCGCGTCCGCACGTGGGCGACGTCGTCGCGATGACCGTCGATCAGTGGATGCGCGGCGGGTGGCAGCGCGTGCCGACGCGGCGCACCGAGATCGGCGGCGATCGCGAGGAATATCTGCCGCTGCAATGGTGCGCGACGTCGGACACGCTCGATCGCCATCTTTCGCTGGCCGGCTGGCAGCGCGCGACGCCGTGGTCGCCCGCCACGGCACTGCGTTGGCTGTTGCCGCAGGCGCCGGCCGATGCGCTGCCCGTGCTGCCGCGCTACACGCATGGCGAAAGTACGCGCCGGGTGTTCGTGCGTGTCGATCCGGCCCGTCCGGACAGCCGCCTCGTATTGCGGATGTGGCGTTATCCGTACGTGCTGCAGGATGCGCTCGGCACGCGGCCGCTGTGGTACGGCGCGCTGTATCGCGAGACGCTGCATCGGCCCGCGCGACTGATGACGATCGTGCGCACGACGACCGTCGACGATACGGCGACGATCGCGCAGGCGCTGCAGGTCGAGCCGACGGTCGAGCGGCCGCCGGCGGGGACGAGCGCGGCGCCGGCCGAGGTGCTGCTCGTGTGGATGGTGCAGCCTTGAAGCGCGTGCGGCGCGTCAGGCGTGCGCCGGTTGCGCGGGGACGACGGACAGGCGCAGGCCGACGGTCTTGAGTACCGCGAGCAGGGTTTTCAGCGTCGGGTTGCCGTTGGGCGACAGCGTGCGATACAGCGATTCACGGCTGATGCCGGCTTCGGCCGCGACCGCGCCGAGCCCGCCGTAGGCTTCTGCGACGGTGCGCAGCGCGAGCAGCGCGGCCGCGCGGTTGTCGGGATCGTCGAGCGATTCCATCGCGACGCGCAGATAGGCCACCGCGAGCTCGCGATCGGCGCCGAGTTCGGCGACTTCCGCGTCGTGGTGCGATACCGAGCCTTTAAGCTTGTTCATGCTTGCCTCCGTTTCCAGTTCAACCAGTGTTCCTTCGCATGTCTGATGTCGTCGGGTTGGCTGTGCTTGTCGCCGCCGCACAACAGCAGCACCAGCGCGCCGCCGTACCGGCCGAAGTACACGCGATAGCCGGCACCGACGTGGATGCGCAGTTCGATCACACCTTCGCCGACGGGCTCGCAATCGCCGAAATTTCCGGTCTGTATGCGGCGCAGGCGCTCGCGAATCCGCGCCTGGGCGACCTTGTCGCGCACGGCGTTCAGCCATTCGGTGAAAGGCTCGCGACCGTCGTCGCGCTGATAGCGAAGCAGTTCGAACTTGGAGAGCATTGTAACTTATAAGCTACATGAAGGGTATGGATATCGAGGTGATTGCGCTGTTTGTCCGATGAGGCGGATGAAGTGAAACGCGCGCGGGTCGATTGCCGAATCGAGACGAAGCATGACGCGAAGGCGGCGCGCGGGATTGCCTGCAGTGCCTTCGTGTTCGGCGTTTCAGGCGGTGAGACCGGTTTCCCGAACGAGGATCATTCTTTCATTCGGGGCGTGCGATGGCGATTCGGCCGAACGGCCGATTTCACCGGCGCGTACGGGAAACGCACCGTGTGGGGAGAAGCCGAGCGGCTCGGCTTCAGCGATCTGTCGAGTTTCTCGCAGGCGTTCAAGCGATGGTATGGTGTGCCGCCGGGCACTTGCCGCAGCGGCCTGCTGCGCGACGGCGGCCCGCACTGACGCCGTGTCGCGCTACGCGCGCCAGTTCGCACGCGCGCACTCCAAAATCCCTTCACGAGAGAACCCGCATGATCACGCTTCGCCCGATGACCGAAGACGATTTTCCTCGCTTCTGGCCCACGTACCACGCGATCGTCGCCGCGCAGGAGACCTATGCATTCGATCCGGCGGCGACGCAGGAGGCCGCCCGTGCGCTGTGGCTCGACGCACCGCTCTGCACGTGGGTCGCCGAGGAGGATGGCGTGCTGCTCGGCTCGTACTACCTGAAGGCGAACGCGGCCGGGCCCGGCAATCACGTGTGCAACTGCGGGTATATGGTCAGCGAGGCCGCGCGCGGCAAGGGCGTCGCGCGCCTGATGTGCGAGCACTCGCAGCACGTGGCGCGCGAACGCGGCTTTCTCGCGATGCAGTTCAATTCGGTGGTCGCGACGAACGAGGTGGCGGTCGCGCTGTGGCAGAAGCTCGGCTTTGAGATCGTCGGCCGCTTGCCGCGCGCGTATCGCCACGCGCGGCTCGGCTTCGTCGACTGCCTGGTGATGTTCAAGTGGCTCGGCGACGCGGCGGTCGCCGAAGCCTGATTCCGAAGTCAGACGGCGAACGCGCCGTCGAACACGATCCGCTCGTCGAACGCGAGCGTGCCGCGCGCGAAGATCAGGTCGAGGTGGTGGCTGCCGTTCGCGCCGCCGCCGAGGCCGAGATGCAGCCCCGGATGGCGCTCCTCGAACCCGGCGTTGCGGCCGTACAGCGTGCGGATGCCCAGGTTCGTGCCGATGCCGAATTCCTCGATGCGCCGGTGATTGTCATGCCGGTCGAGGTACGACGCGAAGTCGCGCCGGAAGCCCGCGTCGTCGCTGTCGAAATCGACGATCAGGCTGTCTTCGACGTGCAGCGTCGCGAGCCGCTCCGTCACGCGGTACTTGATCGCGAACGGCACGGTGCCGAGGAACGTGCCGCTGAATATGATCGAGCCATGCAGGTCGGTGACGTGCGTCGCGATTTCGCCGGGCACGACGTCGAGATTGCCCATCCCGTCCACGCTCGTCCATTTCTGGTCCGGTGAAAGCGAGCCGGTCAGCGTGTTTCCGGCTTCGTCGATGAAGTGGATCCGCGATGCGCGCGCGGCCGCTTCGATCAGCCGGCCGTTGCGCGCGGCGATGTCGTCGAGCGATTCGGCGAACGCTTCGTCGAGATGCGGGCCGTAATCCTTGAACAATACCGACTTGCTCCAGTGCTCGACGATCGCGGGACGGATCGCGGCCAGGAACGGCGGGCCGCTCGGCGACGGTGTCGGCAGGCATGACGAGTCGTACAGCAGCACGAACAGATCCGCGTGCGCGAGCGCGGCGGCGATGTCGGCGGGCGGGGTGGTTTCGAGGCAGAGGGTCGTCGCGTCGAGCGAGTCGGGCAGGGCGGAAAACGCGCGCAACGCGATGTCGCGATTGCGGGTGTCGTAGCCGACCAGCAGTTTGCCCGTTTCGCCGCGTGCGAGCTTGTCGCGCAGCGCCGGGTGACAGCCGAGCGCGCGGTGCAGGTTCAGCATGCGTGTCTCCGGAAGCGGCGGAAGGGCCGTGGCCCTTCCGCGGGAACGGGCTGGCCGCTCAGACCGGCCAGAGCGCGGTGCCGAACGGCACCACGGCATCCTCGACCATCATGTCGACGGCCTCGGGGTGCGTGTCTTCTTGCATCCAGTCAAGCAATTCGATCTGCCGGGTTTCCTGCATGTCAATTCTCCTGTGGTGAACATGAGCGATTCAACATGAAAGCGCGGTAAATGGATTACCGCCACTCGTCCGGAATTTTTTGAATACCGGAAGAGTGGCGTCGATATTAGTCTGACGATTTAGCGAATGCAATGCATTGCGATGTTTTTAGCTGTGACGTGCTAAACAAGCGGGTTTGCGGGATATCTCGCGATGAAGGCGAATGAATCGGATCGTGAAGGCGGTGGATTTTTCTCAATACCGAGGACGTGATCGGCTAATCCGCTAATTTGATTTTTTGAATCAGGAATTCAATTGCGGCGATCGTTTCGATTTTCGTCACTCGCTAACGATGCGTGCGCCACCGGATCGTTGCCGCTTCAACCCAGCAGTGCCTTGCCGAGCGGTTTGACCGGCTCCGAGCGGAGCACCAGCGACGTCGTGACCGCGCCGAAGCGGGCGATCGCGTCGACGATGGTTTCGAGCTGGCCGGGCGTCGGCACGAGCACCTTCAACAGGAAACAATCCTCTCCGGTCATCCGGTGAACCTCGATCACATGCGGCATCCCGGCGAACGCACTCAACGCGGGTTTGATCTGCTCGTGCGTCGTCCTCAGCCGGATAATGGCCATCATCCCCAACCCAAGCGCGGCCGGATCGATCCGCGCGGTGTAACCGGCAATGATGCCGCGTTCCTCCAGGCGCTTGACGCGCTCGGACGTCGCCGGCTGTGACAGGCCGATGCGCCGGCCGACTTCGGACAACGGCATGCGCGCATTCTCCTGCAGCGCTTCGATGATCGAAATATCCAGGCGATCCAGTTCTCCGTCGGGCATCTCTGCATTCCTGTTCCGTTAATTCATCGGGATTCTGTCTCAATATCCGATGACTTGCCATTCCGCGTGGAAGTCCGGCGGGTCAGACTGGGCGCACTCATGTTCATGGAGGCGGGAATGGATCGAAGCATCGTCATCGTGCCGGGGATCGGCAACTCGGGCGCCGATCACTGGCAGACCCATTGGGAGACCGCGCTGCCGCGCGCCACGCGCATCGCGCCGGCGTCGTGGGATGCGCCCGACGTGATCGACTGGATCGCGGCGCTCGACGCGGCCGTCGCCGATGCCCTGACGCCACCGGTCGTGGTTTGCCATTCCCTCGGGTGTCTGTTGTTCGCGCATTGGCGTGCCGTCGCGACGCGCCCGGTGCACGGGGCGTTTCTCGTCGCGGTGCCCGATCCGGACGGCCCGCGTTTTCCGGTCGCCGCACAGGCGTTCGCGCGCGTGCCCGGCGGAAATTTCGGCGACCGGCCGGTGGTGGCGATCGCGAGTACCGACGATCCCTACGATCCGTCCGGGCGAGCGATTGCCTGGGCGGCGGCGCGCGGCGCGAAGCCGTTGACGCTCGGCGCGCGCGGCCATTTGAACGCGGCCGCCGGGTTGGCGGAGTGGGACGAGGGGCGCGCGCTCTTCACGGCCTTTGCCGCCGGACTGGGCGCGTAACGGATCGCGTAACGGATGCCGGGCTCGCGGCGGGTCAAGTATCATCGGCCGATCGTCGCACCGGTCTCGGCAGTCGGGATCGGCGCCCGCCACGACACGGATGCCGCAGCGACAACACGACGCCACGCCGCACTGACGTCGGGCGCCTCAGGCCCGTACCGGCCTCGAACCACGATGGAGACACCGCGATGCGCGCAGCGCCGCAACCGGAGCACGCCGGCCGAGCACGGCCGGACGCAGGCGCCACCGAACCCGACCGGATGGCCGCCTGGCGGCTCGCGATCTGCCTGTCGCTCGGCAGTGCGATCGCGCTCGGCCTCGCGCGCTTCTCATATGCATTGCTGCTTCCGCCGATGAAATCTGATCTCGGCTGGAGCTTCGCGCAGGCCGGCGCGTTGAACACGGCGAACGCGGCCGGCTACCTGATCGGCGCGCTCATCTTCCCGTTGCTGTCGCGGCGCTGGCGCACCGGCACGCTGCTGGCGGCCGGCTGCGCGCTGACCGCGGTGCTGATGGCCGAATGCGGGTTCACGTCCGGCATGAACGCGCTGCTCGTCGAGCGGCTCGCAACGGGCGTCGGCAGTGCGCTGATCTTCATCAGCGGCGGCGTGCTGGCCGCGCGGCTTGCGTCCGCGTCGCCGCGCGATGCGGGGCTGCTACTCGGGCTCTATTACGGCGGCACGGGGTGGGGCATCGTCGCGTCGTCGCTGCTCGTGCCCGCGACGCTCGTGCATCGCACGCACGGCTGGCAACCGGCGTGGTTCGCGCTCGCGGTCGCGTGCGTGCTGTTCTCGGCTGTCGCCGTGGCGGCGGCGCGTCGCATCGAGCAGGTGCACGCGGCACCGGCCGTGCGACGCGACGGAGTCGCGCCGGCAGCCACCGCGAGCCCCGCGCGCTTCGCGCTCGCGCTCGCGGGCTACGGACTGTTCGGCGTCGGCTACATCGGCTACATGACGTTCATCGTCGCGCTGCTGCGCGGCGCGGGGATGAGCGGCGCGGTCGTGTCCGCGTTCTACGTGATGCTCGGCGTCGCGACCGTCGTGTCGGCGCGGTTGTGGTCGGGGCTGCTCGACCGGATGCGCGGCGGCCAGGCGCTGGCCGTGCTCAATGCGTTGCTCGGCGTCGCGACGCTGATGCCGGCGCTGTTCGTGCATCCGGCGGCCGCGTTCGCGTCGGGCGTGCTGTTCGGCGCGACGTTCCTGTCGGCGGTCGCGTCGACGACCGCGTTCGTGCGCCACAACCTGCCGCCGGAAGGCTGGGCGAAGGGCATCAGCGCGTTCACGACGATCTTCGCGTTCGGGCAGATCGCCGGGCCCGTCGCGATCGGCTGGGTATCCGACAGCGCCGGGCTCGCGCGCGGGCTCGTGTATTCGGCGCTGACGCTGTTCGCGGGCGCGGCGCTCGCGGCCGGACAGCGCGCGTTGCGGGGGGCTACGTAACGCGCACCGCCGCCCCGGTCGAATCCGCAGAGAAAGGGGAGTGTCGTCACTCCCGCAAATGATGGTCGCGGCGCGCGCCGTCTTGCCCGCGCGCCGGCGCCCGTTACCGCTCGATCTGCCGGTTCCAGCGCGTGTCCCACTGCGCGCGGCGCGCGTTGATCGCCGCCCAGTCGACCACCGTCACCTTGCGCACCAGGTCGTCGACGCTGCCGAGGCTTTGTTGCATCGCGGCGGGCATCTTCGCGAGACGGTTGGTCGGGATCTGCTTGCCGGCCTCGGCCGCCTTCGTCTGCGCGGGCGCGGACAGCAGGAACTGCGCGAGCTTCTGGGCCAGTTGCGGATCCGGATTGTTCGCGACCACGCACAGGTCGACGAGCAGCAGCACCGGGCCTTCCTTCGGGTTCGCATACGCGACCGGAATGCCCTTGTCCTGCAGGTCGCCGACGCCGGTCGGCGTCAGCGGGAACAGGCCGGCTTCGCCGGTCTGCACCATCTCGGAGATCTTCGCCGAGTTCGGGATGTACTCGACGACGTTCGGCCCGACCGTGCTCGCCCACTTGCTGAAGCCGGGCTCGACGTTCTGTTCGCTGCCGCCGAGCAGCCGGTTGATCGCGAGAAATCCGTGCAGCCCGAACGTGCTGCTCGACGCGGACTGGAACACGACCTTGCCCTTGTATTTCGGATCGGCGAAATCCATCCACGACGTCGGCGGCGCCCAGCCTTTTTCGGCGAACAGTTTCTTGTTGTATGCGATGCCGGTCATCCCGAGCTGCACGCCCGCGCCGACGTCGTCCTTCATCCGCGCGAACGGATACAGCTCCTTCAGCACCGGCGAATCGTCGAGCTTCTGGCATACGCCGAGGCTGACCGCGCGCGCCATCACGCCGTCGTCGAGAAACGCGACGTGGATCTGCGGCTTGTTGCGGTTCGCGAGCAGCTTCGCGAGCACGTCCGACGACGTGCCGGGCACGACGACGACCTTCACGTTGTTCGCTTTCTCGAAGTCGGGCAGCACCTGGCTCGTATAGGCCTTCTCCATCGGCCCGCCGTTCATGCCGACGTAGATCGTCTTCGTTTGCGCGCACGCGGGCGCGCTGGCGCCTGCAATGCAGAGGGCGGCAGCCGCCGCGATCGTTCCGAGCAGTTTCATCGTTGGGTCTCCTCTTGACGGAAAGGGGCGGTCGGCGCGGCTTGGGGGAAGAAGCGGCCGATCGAGAATGCATCGAGTGGCGTGGCGGTTTCGCCCGTCGTGACGAGATCGGCGAGCACCTCGCCGACGCCCGGCGCGAGCAGGAAACCGCCGCCGGAAAAACCGAACGCATGCAGCAGGTTCGGCGTGGTGCGGCTCGCGCCGATGATCGGGTTGTGGTCGGGCGTGCAGCCTTCGACGCCGCTCCACGTGCGGATCAGCAGCGCGTCGCGCAACGCGGGCAGCAGCGCGCACGCATCGCGCATCACCGCGCGTGTCGTATCGACCGACGGCTGGCCGAATTCGCCGTCGCCGCGACCGCGCCCGCCGCCGATCACGCAGTTGCCGCGCGCGACCTGCCGCGCGTACACGCCGCCGCCGTACACGCCGAGGTTGTGCGTGATGAACGGCGGCAGCGGTTCGGTCACCCACATGTTCGGGTAGATCGGCTCCATCGGCACGGCTTCGCCGAAGCGTTCGGCGATCGTGTTCGCCCATGCGCCGGCCGAGTTGATCAGCCACGTCGCGGCGCATGCGCGGTCGCCGGCATGAACGTGAAAGCGCGTGCCGTCGTGCCGGACCTCGTCGACCGGCGTGTGCTCGAATACGTCGGCGCCTGCCGCGCGGGCTGCGCGCGCGAACGCGGGCGACACGACGCGCGGGTTCGCATGTCCGTCGGTCGCGCACAGCGAGCCGCCGACCGCCGCGCGGCCGAGCCACGGATAGCGGCGACGGAACGCGTCGCCGCGCATCACCTGCAGCGGCAGGCCGTGCTCGCCGGCGAGCGCCGCGTAGGCATCGAGTGCATCGAGATCGGCGTCGCTGCGCGCGAGCCGTAAGTGGCCCGACACGACGAATTCGCCGTCGATGCCGATCAGCTCGGGCAGGCGATCCCAGATGCGCCGCGCACGCAGCGCGAGCGGCAGCTGTTCGGCCGGGCGGCCCTGGCAGCGCACGCCGCCGTAGTTCACGCCGCTCGCCTGCGCGCCGCAGTCGCGGCGTTCGAACAGGGCAACGCGCAAGCCGCGCCGCGTCAGCGCCAGCGCGGCCGATGCACCGACGAGCCCGCCGCCGACGATCGCGACGTCGTAGTGGCGAAGTTCACTCATCGCGCGCCTCGTCGGGAATCGCCGCGACTTCGTCGCCCGCGAGCGCGGCGGAGATCGGAAACGGCTTCACGGGTGGTTGCGCGCGCAACCGGCCGACGTCCGCGAGCGAGCGGCCGGTTTCGGCTGCGAGCACGAGCGCGGTCGCATCGCCGCACATGCGGCCCTGGCAGCGGCCCATCCCGGCGCGTGTCAGCGCTTTCAGCCGGTTCAGCTCGGTCGCTTCGCCGCCGCGAATGCAGCGTCGCAGCGTACCCGCGTCGATTTCCTCGCAGCGGCACACGATCGTGTCGTCCGGGCACCGCGCGGCGAGTGCGGCGGGCGGCGCGAATGCGGCTTCTAGGCCCGCGCGGAACGCGCCGAGCCGGGCGAGCCTGCGTTCCAGCATCGCCGCATCGGGTTTGCCGGAACGCGCGGGCGACGGCGTTTCGATGCCCGCATCGTCGAGTAGCGCCAGCGCGGCACGTCGCCCGGACGCCTCGGCCGCGTCGGCGCCTGCGATGCCGGCACCGTCGCCCGCGACGTAGATGCCGCGCACCGATGTGCGGCCGGCCGCGTCGCGTTCGGGCAGCCATGCGCGGTTGAGCGGGTCGAAACCGAACCGGCAGCCGGCGAGATCCGCAAGCTGCGTCTCCGAACGCAGCCCGAAGCCGAGGCCGAGCGCGTCGCAGTCGAGCATCCGCGGCGGCGCATCGCCGCCGGCCGCGCGCCATGCGATTCCCGTCACGTACTGCTCGCCGAGCACGCGCTCGAGCGTGACGCCCGTTTCGATCGCGATGCCGTGCGCGCGCAGCCAGCCGATGTAGTACAGCCCCTTCGCGAAGGTGGACGGCATGCGCAGCAGGGCCGGTGTCGCGGCTGCTTGCTGGCGCAGCGGGCTCGTGTCGAGCACCGCCGCGACCTGCGCGCCGGCCTTCGCGTATTGATAGGCGACGAGATACAGCAAGGGTCCCGTGCCCGCGAACACGATGCGGCTGCCGATCGCGCAGCCCTGCGCCTTCAGCGCGACCTGCGCGCCGCCGAGCGTGTAGACGCCGGCGAGCGTCCACCCCGGCACCGGCAGCATGCGATCGGTCGCGCCGCTCGCGACGATCAGGTGCGAGAACGGCACGGTCGTCTCGCGGCCGTCCTGCAGCGTGTCGACGCGGCCCGCGCCGCACGCCCACGCGAGCGTGTTCGGCCGGTAATCGACGTGCGGCAGCAGCGCGGCCATGGTCCGGTGCACGGCATCGGCCTTCGCGGCCTCGAAGGCGTACAGCACGCGCTTGCCGCGCGCGAACGCGCCGTCGGCCGGCGGCTGACGATAGATCTGCCCGCCCCAGCGCGCGTTCTCGTCAATCACGACGGGGCGCAGCCCCGCGTCGACCAGCGCCTCGGCCGCGCGTACGCCGGCCGGCCCCGCGCCGACGATCACCGGTCGCAATGCGTCGTTCATGATGCCTCTCCGGCTGCGGCGGGCTGCGCGCCGGTGAGAATCCGCATGCCGTCGACGATCGGCGTCGAGCATGCGCGCACGCGTGCGCCGGCCTCGGTGCGCACCCAGCAGTCCTGGCACGCGCCGATCAGGCAGAAGCCCGCGCGCGGCGTGCCGCTGAATTCGCTCACGCGCACGCGGCGCTGCGCGACGAGGATCGCGGTGAGCACGGTGTCGCCGGCGAGCGCGTGCGCGGGGCGACCGTCGAGCGTGAACGCGACGGCGGCGCGCTCGCGTTCGGCGACGCGCACGAACTGCGCGCCGTCGTCCGCGATGCCGGTGGAACGGGAAACGGAAGTCGTCATCAGTGTTGGCCGATCAGGATGCGGTTCAGGCCGTACACGCGATCGAGCAGCAGCATCGCGCCGGCGGTGATGAAGATGACGAGCGCCGATACCGACGCCATCATCGGATCGATCGATTCGGTCGCGTACATGTACATGCGCACCGGCAGCGTGACCGTCTGCGGCGACGTGACGAAGATCGACATCGTCAGTTCGTCGAAGCTGTTGATGAACGCGAGCAGCCAGCCGCCGGTGATGCCGGGCACGATCATCGGCAGCGTGATGCGGCGGAACGTCGTCCACGGATCGGCGCCGAGCGAGCATGCGGCCTGTTCGATGCTGCGGTCGAGGCCGGCGACGGACGCGAGCACGAGCCGCATCACGAACGGCGTGATGACGATCATGTGCGCGAGCACCAGCCACGCGAACGAGCCGGTCGCGCCGATCAGCGCGAAAAACCGCAGCAGCGCGATGCCGAGCACGAGGCCGGGGATCACGAGCGGCGACAGCAGCAGGCCGTTCAGGAACGCGCGGCCGGGAAACGTCGCGCGGCCGATCGCGAGCCCGGCGGGCAACGCGATCGCGAGCGAAAGCGTCGCCGACGCGAACGCGAGCTTCACGCTGTTGGCGAATGCGCTGACGAAGTCCGGATAGTCGAGGATCGCGCGGAACCAGCGCAGCGACAGGCCATGCGTCGGCAGCGTCAGCGTTTCGTCGGGCGTGAACGCGACGAGCACGACGATCACGAGCGGTGCGAGCACGAACAGGATCACGAGCGTGTGGAACGCCAGGGCGAAGGGGCCGTTCTTTCTCATCGGGAAGCGCCTCCGAGGCTGCGCGCATAGCGGCGTTCGAGCACGCGGTAGTAGGTGAGCATCACGACGAGGTTCGCGACCAGCAGCAGCACCGCGATCGTCGCGCCGAGCGGCCAGTTCAGCGAGCCGAGGAATTCGTCGTAGACGGCGGTCGCCGCGACCTTCAACCGGCGTCCGCCGAGCAGGCCCGGAATCGCGAACGCGCTCGCCGACAGCCCGAACACCATCAGGCTGCCGGACAGCACGCCCGGCATCAGTTGCGGCACCACGATGCGGCGCAGCGTCGTGAACGGCGACGCGCCGAGCGACAGCGCCGCGTGCTCGGTCTGCGGATCGAGCCGCTGCAGCGCGGTCCACACGGGGATCACCATGAACGGCAGCATCACGTGCACCAGCGCGATCACGATCGCGAACGTCGTGTATTCGAGCTTGTACGGCCCGAGACCGACGAGCCCGAGCGCCTGGTTCACGAGCCCGCTCGTGTTGAGCAGCATGCTCCAGCCGAACGCGCGCACGACGACCGACACGAGCAGCGGCGCAAGGATGACGAGCAGGAACAGCGAGCGCCACGGGTCGCGCATTTTCGACAGCACGTACGCTTCCGGCGTGCCGATCGCGACGCAGATCGCGGTGGTCAGCGCGGCGATGCCGAACGTGCGCGCGAAGATCGTGTGGAAGTACGACGAGCCGAGCACTTCCGCGTAGTTGCCGAACTGGAACGCGGCGATCGGGCCCGTGGCCGGGTCGTAGCGGTAGAACGTGAGCGCGAAGGTCATCGCGAGCGGCACGAGCACGAGCGCGGCGAAGAGCAGGAACGCGGGCGTGCACATCAGCCACAGCGGCGCATGGGCGCGCCACGACGCGCGCAACGTGCGGCCGTCGGCGGCGCGTGGCGGCACGGCCGATTGCGCGCGCGCGGCCGGCGCGCCGTCGGTCGGGAGCGGTCGGGCAGGCTGTCCCATTCAGGCCTCCCGCCGCATCACGCGCACCGCGTCGCTGTGCCAGTCGACGCCGACCGGCGCACCTTCCGCGAGCGGCTCCGCGCCTTCGTTCTGACAGCAGACGAGCACTTCGCCGAGCGCGCTGTCGACGCGGTACAGCCACTGGCTGCCGAGGAAGAAGCGGCTCGTGACGGTCGCGGCGAAGCGGCCCGCGCCCGGCGCGCACAGGCGCAGTTTTTCAGGACGGATGCACACCGATACGGCGTCGCCGATGCGCACGTCGCGCTCGCGCGCCGGCAGGTGCGCGGTGCGGCCCGTCTCCGCGAGATCGTGGCCGAGGTCGATGCGGATCGCGTCGCCGTCGTGCGCGACGATGGTGCCGGGCAGCAGGTTCGCCTTGCCGATGAACTGCGACACGAAGTGGTTCTCCGGGCGTTCGTACGCGCGGTATGGCGTGTCGGTCTGCGTGATGCGGCCGGCTTCCATCACGACCACGCGATCGCTGATCGACAGCGCTTCCGATTGATCGTGCGTGACCATGATCGTCGTCGTGCCGATCTTGCGCTGGATCGCGCGCAGTTCGAACTGCATCTCCTCACGCAGCTTCGCGTCGAGGTTCGACATCGGCTCGTCGAGCAGCAGCACCGGCGGTTCGATCACGACCGCACGTGCGATCGCGACACGCTGACGCTGGCCGCCGGACAGCTCGCGCGGAAAGCGGTGCGCGAGCGCATCGAGACGCACGAGCGCGAGCGCCGCACGGATGCGCTCGGCGCGCTCCGCCTTGTCGACGCCGCGCATGTCGAGGCCGAAGCCAACGTTCTCCGCGACGCTCATGTGCGGAAACAGCGCATAGCTCTGGAACACGATGCCGAGCCCGCGGCGGTTCGGCTTCATGTGCGTGATGTCCTGGCCGTCGAGCGCGATGCGGCCGCGCGTGACGTCGACGAAGCCGGCGATCATCTGCAGCGTCGTGGTCTTGCCGCAGCCCGACGGCCCGAGCAGCGACACGAATTCGCCTTGTTCGACCGACAGGTTGACGTCGGCGACGGCCGTGAGCTCGCCGAACGATTTCGTCAGATCCGTAAGCGTGAGAAACGACATGGGGAACTCCGGGTTCGCACACCGGATGGCCGGTGCGTCATTGACGCGGACTCTAGCCAGCCATATTTGGGAGCGTCAATTTCGAATTCTGCTCAGCGGGATGAATTTCTGAAAAATTCCGTTGATCGGAATGGTTTGGAGCATCCCCGGAAAATCGTTCCGTTGAGTGAAGGCGGGCGAGGCGATGAAAAGCGCGCGTCAATCCCGTGCACACCCGGATGCCCGACGCATTTCGGCGGCACGACAATGGCGGCTGGTGTATTCCGTTCACTGAAATCATCGAGGAGAACTCGCATGCAGGAACCTCATTCGCGCGGAACGTCGCGTGCCGCAAGCGTGCCGGCCCCGGACGAGGACGCCGCCGACGATGCGGCCGATGCCGCCGCCACGCCGGGCACCGGCATGCTGCAGCGCGCGTTCGCGATCCTGCGCGCACTGGCCGGCATGCAGCAGGACGGCGTGCGCGTCACGCACCTCGCGAAGGCCGTCGGCCTGACGCAGGGCACCGCGCACCGGATCCTGCAATCGCTGATCGCCGAAGGGATGGTCGAGCAGGACGAGCAGTCGAAGCTGTACCGGTTGAGCGTCGACTTCTTCGCGCTTGCGGCGCTGGCCGGCAACCCGAGCAGCATGCGTACGCTGTGCCGGCCCGCGCTGCTGCGGCTGTGCGCGAGTCTCGGCGAGACGATCTTCCTGCTCGTGAAGAGCGGCTTCGACGCGGTGTGTCTCGATCTTTGCGAAGGGCCGTTCCCGATCCGCTCGTTTACCGGCGACATCGGCGGGCGCATCGCGCTCGGCGTCGGGCAGGGCAGCCTCGCGATCCTCGCGTTCCTGCCGGAAGCCGAGCGCGAAGAGGTGATCCGCTTCAACGTGCCGCGCATTCGCGGCTACGGCGTGCTCGACGAGGTGTATCTGCGCACCGAGATCGAACGCGTGCGCCAGCTCGGCTATGCAGGACGCAACAGCGGCGTGCTCGACGGGATGGCCGGCGTCGCGGTGCCGATCCTCGACCGCACCGGTTATCCGGTCGGCGCGCTGAGCGTCGGCACACTGGCGTCGCGTCTCGGCGACGACCGGATGCCGATGGTCGTCGAACTGCTCAGGCGCCAGGCTGACGCGATCGGCCCGCGCACGAACCCGTTCGATGCCGCACTGCGGCGGCCGATGCACGGGCTATCCGGGAAAACCGCGTAGCCGCATCGCGCGTCGCCGTTTCGTCAGCTTGCTTACGCGCGCCATTCACGTCTGAGCAAAGTGCACCGCGTCACGCGGTGCCTCGAGGCTTTCCGTTTGCTTGCGGATGGCCGCTTTCCCCGCCCGTCCCCGCTTCATTCGTCTCCATTCGATTTTCAACTGCCGGCCAGTTGAACATTTCATTTCTTGATGCGATTGCGGCTGGATACCATCCAGCCAATGTCTATACAAGCCGACCGGCGCGTATGGCCAGCATCGAGAAAAGACAACACAACATCGACAAGACGGTTTGGAGAGGAGATGACGGAGATGGTGCGAACGATGGGCAGTAACAGGGGCGTCGCGTGCATGAGCGCGGCCATTGCGATGATGTTCGCCGGCGCCGCGCACGCGCAGTCGACGGTGACGCTGTACGGGATCGTCGACGCCGGCGTGACCTATACGAACAACGCGAAGGGCCATGCGCTGTGGCAGTTCACGGGCGGCAACGAATCGGGCCCGCGCTGGGGCTTGATCGGCACCGAGGATCTCGGCGGCGGCCTGAAAGCGAACTTCCGGCTCGAGAACGGCTTCAACGTCGCGAACGGCGCGCTCGGGCAGGGCGGCCGCATGTTCGGCCGCTCGGCATGGGTTGGCCTGAGCGGTGCGAGCTGGGGTGCGGTGACGCTCGGCCGCCAGTACAACTCGACGCAGGACATCCTCGGCTCGCTGCAGATGAGCAGTTTCCTCGCGCAATACTCGACACATCCGTTCGACAACGACGACATCAACAACACGTTCCGCACCAACAATGCGGTCAAGTACGTGTCGCCGACGATCGCGGGCCTGCAGGCGAACCTCGTGTACGGCTTCTCGAACTCGACCGGCTTCTCGAACGACAACACGTGGAGCGCGGGCGTCACGTATGTGAACGGGCCGCTCAACGCGGGTGCCGCGTATGCGCGTGTGAACCATCCGGCGGTCAGCACGAGCGGCGCAGTTGCTTCGGATAACTACTATCCGTCGTCGGCATCCGTGTTCGGTGCGAGCCTCGGGAACGCGGTGCGCCAGCAGATCTGGGGCGCGGGCGGCAGCTATGCGATCGGGCAGGCGACGCTCGGGCTGCTGTACACGGGCTCGAACTTCGGCCAGGCAACGGGCGGCGCGCTGCGCTTCAGCAATTACGAAGGCAGCGTGCGCTACCTGATCACGCCCGCGTTGATGGCCGCGGCCGGCTACACGTATACGAAGGTCGCGCGCGGCGGCGACGGTGGTCACTACCAGCAGGTGTCGGCCGGCGTTCAGTACCTGCTGTCGAAGCGCACCGACGTGTACGTGAACGGCTTCTACCAGAAGGCGTCGTCGGGTGTTGGACACGCGTGGATCGACGGCACCGACGGCCCGTCGTCGACGACGTCGCAGGTGGCGGCGGTGGTCGGCATTCGCCAGAAGTTCTGATGCCCTGACGCGTGCGCGCGTCTTCCGGAGGAGACATCAATGAAATTCAAACTGTTGCTGGCGGCGTTGCCGTTCGTCGGGATGTACACCGGCGGCTCGATCGCCGAGGTGCGGCCGCTGCTGTTCGGCCTGCCGTTCCTGCTTGTATGGAACCTGATCTGGATGGCCGCGACCGCCGCGATCCTCGCGATCCTGTTCCACCTCGACGAGCGCGACTCGGCCCGCGACGGCCGCACGGGAGACGCGCGATGAACGCATCGATCCTCATCATCGCGGCGTTCGCCGTGTTCGCGCTCGCGATCGGCGTGATGGCACGGCGCGGCCGCAAGCTCACGCTCGAACAGTGGGCGGTCGGCGGGCGCGGCTTCGGCTCGCTGCTCACGTTTCTGCTGATGGCGGGCGAGGCGTTCTCGACGTTCTCGTTTCTCGGCGCGAGCGGCTGGACCTACAGCAAGGGCGTGCCCGCGTTCTACATCCTGTCGTACGGCTGCCTCGCGTTCGTGATCGGCTACTGGATGCTGCCCGCGGTGTGGCGCTACGCGAAGGAGCGCGGGCTCGTGTCGTTCGCCGATTACTTCGCGGCGAAGTACGACAGCCGCGCGATCGGCGTGCTGGTGTCGGTGGTGGCCGTGTTCGCGATGGTGTCGCTGCTGATGATCCAGCTGCGCGGCCTCGGCGTGATCGTGTCGGAGATGTCGTACGGGCTGATCCCGCAATCGGCCGCGATCTGGATCGCCGCGTCGCTGATGGCGGTCTACATGGTCGTGTCGGGCATTCACGGCTCCGCGAGCATCGCGATCTTCAAGGACGTGCTGATCCTAGCGATCGCGATCTTCCTCGGCCTGTACCTGCCGATGCACTATTACGGCGGCCTCGGCGAGATGTTCGCGAAGATCGATGCCGCGCATCCCGAACTGCTGCGCATGCCGGAGCACGGCTTCAACCTGAGCTGGTACAACTCGACGATCCTGCTCACGTCGCTCGGCTATTACCTGTATCCGCATGGCTTCACCGCGATCTACGTCGCGAAGGACGAACGCGCGCTGCGCCGCAACGTGATCCTGATGCCGCTGTACCAGGTGCTGATCGCGTTCCTGTTCCTCGTCGGCTTCGCGGCCGTGATGACCGTGCACGGGCTCGAAGGTGCGCAGACCGACCTCGCGCTGCTGCGCCTCGTGAAGCAGACGTTCCCCGCGTGGTTCGTCGGCATCGTCGGCGGCACGGGCCTGCTGACCGCGCTGGTGCCGGGCTCGCTGATCATGCTGAATGCATCGACGACGATCGCGCGCAACATCTACCGCGAAGGCTTCGCGCCGAATGCGACCGATCGCGAGGTGACGCGCGTCGCGCGGATCGCGTTGCCGATCTTCACGCTGGTCGTCGTCTACTTCGTGCTGCGCGGCGGCGCCACCTTCGTCACGCTCGCGATCTTCTCGTCGAGCCTGCTGACCCAGCTCGTGCCGATGCTTGCGTCGAGCTTCCTGAAGCGGCCGTTCGGCACGCGGGAAGGTGCGTTCGCGGGGATCGTCGCCGGCGCGATCGTGATCGCGATGACGAATTACTACGGCGTGACGCTCGCGTCGCTGTTCCCCGGCGCATCGAGCACGCTGACGTCGATCAACCCTGGGCTGGTCGCGCTCGCCGCGAACGCCGTCGTGTTCATCGCGATCAGCGCGGCGCAGCGCAAGCTGAAGGCGCGCGTGGCGGCGCCGGTCCGCTCCGCGTGACGTCACGACCGACATGCCGCCGTCGAACCGCCGGGCAGCCGCCCGGCGGTTGTTCCGCTCGGCGGCCCCTTAACTATTTCGCATTCCAACAGGACACCAGGCGATGAAGACCGAGGATAAGGCCGACGACCGGCGCGAAGCAATCGATACGCTGATCGCGAACGGCTGCGTGATCACGATGGACCCGCAGCGGCGCGTGATCGAGAACGGCGCAGTTGCCGTGAACGGCGATCGCATCGTCGCCGTTGGCGACACCGTCGAGTTGCAGGCGCGTTTCCGTGCCGCGCGCACGATCGACGCGCGCCGCAAGGCCGTGCTGCCGGGCCTGATCGATTCGCATGCGCACGCCGGTCACGCGATGCTGCGCACGATCGGCGGTGCGGACGGCGATGCGTGGTCGGCCGCGGCCGAGACGATCTACACGCACGCGTCGGACGAGGTGTTCTGGGAAACCGAATCGCACCTCGCGGCGCTCGAGCGGCTGAAGGCCGGCGTGACGACGGGCGTGTCGCTGCTCGGCGGCGGCAACTCGATCATGCGCGTCGACGATCCCGTCTACGCGCGGCGCCACTGCGATGCGGTCGTGCGTACCGGCACGCGCTCGATCGTGGCCGTCGGTCCGTCGCGCCCGCCCGCGCCGCGTGCATACACGCGCCATTCGCCGAACGGCAGCGAGACGCGCGACGTCGATTTCGACACGATGTACGACGTATGCGAGCGCATCGTCGACGCGTGCCACGGCGATGCCGACGGCCGGATCCGGATCGCGCTGACGCTGCCCGTGTACGGTCCCGAGCACGACCCCGAACTCGCGCGGTACGAGCGCGACTTCCGCGACCAGGCGGTGCGCTACGGCGCATTGGCGCGCGAACGCGGCCTGACGTTCACGCAGGACGGGCATCGCGCCGGCACGCTCGCGTTCGCGCATCGCGAACTCGGGCTGCTCGGCCCGACGTCGTTCATGTCGCACAGCATCGACCTGACCGACGACGACATCGCCGCGTGCGTGGAAACCGGCACCGCGATCGTCCACAACCCGAGCGCGATCATGTCGATCATCGGCCGCTGCCCGGTGCCCGAGCTGATCGATGCGGGCGTGACGGTTGCGATCGCGTCGGACGGCGCGGCGCCCGATCGCGGCTACGACATGTTCCGTCACATGTGGCAGTGCATGCACTACCATCGCCGCCACTTCCGCGACCCGGACGTGCTGCCGCACGGCAAGGTGCTGGAGATGGTGACGATCGACGCGGCGAAGGCGCTGTCGCTCGATCACGAGATCGGTTCGCTCGAAGCCGGCAAGCTCGCCGATGTCATCCTCGTCGACCTGTTCCGCCCGCACATGATGCCGATGAACATGCCCGTGTATCGCGTGACGTGTTTCGCGAATGCGGCCGACGTGTGCATGACGATGGTCGGCGGCCGCGTGCTGATGGAGGATCGTCGCGTATTGTCGGTCGACGAGCACGAGATTCTCGAACGTGTGACGACGGTCGCGGAGACGATGATCGCGCGCAGCGGGTTGCGGCACCTGCTCGACGAGCCGACGACGCTGTGGGGGCGCAGTCGCTACTGAACGACGCCGCGGCGGCAGTGGTTTGCGCGGTGCAAGGACGGCGAGGCGGGGCCGGCTCGGGCCGGGTTTTTTTCTGGTTTCGCCGCCGACGGACATGCTAGGATTTC
The DNA here is from genome assembly GCF_902833195.1 of Burkholderia sp. BCC1638. Taxonomy (NCBI): domain Bacteria; kingdom Pseudomonadati; phylum Pseudomonadota; class Betaproteobacteria; order Burkholderiales; family Burkholderiaceae; genus Burkholderia; species Burkholderia sp. BCC1638. The sequence goes on from NZ_CADFEC010000014.1 coordinate 161,537, forward strand.
CGTCAAACAACTCCGGAGACTGCTATGCCGTTCATCTGCGAAAACGTTGAATGCCGCGCCGTGCTGGCTCGTGGTCAGGTCAAGCCCGAGCACGAGGATGCGGGGTGGTGTTTCTACTGCCCGGACTGCAAGGCCAGGAACGAGTTGACGAGTGCTGGCGTGCCGGGCGGTCCGGTCGAGTTGAATCAGCCGGAGCGAGCCAGTCCCCCGCACAAGGTCGTCGCGACGGCGCGCGCTTTGGAGGACGGCGGGTTCGCCGCGCAGCTGCGCGTGCAGCGGGCGCTCGCCGTGAAAGGAACCTACGCGGCCGAAGAGCGCTGGGAGCAGCTCGGCGTATTCCCCGACGCGCAGGAGGCCGTCGCGCACGCGAGGTCCTTCGCGATGGACCTGCTGGCACGGGCGGCCTAGGCGCGAGCGGCCCGCGACACGATCCACATTTTTACCGGCAACGACACCGGGCCGCGGCGCGGGTGTCGTACCGTGCCGGGCGGCCGACGCCGGTCGGGCCGGTCACATCACGCCACCGCCGGCTCTCGAAGACGGAACTGCGCGACGGCATCGCTCAGCCGCGTGCTCTGATCCTCGAGCGACAGCGCCGCGGCGGCCGCCTCTTCCACCAGCGCCGCATTGCGCTGCATCGTCTGCTCCATCTGGATGACCGCGGCATTCACCTGCTCGATGCCGGCCGACTGCTCGTCGAATGCGGTGCTCGTCTCGCCCATGATCGCGTTCACGCGCTCGACCGCGGCGACGAGTTCGGTCATCGCCGAGCCGGCGAGCGCGACGAGGCCGCTGCCGTCTTCGACGCGCTGCGCCGAGTGGCCGATGAGTTCGCGAATTTCCTTCGCCGCCGACGCGCAGCGCTGCGCGAGCCCGCGCACCTCGGTCGCCACCACGGCGAAGCCACGCCCCTGTTCGCCCGCGCGCGCTGCTTCGACCGCGGCATTCAACGCAAGGATGTTCGTCTGGAATGCGATGCTTTCGATCACGCCGACGATGCCGGAGATCCGCGTGGAGCTGTGCGAGATCGCCGACATCGTTTCGATGACGCGCTGCATCGCGTCGCCGCCTTTCGACGCGATCCCGGCCGCGCCTTGCGCGTAAGTGCGCGCATCGCGCGCGTTGTCCGCGTTCTGGCGCACGGTCGCCGTCAGCTGCTCCACGCTCGCCGCCGCCTGCTGCAGCGACACGGCCTGCTGCTCCGTGCGCGCGGACAGGTCGACGTTGCCGCTCGCGATCGTGCGGACGTCGCCGACGATCGTCTCCGTGCTCGAGCGCACCTGGTTCACGGTTTCGACGAGGCCGTCCTGCATCCGCTTCAACGCATTCAGCAGATATGCCATTTCGTTTTCGCCGGGAATGACGACCGTGCCGGTCAGGTCGCCTTTCGAAATCCTGTCGAAATGCGCGACGGCGAGATGGATCGGCGCGATGATCGCCTTCGCGAGCACGCGCTGCGCCAGGAAGCCGACGATCAACGCGAACAGCGCGACCGCCGCCATGGCCCACACGATCCGGTGGAAGCGCTCGCCGGCCGCGTCGTAGCGCGCCTTCTGGCGTGCGACCTGGAACGATTCGAGCGCGTCGATCGCTTCCTGGTAGGCGGTGAAGAGTGCCGGCGGCGCGGTGCGGTGCGTGTCGAGGAAGTCGAATGCGTTGTCGTGATCGAGTTGCGACATCGCCTTCAGGAACACCTGGTCGAGCAGCGTGCGACGGCGATTGCGCAGCGTGTCGAACAGCGTTTGCTCGTCGGCGTCGCGCGTGTGCAGGCGCGTGTACGCGTCCAGTTCGTCGTCGCTCTGCTTGAGGAGCGTGTGGAGTTGCGCGATTTCCGCCTTCGCGGGCTGGCCGGCACTGATGATCTGCGCGACGTCGCTCACGCGTTCGCGCAGCACGAGCATGCGCTCCGAGCTGGTTTTCAGGTGCAGCAGCGACGCGGTGTCGTCGCGGTACATCGCTTCGAGCGAGCTGTTGCCCGCGTAGAGGGCGGCGATGCACGCGCCGACGACCAGCACGAGCAGCGCCGTATAGCCGGCGATGGTCGCGACGAGTCCGCCGCGGATGGTGAGTTTTCGCATGACGTTCCCTTGCCGGCGGCCCGACGGGCGGCCAACGGCGGATGTGGATTCCGGATCACGAACGACGAAGGGGCGCCGCGTCGAAATGCGGGGCGCCGGGGTTGCGAACGGGTTAACGGCAGGCGTGGCGCGGCGGTTTTATCCGCACGCGACGCGAATCTGAACGAATGCGACAGAAGGGCGGCGGTGGAGGGTGGATGCGTTGCCGTGGTGAGCGGCGTGCCGACGGCCGAGGCACGCATGTGCCACCGGCCGAGGCCGCTCGCATCCGTCAGTTGTAGATATCGAACGAGAAATACTTCTTCGCGATCCGCTGATACGTGCCGTCCTGAATCAGGCTCGCGAGCGCCTGGTTGATCTGCGTGCGCAGCGCGTCGTCATCCTTGCGCACGCCGATCGCGGAGCCGACGCCGAGCGTCTTCGGATCGTGCAGCGGCGGCCCCGCGAATTCGAAGTTCGCGCCCTTCGCCGTCTTCAGGAAGCCGAGATCGGCCTGCACAGACGATTGCAGCGACGCGTCGAGGCGCCCCGCAATCAAATCCTGATAGACGAGATCCTGCGTCTGGTACGTGCGCACGATCACGCCCTTCGGTTCCCAGTACGTGCGCGCATAGGTTTCCTGCGTCGACCCCTGCTCGACGCCGACGCTCTTGCCCGCGAGCGACCCGGCCGTCGGTTGCAGATTCGAGCCGCGTCGCGCGACGAGGCGCGGCGGCACGTTGTTGATCTTGTCGGTGAACGCGATCTGCGCGAGGCGCTTTTCGGTCACGCTCATCGACGACAGCACGCCGTCGAACTTGCGCGCCTTCAGCGCGGGGATCATCCCGTCGAAGGCGTTCTCGACCCACACGCAGCGCACCTTCATGCGTTCGCAGATCGCGTTGCCGAGATCGATGTCGAAGCCGACGAGCTTGCCGTCCGGCGCGAGCGATTCGAACGGCGCGTAGCTGGGATCGACGCCGAGGCGCAGGACGGCCGGGTCTTTCGCGGCGGCGGCGCCTGCCGTCAGCGCAAGCGCGACGGCGATGACGAGTTTTTTCATGATTGTCTCCATGATCGATTGATGTCGTGTGCGGTGAAGCGAATGCGGCCGGTGGGCGTGACGGCCCGCGCCCGGCCATGCGCGGGCGGCTGGACGAGCGCCGGAAGATGCCGGCGTTCGTCCGGGTCAGGGAATCCGGTGGTTCTGTGTCAGCGCGCGGCGCCGGCGATGCGCGCCATGTTGCGGCGGTAGCCGGCGGGCGAGAACGCGGCATTCAACGCGGCCATCGACGCGATCACGCCGACATGCAGCCACCACGCGATCGCGAAGCTGCCGCCTGCGTCGCGCAGCCAGCCGATCAGCCAGGGGCTCGCGGCGACGATGAGGAAGCCGATGCCCTGCACGAACGCGGCGAGCGCGCCGGCGAGCCGCGCATCGGGCAAGTGGTCGAGCGTGACGATCAGACTCATCGAGAAGAAGCCGCCGAGCCCGACGCCGACGCTCGCGACCCACAGCCACGGCGCGAGCGCGGGCATCGTCGCGAACCCGACGAAGCCGATCGTCTGCAACGCGAGCGTGAGCCACAGTGCGGGGCGGCGCTCATGCGAGCGTTTCGCGAGCAGCGGCATCGCGAGCGCGCCGGCGGCCTGGAACAGCGCCATCCACGCAAGCAGGTTGCCGCTCGCTTGCGCGCTCAGGCCGACGCTGCGATAGAACGCGGGCAACCACGCGACGAGGCTCGCGTAGCCGCTGTTGCTGAGGCCGAAGAACAGCGCGAGTTGCCATGCGCGCGGAATTCGGACGAACGCGGTGACGGGCGCCGAAACCGTCGCGGCATGCACCGCGTCGCGCGGCGCCTTCGCGCGCCACAGCGCGAGCGTGACGAGCGCGGGCACGGCCCAGACGGCGAGCGACAGATGCCAGCCGCCGTGCGCGGCGAGCCACGGGCTCGCGACCGCGCCGAATGCGCCGCCGCCGACCAGCGCGGCCGAATAGAGGCCCATCGCGAGCGGCAGCCGGTCGACGAACCAGCGCTTGGCGAGGCCCGGCGCGAGCGACTGGACCACCGCGACCCCCGCGCCCGCGACGACCGCCGTGACGACCAGCCCGATGCTGCTGCCGGTCCACAGCCGCGCGGCGCAGCCCGCGGCGATCAGCGCCAGCGCGGTGGCGAGCGCGCGCTGCTCGCCGACGCGTCGTGCGAGCCCGACGCCGACGCCGGCGACGACGCCCATCAGCACGAACGGCAGCGTGGTCAGCAGCGCGGCCGCGCGGAAGCCGAGGCCCGTGTCGGCACGCACGATGTCGAGCACGGGGCCGAACGCGGTCAGGAACGGCCGCAGGTTGAGGCCGGCGAGCACCAGCAACGCGAGTGCGCCGCAGGATACGGAAGCCGCATGCGGGCGGGGGACGGCTTGCGCGGTGCCGGGGTCGGTCATCGGAATGCTCCAGGCGGGCCGGTGGCCCTGTGATGCGATGCCGAAAGGGTAAAGGCGCGCTTACCCAGGTGAAAATTAAATATTCGACTGGGTGTCAGTGCGGATTGCGATGGCGCGGCGCCGCGCGCAACTTCGACGCGCTACGCGGCCGGCAGGTGCGGTTCGTCGGCCCGTTCGCGGGCCTTTTCACGCGCGGCGACGAGCGTCCGGATGCACGCACGATCGGCCGGCGTCGCCGGCGTGAAGATCACGAGGCTCAGGTCCGGGCGGCCGGTCACCGAGAACGCGGAGTATTCGAGCGCGATCCGGCCGGCCTGCGGATGACGAATCTCCTTCGTTCCTTCGTCATGCGAATGGATGTCGTGATCGCGCCACATCGCGTCGAACTCGGCGCTCGTCGCACGCATCTCGTCGACGAACGTCTGCACGGCCTGCGTCGCCCCGCCGCGCGCGATGTCGGCGCGAAACGCGCCCACCGCGAACCGCGCGACGCGTTCCCAGTTCTGCTGCGCGTAGCGCACCCCGGCATCGACGAAGATCAGCCGCAGGATATTGCGCGCGGGCGGCGGCAGCGTTGCATAGTCGGTCAGCGTCGCGGCGGCCGCGTCGTTCCATGCGACGACGTCCCACGTCGCCGTGCGCACGATCGCGGGGCTGGCGTCGAGCGAATCGAGCACGTGCTGCAGGCGCGGCGTGACGTCGCTGCTCGCGTGATAGCGCACCTCGGGCGGATGGCCGAGGCCGATCAAAAACAGATGCTCGCGTTCCGCGTCGTTGAGCAGCAGTGCGCGGGCGAGCCGGTCGAGCACGTCGGCGGACGGCGCACCGCCGCGCCCCTGTTCGAGCCACGTGTACCACGCGGCGCTCACGTGCGCGCGCTGCGCCACTTCCTCGCGCCGTAGGCCCGGCGTGCGGCGGCGCGCGACGGGCAGCCCGAGCGCGGCTGGATCGAGTTTCTCGCGGCGGTCCCGAAGGTACGCGCCGAGCAGGTTGTCGGATGCGTCAGCCATAGCCTGTTAGTTCGTTTACCGGTAAACCGTCACGGCTTCACCGCGCGCGACGGTCGACAGATAGTAAGCCTCTCATTCATTCGGAGGTGTCGAAATGCGTGTCTTTGTAACGGGAGCGTCGGGTTTCGTCGGCTCCGCGGTCGTTGCGGAACTCGTGGCCGCCGGGCATGCGGTGCTCGGTCTCGCGCGTTCCGACGCGGCCGCCGAGGCGGTCGCGGCAGCGGGTGCCGAGGTGCATCGCGGGTCGCTGGAGGATCTCGACAGCCTGACGCGCGGCGCCGAGGCCGTCGACGCGGTGATCCACACGGGATTCAATCACGACTTCTCGCGCTTCGCGGAAAACTGCGAGCTCGACCGCCGCGCGATCGAGACGATCGGTGCGGCGCTCGCGGGGTCGGCGCGGCCGCTGATCGTCACGTCGGGCCTCGCGCTCGTCGCGCCCGGCCGCGCGGCGACGGAGGACGATCCGCACGTGCCGGTGTCGGTGACCTATCCGCGCGCGTCGGAAGCGACGGCCGCCGCGCTGGCCGCGCGCGGCGTGTGCGCGTCGGTCGTGCGCCTGCCGCCGTCCGTGCACGGCGACGGCGATCACGCCTTCGTGCCGCGCCTGATCGCGTTCGCGAGGGAGAAGGGCGCGTCCGCGTATCTCGGCGACGGCGGCAACCGCTGGCCGGCCGTGCACCGGCTCGATGCGGCGCGTGTGTACCGGCTCGCGGTCGAACGCGGCGCGTCCGGCGCGCGCTATCACGCGGTCGACGATACGGGCGTGCCGTTTCGCGCGATCGCGGACGTGATCGGTCGCCGGCTGAACGTGCCGGTCGTGTCGAAATCGGCCGCGCAAGCCGGCGAGCACTTCGGGTGGTTCGCGATGTTCGCGGGAATGGATGCGCCCGCAACGAGCGAGCGCACGCGCGCGCTGCTCGACTGGGCACCGGTACAGCCGGGATTGCTGGCCGACATCGACCGGCCGAGGTACTTCGAGACCTGATGCGCGCATGCGCGGGGCGTGCCGTCGTTGTCGGCCGGCCCGCCCGTCGCGCGTCATTCGACCGGATGCAGGTCCTGCAGCAGCGTCGGCACGAGCTCCGACACGGTCGGGTGGATATGCATCGCGCGGCTGATCGTCGTGTACGGCGCGCCGGCGGCCATCACGTCGAGCAACCCGTGCACGACCTCGTCGCCCGTCACGCCGAGGATCGACGCGCCGAGGATCGCATGGTTGTCCGCGTCGACGATCACCTTCATGAAACCGTGGCTCTCGCCTTTTTCGACCGCTCGCCCGACCCGCGTCATCGGCCGCGTGCCGACCAGCAGCCTGCGGCCGGTTTGCCTCGCTTCCGCGAGCGTCATGCCGACGCGGCCGAGCGGCGGATCGATGTACATCGCGTACGCGGTGATGCGGTCGGACACCCTGCGCGGATCGTCATCGAGCAGGTTGGCCGCAACGATCTCGTAGTCGTTGTACGCGGTGTGCGTGAATGCGCCGCGCCCGTTGCAGTCGCCGAGCGCCCAGATGCCGGGGACGTTGGTGCGCAGTTGATCGTCGACGGTGACGTAGCCGCGCGCGTCGACCGCGACGCCGGCCTGCTCGAGCCCGAGATCGTCGGTGTTCGGCACGCGGCCGACCGCGAGCAGCAGGTGCGAGCCCGCGACCTCGCGGCGGCCGCCGGTGCAGTCCAGGCCGACCGCGACGCCGTCGCCGTCGCGTCGCGCGGTCAGGCAGTTCGCATCGAGCTGCACGTCGATGCCTTCGTTCGCGAGAATCTCGTGCACGGCCTGCGAGACGTCCTCGTCCTCGCGCCGGATCAGACGCGATCCTTTCTCGACGATCGTCACCTGCGAGCCGAAGCGGCGGTACATCTGACCGAATTCGAGCCCGACGTAGCTGCCGCCGACGATCACGAGATGCTCGGGCAGGAAGTCGACGTCCATCATCGTCGAGTTGGTCAGGTACGGCACCGAGTCGAGGCCCGGCATCGGCGGAATTTGCGCGCGCCCGCCGACGTTGATGAAGATGCGGTCGGCTTCGAGCACTTCGTCGCCGACGCGTACCGCGTTCGCCCGCTCGAATCGGGCATGACCCTGAAACACGGTCGTGTTCTCGAGCCCGCGCACCCATTGTTCGACGCCGTGGTTCGAGCGCCCGGAAATCCGGTCCTTGCGCGCCTTCACGGCCTTCATGTCGACGCTGACGGGGCCGACCGACACGCCGTATTCGGCCGAACGACGTGCAAGCTGCGCCGCGTACGCGCTCGCGATCAGCGTCTTGGTCGGAATGCAGCCGGTGTTCACGCAGGTGCCGCCGAAGCGGCCACGCTCGATGATCGCCACTTTCATGCCGGCGCCCGCGAGCCGCGCGGCGAGCGGCGGACCGGCCTGGCCCGTGCCGATGACGATCGCGTCGAAGTGTTGCGTCATGACGTCCTCCTGCGCTGGTTCAACGTGGGAAGGGGGCGCGCAAGACGCATGCCGCGTCGGCGCGCGCCCGAACGGCGACGAGCGCCTATGGTAGACCGGTTGGCGAGGGGAGGCGAGTTGCGCTGATGCAAGCGGCGGAACAGGGTCCGCCGACGGTTTTTCAGTCCTTGCGCAGCCATTGGCCGAACGTCACCGGCCGGTGCGCATCGGCGCGCGTGACGGTGACTTCGTCGGGCTTGTCGTCGAGCGGAAACGATTCGGTGTAGATCTCGCTGGCGAACAGCCAGCCGTGTGCGCGCGGGTCGTAGCGGAACGTCACGTAGTCGCTCCAGTGCTGGCCGCACGCGACGAAGTTCTGCACGGTGAAATAGCGGCCTTTCACCGAGAGGCCGCTGTCGGCGGCGTCTTCGGGATCGAACGGATCGCACTGGCCGCCTTCGTTCGCGCGCAGGACCACGTGGTCGTTGCGCGCGGCGAGGCGGTACGCGTGATCGGGCCGCTCCTCGAAGATCAGCAGCGGGCGGGGCGACGGCTGCCCACGCGAATCGGCCGCGCGATGCACGACGACGAGAAAGCTGCGCCGTCCGTCGCCGAGGTCAGGCCCCTCCTGCGCGACGAGCGGCTGGTAGCCGGACGGCAGTTGCGTCGCGATGGATTGCGGGAGCCCGTCGGCCCATGCGCCGGACGACAGCGCGGCGAGCAGCGCGAGGAGGGCGCGACGCGCGGCTGTGCTCATCACAGATCCCGGCCGAGAAACTCGGTGCCGGGCACCGGATTGAACGCAACGGGCGGCGCTGGCGTGAAGCCGAGCGAACCATACAGTTGCCTTGCGGCGACGAATTCGGGCAGCACGTCGAGGCACATCCGCGCATAACCGGCCGCCTTCGCGTCGCGCAGCAGCCGTTCGACGAGCTGGCGGCCGATGTTCAGCCCACGCGCTTCGGGGCGCACGTATACGCGCTTCATCTCGCACGTCGTCGCGTCGATTTCGCGAAACGCCGCGCAGCCGACCGCATGCTCGCCGCGCCACGCGAGCAGCAATTGCCCGCGCGGCGCCGCGTATTTTCCCGGCAGCGCGGCGAGCTCGGGCTCATAGTCCTGGAACGCGAGGCTGACCGCGGGGCTCGCGATGTACTCGCGGAAAATCGCTTCGACGACGGCGGCATCGTCGGGATAGCGGGCGGCGCGGATCTCGATCATGGGGGCGTGGCGCGATGGCGGAAACGGCACCCAGCATAGCAGCGCGCGGGTGCTTCCGGCGGCCCGCGAAGCGTGCCAGAATCGTCGACTTCACCGTCGGGATTCGTCACGCAGGCGCCGGCGCTTCGGCGTCGCTGATCAAGGAGACTTCGATGACTGCATCGGCTGCCGTACTCGCCATTCTGGCCGCGCTGTGGCTTGGCGCGATGATTCCGGGCCCGAGTTTCGTGCTGGTCGCCCGCAATTCGATCGGGCTGTCGCGCCGCGACGGGCTCGCGACTGCGCTCGGCATGGGCGTCGGCGGGATTGCGTTCGGCGGCGTCGCGCTGGCCGGGCTCTACACGCTGCTGCAGGCGGTCGAATGGCTGTACGTGGGCCTCAAGCTCGCGGGCGGCGCATACCTGATCTACATGGCGTCGAAGATCTGGCGCGGCGCCGACCGGCCGATCGCGATGGACGATTCGCAGGCCGTCGTCGCCGGCAGCGCGCGCAAGTCGTTCTGGACCGGCCTCACGACCCAGCTCAGCAACCCGAAGACGGCGATCTGGTACGGCAGCATCTTCGCCGCGCTGTTGCCGCAGCATCCGCCGCTCTGGTGCTATCTGGCGCTGCCGCCGCTCGTGTTCGGCGTCGAATTCGGCTGGTACACGCTCGTCGCGCTGTGCTTCTCGACCCGCCGGCCGCGCGAACTCTACCTGCGCGCGAAGAAGTGGGTCGACCGCGTCGCGGCCGGCGCGATCACGCTGCTCGGCCTGCGCCTGATCCTGACTGCGCCGAAGGCAGGGATCTGACGGCAGCGGCGGCGCCGTTGCATTCCTGAAAGGCATGCCGCCACGGCCGGTCATTCCGGCACATGGCGTCGCGGGCGGCGCCACGGCTTCGAATCACCGCCCCCCGGACGCGCAAGCGCCCGTCACGCCGCCGGAAACCGTTCGAGCAGGGCCGCGAACCGCGCGTCATCCGGAAACGCCGTCACTTCATACCGCACCGGCCGGTGCGCGGTGGCCGTCATCAGGTCGCCGCAGGCGTCCCGCAGCGCGGCCATCGGCACGTGGGCCGACTGCCGCGTCGCTTCCCGATAGAGCACGACGATGTCCGTCTCGGGCAGCAGCGTCGGCACGCCGTCGCTCCACACGCCGACGCTGAACAGCTCGCCGTTCTGCCGCCGGTACACGGTGTACGACGCCACGAAGACGTCGATGCCGTCCCGCTTGTGGAGGTCGTCAAGCAGCGTCCGCTGATCCTGGTAGTCGCCCGCGAGCTCGTCCACGCGCAACGCGTGCAGCTTCGCTTCCAGCCCTGCCGGGACGAAATTCCGCCACGCGGCGCCGTCCCAGCGCAGCATCAGCGGCGGCAGCGGACGCGGCTGCGCGCGCGCCTGTTCCGCGAGTTCTACCATCGTCGCGAGCCCGGCCGCGTTGCGGTCGCCGGTGAGCAGCAGCACGGCCCGGTTCGGCGCCATCACCACCGGCGCGCCGGAGATCGGCTGGCGGTGCAGCAGATCGGTCAGCAATAGCCGCGCCGCGTCGTAGTAGTCGCCGAACTGCGACAGGAACACGCCGTCGCGCAATGCGGCCCACGGCGTCGACGACGCACCGCGCAGGTTGTCGATCGCGATGTCGCATGCGTCGTCGAAGCTGACGCCCCATTCGGCGAGCCGTGCGCTCGTCAGCCGCGCGACGCTGAATTCGCCGTCGTACGCGATGCCGATCTCGAGGTTCTCGCACAGCGTCCGGAACGCGACTTCCGACGCGGCGGGCTGTCCGGCGAGTTGCAGCGCGACCGTGCCGCGCTCGGTCGCGCTGCGGATCACAGGGCGCAGCCGCGCGCGGACATCCGCGAAGTTCGTCGGAATCTCGTGCTGCATCATCGCGCTCGCCTGCCGCTGCAGCGTCGCTTCGCGCTCGGCCGGCTTCGCGTCCGCGTAGTCGCGGAACAGGTTGTGCAGGTTGATGATGTTCGACGGGACATCCGCTTGCACGAGACGGCCCTTGTCGTCCTCGTGAAGCCACTCGCGCGTGTCGCCGGTCGCGCGCAGCGCGGCGATCAGGCGGGCGGCGAAGTCCTGCCGGGTTGGCGGTTTGCTGAAGCGCTCGCGCAGGCGCGCGACGAAGTCGGAAAGCATCGTGAGCGGTCGGGCAGGCCCGTCTGTTATCAGTCGTTGTCATGGGCGGCGGCGCCCGTCTCCCGGGGCGCCGCCTGCGTCCCGCGGATATCGGCCGGATATCCATGTGCGTCCGGCGGCCCGCGCGCCGGCTGCAAAGCGGCGCGGGCCCGCATCGGGCGCGAATCGCGCGGCGGGTGTCGCGATGGTACCGCACGTCCGTGACGGAAACGCATGCGGGCGAACATTATGGTCCGGCGTGAACCGGCGTCCGCCGGGGCGGCTTCGGAGACCGTCCGGATGCGTGGCCGGCGCCGCGCCGGCGCACCGGGAATCCCCGGCGATCGGCCCGCGAGCCTTCTGCTGCGGGCGTTCGGGCCGGTTGCGCGGCATGCCGGGCCGGGCCGCTTCCCCGATTCTGGCGGTCGACCTCCCGACGACGTGTAAACTGCTGCCTTTTTTGACGGTTTGCAGCATGGTGCAAGCACCCTCGCGCCCGGCACTGAGCGGCCCGACGCTCGTCCGGCTGCTCGCGCGCCTGACCGATGCCGACGTCGCGGAATCCCGGCAGACGCTGTCGGACCGCCTGAGCCAGTGGCTCGGCTGGACCGACGCGATCACGCTGTCGTCCGCGCTGAATGCGAGCCCGCCCGGCGTCGCGGCCGGCGTGCGTGGTTACGACGCGGAGCGTGACTGCGCGCGCGTGCGCCACGACCTCGCGCAGGCGATCACGGCCGCCCACCGCCCGCGCACGCGGCGGCGTCCCGGCGAGTTGCCGCCGCCGCCCGCCGACACGGCCGACTTCGCCGATTTCCGTCAGAGCTGTCTGTCGCTCCAGCAGGAAATGGAGACCGCGATCGGCCAGTTGCGCGGCCGCCTGCGGGTCGCGGTCGCCGCGCGCTCGTCCGGGATGGCGCGGCTCGCGACGCTCGACGCGATCATGGAGCGCGTGCTCGGCGCGCGCGAGCGCAGCCTGCTGTCCGCCGTGCCCGCGCTGCTCGGCACGCGCTTCGAGCGGCTGCGCGACGCGGAACGGCAGGCGCTTGCCGACGCGCAAGCGGCGGCCGACGCCGATGCCGAGGGCGACGCACCGCCCGTCGCGGCGATCGTGCCCGGCACGTGGCTCGACACGTTCCGCAACGAGATGCAAAGCATCCTGCTCGCCGAACTCGAAGTCCGGTTTCAAACGGTAGACGGGCTGCTCGCGGCCCTTCGTACCTGCTAATCCCTACGCTATGTCCAGAATTCGTCTTGATCTCGTTGTCTTCATCGCCGGTCTGCTCGCAGTGTGCTGGATCGGCGTCGGCTATATCGCGTCGAACCCGCTCGCGACGGCCGTCACGCTGCTGATCGGCGCCTGCTACGTCGCCGGTGCGTGGGAACTGCGGCGCTACCGGCAGGCTACCGCCACGCTGTCGCGCGCGGTGGCCGGCCTGACCGAACCGCCGGCGAAGCTCGACACGTGGCTCGATACGCTGCCCCCGGGCCTGCGCGGTGCCGTGCGGGCACGCGTCGAAGGCGCGCGCGTCGCGCTGCCGGGGCCGTCGCTCACGCCGTATCTGGTCGGCCTGCTCGTGCTGCTCGGCATGCTCGGCACGCTGCTCGGGATGGTCGTGACGCTGAAGGGCACGGGCGCCGCGCTCGAAAGCGCGACCGACCTCGACGCGATCCGCGCGTCGCTGATCGCGCCGGTGAAGGGTCTCGGCTTCGCGTTCGGCACGTCGATCGCGGGTGTCGCGACGTCCGCAATGCTCGGTCTTCTGTCCGCGCTCGTGCGCCGCGAACGGCTCGACGCGGGCCAGCAGCTCGACGCGAAGATCGCGACGACGCTGCGCGTGCATTCGTCCGCGCACCAGCGCGACGAATCGTTCCGGCTGCTGCAGCGCCAGGCCGACGTGATGCCGGCGCTGGTCGACCGGCTGCAGACGATGATGACGACGCTCGAGGCGCGCAGCGTCGCGCTGCACGATCGCCAGATCGAAAGCCAGCAGGCATTCTTCGATCGGACCGAGCGCGCGTATGCGGGCCTGGCGTCGAACGTCGGCGACGCGCTGAAGGAAAGCGCCGCCGAGAGCGCGCGCGTGGCCGGTGCCGCGCTGCAGCCGGTCGTCGCGGCGACGATGGCGGGGCTCGCGCAGGAAATGGCCGCGCTGCGCGACACCGTGACGGGCGCCGTGCAGCGTCAGCTCGACGGGCTGACCGACGGTTTCGAGAAGACCACCGGGAACGTGACGGCCGTCTGGAATCGCGCGCTCGACGAGCAGCGCCGCGCGGGCGATGCCGTCGCGCAGCAGCTGCAAACGACGCTCGGCCAGTTCACCGACACCTTCGCGCAGCGTTCGACGGATCTGCTCGACGGCGTCGCGACGCGCCTCGAATCGACCGAAAGCCGGCTGTCCGACGCGTGGCGCGATGCGCTCGCGCGCCAGGAGCAGGTCGGCGAGACGCTGGCCGGCCAGCATGCACAGGCGCTCGGCGAAGCCGCCGCGACGTTCGAGCGGCATTCGGGCGGGGCGCTTGCCGCGATGCGCGAGTCGCATGCGGCGCTGCAAACGCAACTGGCCGCGCGCGATGAAGAACGTCTGGCGGCGTGGAATGCGTCGCTGACCGCGATGGCCGCGAAGCTCGGCGACGAATGGCAGCGCGCGGGCGCGCATAGCGCGGGCCGTCAGCAGGAAATCTGCGATGCGCTGGCGCAGACGACGCGCGATCTCACGGCGCAAGCGTCCACGTTCGAACAACGTTCGAACGACCTGTTGTCGACGATTCGCGATTCGCACACGGGCCTGCAAACGCAACTGGCCGCGCGTGACGAAGAACGTCTGGCGGCATGGAACGATTCGCTGGCCGCGATGGCCGCGAAGCTCGGAGACGAATGGCAGCGCGCGGGCGTGCACAGCGCGGGCCGTCAGCAGGAAATCTGCGACGCGCTCGCACAAACCACGCGCGATCTGACCGCGCAAGCGTCCACGTTCGAACAACGCTCGACCGATCTGCTGTCGACGATTCGCGATTCGCACACGAGCCTGCAAACGCAACTGGCCGCACGCGACGAAGCACGCCTGTCCGCATGGAACGACTCGCTCGCTGCCATGGCCGCCGCGTTGCGCGACGAATGGGCG
>NZ_CADFEC010000015.1:0-135724 GCF_902833195.1 Burkholderia sp. BCC1638
GGGACTAGATCCCCTTGAAGGGTCGTTCGAGACCAGGACGTTGATAGGTCAGGTGTGTAAGCGCAGTAATGCGTTCAGCTAACTGATACTAATTGCCCGTAAGGCTTGATCCTATAACAAGTCTGCCTTGTAGATCGGCGCCGTGCGACAGCACCGGCCGCAAGATCCAGAGCGACATGTTGGATTCTCGTGTGTGATACACACAACTCAAAATTACTGCTTCTTCCCAGATTGGTTCTGTTGGCCACGCCAGCAGGACAACCCCCTTTGCCTGATGACCATAGCGAGTCGGTCCCACCCCTTCCCATCCCGAACAGGACCGTGAAACGACTCTACGCCGATGATAGTGCGGATTCCCGTGTGAAAGTAGGTAATCGTCAGGCTCCCTCAAGCCAAGAACCCCCGCCCAAAAGGCGGGGGTTTTTGCATTGGCGCGATGGAAATGCGAGTGCAGGCAATCGAACCTCTCCGTTTGCTGCTCAAGCGCGTCGCCGGAATCCACCGCTTTCCATCATCCCGGACCAATCACCCGCTGATTCGCTGCAATCTCCAGCCAGGGAGGCGACTCGGGCCGGTTCGGCGACGCCTCCGGCAACGCATTTTTCCGGCCAATGTAGGTGACTATGTTCGAGGCGCGGGGTCGCCGGTGTATGGCTGGCGCGTTTCATGGCAAATCCACGGCAGCTCGAGGCCGCGAGAGCATACCCGTTAGCATCCGAATGACGACCGAAATTCCCACGGAGCCCCCCGCCGACGCCCAGTGTCGGGAGATGAGGTCGGTTTGCCTGCTCGATCCCGTCAGACGTCCCCGTGTAGCTTCTGACGAGAGCGAGCTACCAGATTCGAAGGGCATAGGCTTCGTCAACGAGCGAACGAGCTGCGCCACCGAAAAAGCCACGATCTTAGCCATCAACGCGAAATGCATACCGCTCGCGTCGACGCTGGTCGACGCATGAGGTGCACGCGGCGCTCGGATCACCCAGCGCGGAATGCTCGCCCGGTACAATTCGCGGATCCAATTTTTGCCCCTGATCTCGGCACAGCGTGAGCATCGCCGGGGCGGCGAGCAGCCGACGTTGAGGTGCTCGTGTCGGACGTTAGCTTCCCTGGCACGTAGTCCGCAGGAGGCGTCGCATAGGCATCTCGGTCAAAGTCGACGCAGAAGAACCGCCGGTCGACGCCGGATACTTCGCCGCCGCCTACAAGGCGGCGATGCCAGCGAGCGCAACGGCCCCGGAGGCAGTCGCGGACGCATGATGTTGAACACCCCTTCGTCCCACCTGATTGCGGCTCGCGGCGACGATGACACCACCCGGAGCGGTCCGGAAGCTCGACCTGCCCCGACGTCCTGGTGCCGCTGATACGCGACGATCTGCACGTACACCTCTGGCCATCATGTCGGCCACGCGTCACCGTCGCAGCGGACGCGCCGCGGTGCAGCAAGTATCGCGCCGGACCTTCGCGCAGCGGATCAACATGAGCGTCTGGTCGGACTATCGCAGCGAAGCTGCGCTATACGTCCGATATCCGATACGACACTCGGCCCGCTGACCACGGACTTCAACGTTGTTATGTGCCGTACGAACTGGCGCGCCTTTTTTGAGCGTCCTGTTGCAGCATTGTGATGCCGCGGGAGTGCGACATGGAGGCAACGAAGACCGCGCGAAGGCACGAGAGAAGTCCTGATTTTGAATGAGGCGGCGGGGGCAGTGGGGCCCGATCGCGTCAAAACGGGATGGTATCGCGCCTGTTTTCTGTCCGCAGGAAGGAAGCGTGAGCCAATGGCGGCCCCTGTTCTGACGGTTCGATTCCTGCGTGTCGCAGCGGAGGATGCGAGCAGGCGCTATATCCGGAATCCGATGTCCGGTGTGGCGGAGCCTCTGCATAGAGCCTGGCTGACCCCGGCCGGGCGGTGTGCTGGCGCGCCACAGTTACACGGCTTCGGATTGGTCCTGGCGTTTGCCGGATGCCTTTGCAAATCCCGCCGGCATGGAAATTGCGGATTTTTTGCATCTACCCGCTTGGCATTATGCGCGGAAGGCCTTATGATGGCGGTCTTTCGTTTTTAGCGAAGATGCAAATCGACGCTGAAGACGGAGGTCTGACGAAGATGTGGGCGCCGATCGGCGATCCTCTCGTGCTTGCCTCAGCCGGGCGAGCGTGGGTGTCGGGTGAGTCGCGCAAGTGGGCTGGAAGAGAATGAAAATAATCTTCCGGATTTGCTTGACAAGAGTGCGATGCACCCCCATAATCGTCAGTTCTCTACGGAGGGGTGCCCGAGTGGCTAAAGGGGGCAGACTGTAAATCTGTTGGCTTACGCCTACGTTGGTTCGAATCCAACCTCCTCCACCAGAACATCAGCGCAGAGAGCGGTAGGGAATCGTTAGTGGCCCGTGCGGGTGTAGCTCAATGGTAGAGCAGAAGCCTTCCAAGCTTACGACGAGGGTTCGATTCCCTTCACCCGCTCCAGTCCGTGTAGTTGAAGCGTAATAGCGCCCATGTGGCTCAGTGGTAGAGCACTCCCTTGGTAAGGGAGAGGTCGGCAGTTCGATCCTGCCCATGGGCACCAGCAGTAAAAAGTCAGTGTCTGTTTGCGCGCGGCGCAACATGTGAAATTCCTTTCGGGAGTTGAAAATGGCCAAGGAAAAGTTTGAGCGGACCAAGCCGCACGTCAACGTTGGTACGATTGGTCACGTTGACCACGGCAAGACGACGCTGACGGCAGCGATCACGACGGTTCTGACGAAGAAGTTCGGCGGCGAAGCGAAGGCCTACGACCAGATCGACGCGGCACCGGAAGAAAAGGCGCGCGGCATCACGATCAACACGGCACACGTCGAGTACGAAACGGCAAACCGCCACTACGCACACGTCGACTGCCCGGGCCACGCTGACTATGTGAAGAACATGATCACGGGCGCAGCGCAGATGGACGGCGCGATCCTGGTTTGCTCGGCAGCAGACGGCCCGATGCCGCAAACGCGTGAGCACATCCTGCTGGCGCGTCAGGTTGGCGTTCCGTACATCATCGTGTTCCTGAACAAGTGCGACATGGTGGACGACGCTGAACTGCTCGAGCTGGTCGAGATGGAAGTTCGCGAACTGCTGTCGAAGTACGACTTCCCGGGCGACGACACGCCGATCGTGAAGGGTTCGGCGAAGCTGGCGCTGGAAGGCGACACGGGCGAGCTGGGCGAAGTGGCGATCATGAGCCTGGCAGACGCACTGGACACGTACATCCCGACGCCGGAGCGTGCAGTTGACGGCGCGTTCCTGATGCCGGTGGAAGACGTGTTCTCGATCTCGGGCCGCGGTACGGTGGTGACGGGTCGTGTCGAGCGCGGCATCGTGAAGGTCGGCGAGGAAATCGAAATCGTCGGTATCAAGCCGACGGTGAAGACGACCTGCACGGGCGTTGAAATGTTCCGCAAGCTGCTGGACCAAGGTCAGGCAGGCGACAACGTCGGTATCCTGCTGCGCGGCACGAAGCGTGAAGACGTGGAGCGTGGCCAGGTTCTGGCGAAGCCGGGTTCGATCACGCCGCACACGCACTTCACGGCTGAAGTGTACGTGCTGAGCAAGGACGAAGGCGGCCGTCACACGCCGTTCTTCAACAACTACCGTCCGCAGTTCTACTTCCGTACGACGGACGTGACGGGCTCGATCGAGCTGCCGAAGGACAAGGAAATGGTGATGCCGGGCGACAACGTGTCGATCACGGTGAAGCTGATCGCTCCGATCGCGATGGAAGAAGGTCTGCGCTTCGCAATCCGCGAAGGCGGCCGTACCGTCGGCGCCGGCGTCGTCGCCAAGATCATCGAGTAAGCCAGTTATTCGTTGATCGACAGTTTTGGGGCTGGCAGCAGCCGGCCCCAACATGGTTTAGGGGTATAGCTCAACTGGCAGAGCGTCGGTCTCCAAAACCGAAGGTTGGGGGTTCGATTCCCTCTGCCCCTGCCAAAAATCGCCACGTGTCCCACGTGGCATTTGTTTTAAGGTGTTATGGCGAATCCATCCGTCGAAACTGTAAATACCTCCGGCGATAAGCTGATGCTGGCCCTGGGCGTATTGCTGGTCTTGGCCGGATTCGTGGGCTTCTTCTGGCTGGCCAACCAGCAGTGGTATGTCCGCGGCGCCGCATTGGCGGTAGGTATCATCGCCGGCGTGGCCGTCGGTCTGATGTCCGTGCCTGGCAAGAGCCTCATCGCATTTGCCAAGGATTCGTACAAGGAAGTCCGCAAGGTCGTATGGCCCACCCGCAAGGAAGCAACGCAAACCACGCTTGTCGTGTTCGGTTTCGTGCTCGTGATGGCGATTTTCCTCTGGTTGAGTGACAAATCGATCGAATGGGTGATTTTCTCGGCGATTCTGGGTTGGAAATGATATGAGCGATACTCCGGCATCCCCGAGCGGAAAGCGTTGGTACGTCGTGCACGCCTACTCCGGTATGGAGAAGAGCGTGCAGCGCGCGCTTCAGGAGCGCATTGAACGTGCTGGCATGCAGGATAAATTCGGTCAGATCTTGGTTCCGACCGAAGAAGTGGTCGAAGTCAAAGGCGGCCACAAGGCTGTAACCGAGCGTCGTTTCTTCCCCGGCTACGTGCTGGTGGAAATGGAGATGACGGACGAAACGTGGCACCTCGTGAAGAACACGGCGAAGGTCACGGGTTTCGTCGGCGGTGCACGTAACCGCCCGACCCCGATTTCCCCGAAGGAAGTCGAAAAGATCATGTCGCAGATGCAGGAAGGCGTCGAGAAGCCGCGCCCGAAGACCCTGTTCGAAGTTGGCGAGATGGTGCGTGTCAAGGAAGGCCCGTTCACGGACTTCAACGGCACCGTCGAGGAAGTCAACTACGAAAAATCGCGCGTGCGTGTGTCGGTCACCATCTTTGGCCGCTCTACCCCGGTCGAACTCGAGTTCGGTCAGGTCGAAAAAGTTTGATCCCGATTCGGTGGGCAGCCTCGGCTGCCCACCTTCGCGCTTACGGCTCGCGTTATGGCCGTTGAGGAGCGTCAGTAGCCAACGGCGAACGCGCGTTATCACTCACCGAACGCCGTCTGGCGTTCCAACGAGGTTTACAAATGGCAAAGAAGATTGTCGGCTTTATCAAGCTGCAGATTCCTGCAGGTAAAGCCAACCCGTCGCCGCCGGTCGGTCCGGCACTGGGCCAGCGCGGCCTGAACATCATGGAGTTCTGCAAGGCGTTCAACGCGCAGACTCAAGGCATGGAGCCGGGTCTGCCGGTGCCGGTGGTCATCACGGCATACGCTGACAAGAGCTTCACGTTCGTGATGAAGACGCCGCCGGCGACCGTCCTGATCAAGAAGGCGGCGAAGGTGGACAAGGGCTCGAGCAAGCCGCACACCGACAAGGTCGGTTCGATCACGCGCGCTCAAGCCGAAGAAATCGCGAAGACCAAGATGCCGGACCTTACGGCAGCTGATCTGGATGCAGCCGTTCGCACCATCGCTGGTAGCGCACGCTCGATGGGCATCACTGTGGAGGGCGTGTAAATGGCTAAGATCTCCAAGCGCCGTCAGGCATTTGCCGCCAAGGTCGACCGTCAGAAGCTGTACGCGATCGAAGACGCACTGGCACTCGTGAAGGAATGCGCGAGCGCGAAGTTCAACGAATCGATCGACGTCGCAGTCCAGCTCGGCATCGACGCGAAGAAGTCGGACCAAGTCGTTCGTGGTTCGGTCGTTCTGCCGGCAGGTACGGGCAAGTCGGTTCGCGTTGCCGTGTTCGCACAAGGCGACAAGGCCGAGCAGGCTCGTGCAGCAGGCGCGGAAATCGTCGGTATGGAAGACCTGGCTGAGCAGATCAAGGCTGGCCAGATGGACTTCGACATCGTGATCGCTTCGCCGGACACGATGCGTATCGTCGGTACGCTCGGTCAGATCCTCGGCCCGCGCGGCCTGATGCCGAACCCGAAGGTCGGCACGGTCACGCCGGACGTCGCGACTGCAGTCAAGAACGCGAAGGCTGGTCAGGTGCAATTCCGTGTCGACAAGGCCGGTATCATCCACGCGACCATCGGCCGTGCATCGTTCGAATCGACCGCACTGCGTTCGAACCTGTCGGCACTGATCGAAGCGCTGCAGAAGGCCAAGCCGGCAACGAGCAAGGGCGTCTACCTGCGCAAGATCGCACTGTCGAGCACGATGGGTGTCGGCGTGCGTGTCGACCAGGCTACGCTGGCAGCACAGTAAGCAAGTATTCGGGCCGCTTCGTTCGCGAAGCGGCCTACATGGGCTTTGGGCGGTTGTTCGTGCAGCAGGGCGGGCAACCGGTTATCAAAGACCGTTGGTGGGGCGCAGCAGGCAGGCGATCCCTTAATTCAAGCCAACGCAGATGGCGAACCCGAAAAAGTTTTGCAGTGGTGAAGCCGCAGGTCGTGAAGCGATTCACGGCTTGAGGTGGAAATACTCCTAACGAGGTCGGACGCCGTTGTTGAACGAGGTACGTGAGGTTTCGTGCCGAACGTATCGTTTCTGGAGGCTAACCGTGCCGCTTAATAGAGAAGACAAGCAAGCCGTCGTCGCTGAGGTTGCCGCGCAAGTCGCGAAGGCCCAGACCGTTGTGCTGGCTGAGTATCGTGGAATTGCGGTTGGCGATCTGACCAAGCTGCGCGCGAAAGCGCGTGAGCAACAGGTTTACCTGCGCGTGTTGAAGAACACGCTGGCGCGTCGCGCTGTTGAAGGTACGCCGTTTGCTCCGCTGGCAGAGCAGATGACTGGCCCCCTGATCTACGGCATCTCGGAAGATGCAATTGCTGCTGCTAAGGTCGTCAACGACTTCAGCAAGAGCAATGACAAGTTGGTCATCAAGGCTGGTTCGTTCGATGGCAAGGTGATGGACAAGGCTGGCGTGCAAGCGCTGGCAAGCATCCCGAGCCGTGAAGAACTGCTCTCGAAGCTGCTGTTCGTTATGCAATCGCCTGTTTCGGGCTTCGCGCGTGCTCTTGCCGCGCTGGCCGAGAAGAAGCAAGCAGAAGCTGCGTAATCGAGCGTGCATCAGCGTCACTGATCGCTGGCTGTATCCGAATTCAATTTAGGAGTATTTCAAATGGCAATCGCAAAAGAAGACATCCTGGCAGCAGTCGAAGGGATGACCGTTCTGGAACTGAACGAACTGGTCAAGGCATTCGAAGAGAAGTTTGGCGTGTCGGCAGCTGCAGTGGCAGTCGCTGGCCCGGCAGGCGGCGGCGCTGCTGCTGCAGCAGAAGAGAAGACCGAATTCACGGTCGTCCTGGCTGAAGCAGGCAGCAACAAGGTTGCAGTCATCAAGGCAGTTCGCGAACTGACGGGCCTGGGCCTGAAGGAAGCGAAGGACGTCGTTGACGGCGCACCGAAGGCTGTCAAGGAAGGCGTCGACAAGGCTGCTGCTGAAGAAGCCAAGAAGAAGCTGGAAGAAGCAGGCGCGAAGGTCGAAGTCAAGTAAGTTTCGACGCGCTGTGCGAAGGCTGGCGGTATTTTCACCGCCGGCCTTTTTGTGCTTTGTGGGGACGTTATTCTGGCACTCATTCGGGAGCCCGAATAATCGGCCCCAGAAGCCAAAGAAAACCGCCGAATCGTAAGCGATGGTCGCGATCGGCGTTTCTCTTTGTCTTCTGAAGCGACTGCAGAAGGCAAGTTTGGTCGGGTAGCGGGCAACACAGGCATCCGCTGCCGTCAGCCAGCGGTTGGTAGCGGCCAACCACCAAGCTTCTCGGCTCGTTCAAGCCATCGGGCGGCCATCGGGTCTCAGTCGGTGAACACTCGGGTTCGAAACGTCCAGGTATCCCGCCTCGACAGCACCCGCCGTGATTCGGAGATCGTATGCAATATTCCTTCACCGAGAAGAAGCGCATTCGCAAGAGTTTCGCGAAGCGCCCCATCGTTCACCAAGTTCCGTTCTTGCTGGCCACCCAGCTTGAATCATTCAGCACGTTTCTGCAAGCCGATGTGCTTGGCACGCAACGCAAGCCTGAAGGTTTGCAAGCCGCATTCACATCGGTATTTCCCATTGTTTCGCACAACGGTTTCGCGCGCCTCGAGTTCGTGAGCTATGCACTGTCCGCGCCGGCATTCAATATCAAGGAATGCCAGCAGCGTGGCCTGACGTACTGCTCCGCGCTGCGCGCGAAGGTCCGCCTCGTCATCCTCGACAAGGAATCGCCGAACAAGCCGGTCGTCAAGGAAGTGAAGGAGCAGGAAGTGTACATGGGCGAAATTCCGCTCATGACGCCGACGGGCTCGTTCGTCATCAACGGCACCGAGCGTGTCATCGTCTCGCAGCTGCACCGTTCGCCGGGCGTGTTCTTCGAACACGACAAGGGCAAGACGCACAGCTCGGGCAAGCTGCTGTTCTCGGCACGGATCATTCCGTACCGCGGCTCGTGGCTCGACTTCGAATTCGATCCGAAGGACATCCTGTACTTCCGCGTCGACCGTCGCCGCAAGATGCCGGTCACGATCCTGCTGAAGGCTATCGGCCTCACGCCGGAACAGATCCTCGCGAACTTCTTCGTGTTCGACAACTTCACGCTGATGGACGAAGGCGCGCAACTCGAGTTCGTGCCCGAGCGCCTGCGTGGTGAAGTCGCGCGCTTCGACATCACGGATCGCGACGGCAAGGTCATCGTCCAGAAGGACAAGCGGATCAACGCGAAGCACATTCGCGACCTCGAAGCCGCGAAGACCAAGTACATCTCGGTGCCGGAAGACTATCTGCTCGGCCGCGTGCTGGCGAAGAACGTCGTCGACGGCGACACCGGCGAAGTGATCGCGACCGCGAACGACGAAGTCACGGAAAGCGTGCTCGAAAAGCTGCGCGAAGCGGGCATCAAGGATATCCAGACGCTCTACACGAACGATCTGGACCAGGGTCCGTACATCTCGTCGACGCTGCGTGTCGACGAAACGACCGACAAGACGGCCGCGCGCATCGCGATCTACCGCATGATGCGTCCGGGCGAGCCGCCGACCGAAGAAGCGGTCGAGGCGCTGTTCAACCGTCTGTTCTACAGCGAAGAAGCGTACGACCTGTCGAAGGTCGGCCGTATGAAGTTCAACCGCCGCGTCAGCCGTGACGAGATCACCGGCCCGATGACGCTGCAGGACGACGACATCCTCGCGACGATCAAGATCCTCGTCGAACTGCGCAACGGCAAGGGCGAAGTGGACGACATCGACCACCTCGGCAACCGTCGCGTGCGTTGCGTCGGCGAACTGGCGGAAAACCAGTTCCGCGCGGGTCTCGTGCGTGTCGAGCGCGCGGTCAAGGAACGCCTCGGCCAGGCCGAAAGCGAAAACCTGATGCCGCACGACCTGATCAACTCGAAGCCGATTTCGTCGGCGATCCGCGAGTTCTTCGGTTCGTCGCAGCTGTCGCAGTTCATGGACCAGACCAACCCGCTGTCGGAAATCACGCACAAGCGCCGTGTTTCCGCACTGGGCCCGGGCGGTCTGACGCGCGAACGCGCAGGCTTCGAAGTTCGTGACGTGCACCCGACCCACTATGGCCGCGTGTGCCCGATCGAAACGCCGGAAGGTCCGAACATCGGTCTGATCAACTCGCTCGCACTGTACGCGCACCTGAACGAGTACGGCTTCCTCGAGACGCCGTACCGCAAGGTCGTGGACAGCAAGGTGACCGACCAGATCGACTACCTGTCGGCGATCGAGGAAGGCCGCTACATGATCGCGCAGGCGAACGCCGCGATCGACGAGAACGGCACGCTGGTCGACGAACTCGTGTCGTCGCGTGAAGCCGGCGAAACGATGATGGTCACGCCGGACCGCATCCAGTACATGGATGTCGCGCCGTCGCAGATCGTGTCGGTTGCTGCTTCGCTGATCCCGTTCCTCGAGCACGACGATGCGAACCGTGCACTGATGGGTTCGAACATGCAGCGTCAGGCCGTGCCGTGTCTGCGTCCGGAAAAGCCGGTCGTCGGTACGGGCATCGAGCGCACCTGCGCGGTCGACTCGGGCACGACCGTTCAGGCGTTCCGCGGCGGCGTCGTCGACTATGTCGACGCAGGCCGTATCGTGATTCGCGTGAACGACGACGAAGCGGTCGCAGGTGAAGTCGGCGTCGACATCTACAACCTGATCAAGTACACGCGTTCGAACCAGAACACGAACATCAACCAGCGTCCGATCGTGAAGATGGGCGACAAGGTCTCGCGCGGCGACGTGCTGGCCGACGGCGCCTCGACGGACCTGGGCGAGCTCGCGCTCGGCCAGAACATGCTGATCGCGTTCATGCCGTGGAACGGCTACAACTTCGAAGACTCGATCCTGATCTCGGAGAAGGTCGTGGCCGACGATCGCTACACGTCGATCCACATCGAAGAGCTGAACGTCGTTGCACGCGACACGAAGCTCGGGCCGGAAGAAATCACGCGCGACATCTCGAACCTGGCGGAAGTCCAGCTCGGCCGTCTCGACGAATCGGGCATCGTGTACATCGGTGCTGAAGTCGAAGCGGGCGACGTGCTGGTCGGCAAGGTCACGCCGAAGGGCGAGACCCAGCTGACGCCGGAAGAGAAGCTGCTGCGCGCGATCTTCGGCGAGAAGGCTTCGGACGTGAAGGACACGTCGCTGCGCGTGCCGTCGGGCATGAGCGGCACCGTGATCGACGTCCAGGTGTTCACGCGTGAAGGCATTCAGCGCGACAAGCGCGCGCAACAGATCATCGACGACGAACTGAAGCGCTACCGTCTCGACCTGAACGACCAGCTGCGCATCGTGGAAGGCGACGCGTTCCAGCGTCTCGCACGGATGCTGGTGGGCAAGGTCGCGAACGGCGGTCCGAAGAAGCTCGCGAAGGGCACGAAGATCGACCAGGCTTACCTGGAAGACCTCGACCACTACCACTGGTTCGACATCCGCCTCGCGGACGACGAAGCAGCGGCATCGCTCGAAGCGATCAAGAACTCGATCGAGGAAAAGCGTCACCAGTTCGACCTCGCGTTCGAAGAGAAGCGCAAGAAGCTCACGCAAGGCGACGAACTGCCGCCGGGCGTGCTGAAGATGGTCAAGGTGTACCTCGCGGTGAAGCGCCGCCTGCAGCCTGGCGACAAGATGGCAGGCCGCCACGGTAACAAGGGTGTCGTGTCGAAGATCGTCCCGATCGAAGACATGCCGTACATGGCCGATGGCCGTCCGGCAGACGTCGTGCTGAACCCGCTCGGCGTGCCGTCGCGGATGAACGTGGGTCAGGTTCTGGAAGTGCACCTCGGCTGGGCCGCGAAGGGCCTCGGCTGGCGTATCGGCGAAATGCTGCAGCGTCAGGTGAAGATCGAGGAACTGCGCGTGTTCCTGACCAAGATCTACAACGAGTCGGGCCGCCAGGAAGACCTGGAAAGCTTCACCGACGACGAGATCCTCGAACTCGCGAAGAACCTGCGCGAAGGCGTGCCGTTCGCAACGCCGGTGTTCGACGGTGCGACCGAGGAAGAAATGGGCAAGATGCTCGACCTCGCGTTCCCGGACGACATCGCGGAACAGCTCGGCATGAACCCGTCGAAGAACCAGGTCCGCCTGTACGACGGCCGCACGGGCGAGATGTTCGAACGTCGCGTGACGCTGGGTTACATGCACTACCTGAAGCTGCACCACTTGGTCGACGACAAGATGCACGCGCGTTCGACCGGCCCGTACTCGCTCGTCACGCAGCAGCCGCTGGGTGGTAAGGCGCAGTTCGGTGGCCAGCGTTTCGGTGAAATGGAAGTGTGGGCACTCGAAGCGTACGGCGCGTCCTACGTGCTGCAGGAAATGCTGACGGTGAAGTCGGACGACGTGACCGGCCGGACGAAGGTTTACGAGAACCTCGTGAAGGGCGATCACGTGATCGATGCAGGCATGCCGGAATCCTTCAACGTGCTCGTGAAGGAAATCCGCTCGCTCGGTATCGACATCGATCTCGACCGCAATTAATCGGACTACGGAGAGAAAGCAATGAAAGCTCTGCTCGATCTATTCAAGCAAGTCCAACAGGAAGAAGTTTTCGACGCGATCAAGATCGGTCTGGCCTCGCCGGACAAGATCCGTTCGTGGTCGTTCGGTGAAGTGAAGAAGCCGGAGACCATCAACTACCGTACGTTCAAGCCGGAACGCGATGGTCTCTTCTGCGCGAAGATCTTCGGGCCGATCAAGGACTACGAGTGCCTGTGCGGCAAGTACAAGCGTCTGAAGCACCGCGGCGTGATCTGCGAGAAGTGCGGCGTCGAAGTGACGCTGGCGAAGGTGCGTCGTGAACGGATGGGCCACATCGAGCTGGCCTCGCCGGTCGCGCACATCTGGTTCCTGAAGTCGCTGCCGTCGCGTCTGGGCATGGTGCTCGACATGACGCTGCGCGACATCGAACGCGTGCTGTACTTCGAAGCATACGTGGTGATCGAACCGGGCATGACGCCGCTGAAGGCGCGGCAGATCATGACCGAAGAGGATTACTACAACAAGGTCGAGGAATACGGCGACGAATTCCGTGCCGAAATGGGCGCGGAAGGCGTGCGTGAACTGCTGCGCGCGATCAACATCGACGAGCAGGTCGAGACGCTGCGCACCGAGCTGAAGAACACCGGCTCGGAAGCGAAGATCAAGAAGTACGCGAAGCGCCTGAAGGTCCTCGAGGCATTCCAGCGCTCGGGCATCAAGCCCGAGTGGATGATCCTCGAGGTGCTGCCGGTGCTGCCGCCGGAACTGCGTCCGCTCGTGCCGCTGGACGGCGGCCGTTTCGCGACGTCGGACCTGAACGACCTGTATCGCCGCGTGATCAACCGTAACAACCGGTTGAAGCGTCTGCTCGAGCTGAAGGCCCCTGAAATCATCGTCCGCAACGAAAAGCGGATGCTGCAGGAAGCCGTCGACTCGCTGCTCGACAACGGTCGTCGCGGCAAGGCGATGACGGGCGCGAACAAGCGTCCGCTGAAGTCGCTCGCCGACATGATCAAGGGCAAGGGCGGTCGTTTCCGTCAGAACCTGCTGGGCAAGCGCGTCGACTACTCGGGCCGTTCGGTCATCGTGGTCGGCCCGACGCTGAAGCTGCACCAGTGCGGCCTGCCGAAGCTGATGGCGCTCGAGCTGTTCAAGCCGTTCATCTTCAATAAGCTGGAAGTGATGGGCGTCGCGACGACCATCAAGGCTGCGAAGAAGGAAGTCGAGAACCAGACGCCGGTGGTGTGGGACATCCTCGAAGAGGTGATCCGCGAGCATCCGGTGATGCTGAACCGTGCGCCGACGCTGCACCGTCTCGGTATCCAGGCGTTCGAGCCCGTGCTGATCGAAGGCAAGGCGATCCAGCTGCACCCGCTCGTCTGCGCGGCGTTCAACGCTGACTTCGACGGTGACCAGATGGCCGTTCACGTGCCGCTGTCGCTCGAAGCGCAGATGGAAGCGCGGACGCTGATGCTGGCGTCGAACAACGTGCTGTTCCCGGCCAACGGCGATCCGTCGATCGTGCCGTCGCAGGATATCGTGTTGGGTCTGTACTACGCGACCCGCGAAGCGATCAACGGCAAGGGCGAAGGCCTGTCGTTCACGGGCGTGTCGGAAGTGATCCGCGCGTACGAGAACAAGGAAGTCGAGCTGGCATCGCGCGTCAACGTGCGGATCACCGAAATGGTCCACAACGAAGACAAGTCGGAAGGCGCGCCGGCATTCGTGCCGAAGATCTCGCTGTACGCGACGACCGTCGGTCGCGCGATCCTGTCGGAGATCCTGCCGCACGGCCTGCCGTTCTCGGTGCTGAACAAGCCGCTGAAGAAGAAGGAAATCTCGCGCCTGATCAACACCGCATTCCGCAAGTGCGGTCTGCGTGCGACGGTCGTGTTCGCCGACCAGCTGATGCAGTCGGGTTTCCGTCTCGCGACGCGTGCCGGCATTTCGATCTGCGTGGACGACATGCTCGTGCCGCCGCAGAAGGAAACGATCGTCGGCGACGCCGCGAAGAAGGTGAAAGAGTACGACCGCCAGTACATGTCGGGTCTCGTCACCGCGCAGGAACGCTACAACAACGTGGTCGACATCTGGTCGGCAACGTCGGAAGCGGTCGGCAAGGCGATGATGGAGCAGCTGTCGACGGAGCCGGTGACGGACCGCGACGGCAACGAGACGCGCCAGGAGTCGTTCAACTCGATCTACATGATGGCCGACTCGGGCGCCCGGGGTTCGGCGGTGCAGATTCGTCAGCTTGCCGGTATGCGCGGCCTGATGGCGAAGCCGGACGGCTCGATTATCGAGACGCCGATTACCGCGAACTTCCGCGAAGGCCTGAACGTGTTGCAGTACTTCATCTCGACCCACGGTGCACGTAAGGGTCTGGCTGATACGGCACTGAAGACGGCAAACTCGGGTTACCTGACCCGTCGTCTCGTCGACGTCACGCAGGATCTGGTGGTGGTCGAGGACGATTGCGGCACGTCGAACGGCGTGGCGATGAAGGCGCTGGTCGAAGGCGGTGAAGTCGTCGAGGCACTGCGCGACCGTATCCTCGGCCGCGTCGCGGTCGCGGACGTCGTGAACCCGGAAACGCAGGAAACGCTGTACGAATCGGGCACGCTGCTCGACGAAACGGCGGTCGAGGAAATCGAACGCCTCGGCATCGACGAAGTGCGCGTGCGCACGCCGCTGACCTGCGAAACGCGTTACGGTCTGTGCGCGGCCTGCTACGGCCGTGACCTCGGCCGCGGCTCGCTCGTGAACGTCGGCGAAGCAGTCGGCGTGATCGCGGCACAGTCGATCGGTGAACCGGGCACGCAGCTGACGATGCGTACGTTCCACATCGGTGGTGCGGCATCGCGTGCGGCAGTGGCGTCGTCGGTCGAAGCGAAGAGCAACGGTATCGTGCGTTTCACGGCGACGATGCGTTACGTCACCAACGCGAAGGGCGAGCAGATCGTCATCTCGCGTTCGGGCGAGGCGCTGATCACCGACGATATCGGCCGCGAGCGCGAACGTCACAAGATCCCGTACGGCGCGACGCTGCTGCAGCTCGACGGCGCGGCGATCAAGGCCGGCACGCAGCTGGCGACGTGGGATCCGATGACGCGTCCGATCATCACCGAGTACGGTGGTACGGTGAAGTTCGAGAACGTCGAGGAAGGCGTGACCGTCGCGAAGCAGATCGACGACGTGACCGGTCTGTCGACGCTGGTCGTGATCGACGTGAAGCGTCGCGGTTCGCAAGCTTCGAAGAGCGTGCGTCCGCAGGTGAAGCTGCTCGACGCGAACGGCGACGAAGTGAAGATCCCGGGCACGGAACACGCGGTGCAGATCGGCTTCCAGGTCGGCGCACTGATCACCGTGAAGGACGGCCAGCAAGTGCAGGTGGGTGAAGTGCTCGCACGTATCCCGACCGAAGCGCAGAAGACGCGTGACATTACCGGCGGTCTGCCGCGGGTGGCGGAACTGTTCGAAGCGCGTTCGCCGAAGGATGCCGGCATTCTCGCGGAAGTCACCGGCACGACGTCGTTCGGCAAGGACACGAAGGGCAAGCAGCGTCTCGTCATCACGGACCTCGAAGGCAATCAGCACGAGTTCCTGATCGCGAAGGAAAAGCAGGTGCTGGTCCACGATGCTCAGGTCGTCAACAAGGGCGAAATGATCGTGGACGGCCCGGCCGATCCGCACGACATCCTGCGTCTGCAGGGTATCGAGGCGCTGTCGCGCTACATCGTCGACGAAGTGCAGGACGTGTATCGTCTGCAGGGCGTGAAGATCAACGACAAGCACATCGAGGTGATCGTTCGCCAGATGCTGCGTCGTGTGCAGATCACCGACAACGGTGATACGCGCTTCATCCCGGGCGAACAGGTCGAGCGTTCCGACATGCTGGACGAGAACGATCGCATGATCGCCGAGAACAAGCGTCCGGCGTCGTACGACAACGTGCTCCTCGGTATCACGAAGGCGTCGCTGTCGACCGACTCGTTCATCTCGGCGGCATCGTTCCAGGAAACGACCCGCGTGCTGACCGAAGCGGCGATCATGGGCAAGCGCGACGATCTGCGCGGTCTGAAGGAAAACGTGATCGTCGGCCGTCTGATCCCGGCCGGTACGGGTCTCGCGTTCCACAAGGCACGCAAGGCGAAGGAGATGTCCGACCGCGAGCGTTTCGATCAGATCGCAGCGGAAGAGGCATTCGACTTCGGCACGCCGAGCGCGCCTGCGGAAGAGCCGCAACACCCGGCAGCCGAATAAGCACGGGCGGCGCGAACCGCCTCACGTTGCGTATTCGCTGTCGTCGAAACCGCCCGGTCCGCCGGGCGGTTTTTTTTATCCGTCGTTCACGTGCATGACGGGCTTGCCGCACGCTTGCGCAGGCCCGTCATGCGCGCGAACGAACTCGGTCGATTGGCCAACGGTGCACGATTCGCCGCGCGCTGCGCGAGCGGGTTGTTAAAATCGCGGTCATCGTCCGCCGTCCTCGTTCTCATCATTCATGTCCCGCGCCCTCGAAATTCTCGACGAAGTCTTTGGTTATTCCGCATTTCGCGGCCAACAGGGCGAGATCGTCGAACATGTCGCCGGCGGCGGCGATTGCCTCGTGCTGATGCCGACGGGCGGCGGCAAGTCGCTGTGCTACCAGATTCCGGCGCTGCTGCGTCGCGAAGCCGGGCAGGGCGCCGGCATCGTGGTATCGCCGCTGATCGCGCTGATGCAGGACCAGGTCGCCGCGCTCAGCGAAGTCGGCGTGCGCGCGGCCTACCTGAACTCGACGCTGTCGGGCGCGGAGGCCGCGGCGACCGAGCGCGCGCTGCGCGAGGGCGAGATCGACCTGCTGTACGTCGCGCCGGAGCGTTTGATGACCGGGCGTTTCCTGGACCTGCTCGAGCGCGCGAAGATCGGCCTGTTCGCGATCGACGAGGCGCACTGCGTGTCGCAGTGGGGGCATGACTTCCGTCCCGAATACATCCAGCTGTCGGTGCTGCACGAGCGTTTCCCGTCGGTGCCGCGCATCGCGCTGACGGCCACCGCCGACGCGATCACGCGAGACGAGATCATCCATCGCCTCGCGCTCGACGATGCGCGCGTGTTCGTGTCGAGCTTCGACCGGCCGAACATCCGCTACCGGATCGTCGAGAAGGACAACGCGCGCGCGCAGCTGCTCGACTTCATCCGCGCGGAGCACACGAACGCGGACGGTACGACCGACGCAGGCGTCGTCTACTGCCTGTCGCGCCGCAAGGTCGAGGAAACGGCCGAATGGCTGAAGGCACAGGGCGTGCGCGCGCTGCCGTACCACGCGGGGATGGAGTTCGAGGTGCGACAGAAGCACCAGGAAATGTTCCAGCGCGAGGAAGGCATCGTGATGTGCGCGACCATCGCGTTCGGCATGGGCATCGACAAGCCGGACGTGCGCTTCGTCGCCCATCTCGATTTGCCGAAGAGCGTCGAAGGCTACTACCAGGAAACCGGCCGTGCGGGCCGCGACGGGATGCCGGCGAACGCGTGGATGGCGTATGGGCTCGGCGACGTCGTCCAGCAGCGCAAGATGATCGACGAGTCCGATGCGGACGACGCGCACAAGCGCGTGCAGACGTCGAAGCTCGATGCGCTGCTCGGGCTGTGCGAGACGATCTCGTGCCGGCGTGTGCGGCTTCTGAACTACTTCGGCGAGGCGAGCCAACCGTGCGGAAACTGCGACACATGCCTCGAGCCGCCTGATTCGTGGGACGCGACGCGCGAGGCGCAGATGGCGCTGTCGTGCGTATTCCGCGCGCAGCGCGCGAGCGGCTTCAATTTCGGTTCGAGCCATCTGATCGAGATCCTGCGCGGCGGCCGCACCGAGAAGGTGTTGCAGCGCGGCCACGACCAGCTCAGTACGTTCGGGATCGGCGCGTCGCTGTCCGAGCCCGAGTGGCGCGCGATTTTCCGGCAGCTCGTGGCGTACGGCTATCTGGCGGTCGACCATGGCGGCTTCGGCGCGCTGATGCTGACCGAGGCCGCGAAGCCGGTGCTGAAGAACGAAGAGAAGGTCACGCTGCGCCGCTACGTGAAGCCGCAGCGCACGCGCCAGTCGTCGAGCCGCAGCGGCACGCGGGTCGACCCGACGGCCGGCATGGGCACGCGCGAGCGCGCACGCTGGGATGCGCTGCGCGCGTGGCGCGCGGAAACCGCGAAGTCCGACGGCGTGCCGGCCTACGTGATTTTCCACGACGCGACGCTGGCCGAAATCGCGCGCAACGCGCCGGAGACGATCGACGACCTGCGCCATATCCCCGGCATGGGTGTGCGCAAGCTGGAACGCTTCGGCGACGAGATCATCGACGTCGTCGAATCGGCCTGACACAGGTGTTCAGACCCTTCCGGTAAACCGCCCGCGCGGCTGGCAAATCACGCAAGCCGTTGACTTAGTTGGCATTTCCGGAATATCATACTGGGTTCCGGTATTCGGTGGGCCGAGTCGCGTTCGAAGGTTCGTGTCCGTATCGCCGGTTCGGAAGTCAACTGTGCGTCGATTCTCGCTTTGCCCGAAATCGATGTGCAGATTTTGTTCAATTTCAGGAATAAACAATGCCAACCATCAACCAACTGGTTCGCAAAGGCCGTCAGTCGGAAACGACGAAGAGCAAGAGCCCGGCCCTGCAGGACTGCCCCCAGCGTCGCGGCGTGTGCACCCGTGTGTACACGACGACGCCGAAGAAGCCGAACTCGGCACTCCGTAAGGTCGCCAAGGTTCGTCTGACGAACGGCTTCGAAGTGATTTCGTACATCGGCGGTGAAGGCCACAACCTGCAGGAACACTCGGTTGTGCTGATCCGCGGCGGCCGTGTGAAGGACTTGCCGGGTGTGCGTTACCACATGGTTCGCGGCTCGCTGGATACCCAGGGCGTCAAGGACCGTAAGCAAGCGCGCTCGAAGTACGGCGCAAAGCGTGCAAAGGCTGCCAAGTAAGCAGTTTTTGATCAGGGATCGCCGCAGGGCGGTCAAGGCGGGAGTGCCGGATTGCCGGTGCTGTCGAGTAAGTGGTCACCCGGCCAAGCTGGTTAGTCGTGAAGATGTGATCGGGTTTGTTGGTGACCGCGGGGCTGGATGCAGCTCCAACTGAACAGGTAAAGGAAGAATCATGCCGCGTCGTCGCGAAGTCCCCAAGCGGGAAGTGTTGCCGGATCCGAAGTTCGGCAACGTTGATGTAGCCAAGTTCATGAACATGCTGATGCTGTCCGGCAAGAAGTCGGTCGCAGAGCGCATCGTTTATGGCGCATTCGAACAAATCCAGACCAAGGGTGGCAAGGACCCGCTGGAAGTGTTCACCGTTGCGCTCAACAACGTGAAGCCGGTGGTCGAAGTGAAGAGCCGTCGCGTTGGTGGTGCCAACTATCAGGTTCCGGTCGAAGTGCGCCCGTCGCGTCGTATGGCATTGGCGATGCGCTGGCTGCGTGAGGCTGCGAAGAAGCGTAGCGAGAAGTCGATGGCTCTGCGTCTGGCAGGCGAACTCACCGAAGCGGCCGAAGGCCGTGGCGGCGCGATGAAGAAGCGCGATGAAGTTCACCGCATGGCAGAAGCCAACCGCGCGTTCTCGCATTTCCGTTTCTAAGCGCCTGGCTGGGCTGTTTGCGGAAATAAATTCCGGGCGGGTGCGCTTTTCAGGCGCCTCGCCCGTTTGTGTTGAAGCATGATGCAGCAGGGCTGCATCGTGTTATCCCAGTAGAGGATCAAAGTGGCTCGCAAGACTCCTATCGAGCGCTACCGCAATATCGGTATTAGCGCTCACATCGACGCCGGCAAGACGACGACGACCGAGCGCATTCTGTTTTACACCGGTGTGAACCACAAGATCGGTGAAGTCCACGACGGCGCAGCAACGATGGACTGGATGGAGCAGGAACAGGAGCGTGGCATCACGATCACGTCCGCTGCTACCACGGCCTTCTGGAAGGGCATGGGCGGCAACTATCCGGAACACCGCATCAACATCATCGACACCCCGGGCCACGTCGACTTCACGATCGAAGTGGAGCGTTCGATGCGCGTGCTCGACGGCGCGTGCATGGTGTACTGCGCAGTGGGCGGCGTGCAGCCGCAGTCGGAAACGGTGTGGCGCCAGGCTAACAAGTACAAGGTGCCCCGTCTCGCGTTCGTCAACAAGATGGACCGTACCGGCGCGAACTTCTTCAAGGTCTACGACCAGCTCCGTCTGCGCCTGAAGGCGAACCCGGTTCCGGTCGTGGTGCCGATCGGCTCGGAAGAAAACTTCAAGGGCGTGGTCGACCTGATCAAGATGAAGGCGATCATTTGGGACGAAGCGTCGCAAGGCACGAAGTTCGACTACGTCGACATCCCGGCCGAGCTCGCCGAGACCTGCAAGGAATGGCGCGAAAAGATGGTCGAAGTGGCTGCCGAAGCCAGCGAAGACCTGATGAACAAGTACCTGGAAGAAGGCGATCTGCCGGAAGCCGACATCGTCAAGGCGCTGCGTGACCGTACGATCGCGTGCGAAATCCAGCCGATGCTGTGCGGTACCGCGTTCAAGAACAAGGGCGTGCAGCGTATGCTCGACGCCGTGATCGACTTCCTGCCGTCGCCGGTCGACATCCCGCCGGTCAAGGGCGAGCTCGAAAACGGTGAAGAAGCAGAGCGCAAGGCGTCGGACGACGAGAAGTTCTCGTCGCTCGCGTTCAAGATCATGACCGACCCGTTCGTCGGCCAACTGATCTTCTTCCGTGTGTACTCGGGCGTCGTCAACTCGGGCGACACGCTGCTGAACTCGACCAAGGGCAAGAAGGAACGCCTCGGCCGTATTCTGCAGATGCACGCGAACCAGCGTGAAGAAATCAAGGAAGTCCGTGCAGGCGACATCGCTGCTGCGGTCGGCCTGAAGGAAGCGACCACGGGCGACACGCTGTGCGACCCGGCGAACCCGATCGTTCTCGAGCGCATGGTGTTCCCGGAGCCGGTGATTTCGCAGGCTGTCGAGCCGAAGACCAAGGCTGACCAGGAAAAGATGGGCCTCGCGCTGAACCGTCTGGCGCAGGAAGACCCGTCGTTCCGCGTGCAGACCGACGAAGAATCGGGCCAGACCATCATTTCGGGCATGGGCGAGCTCCACCTCGAAATTCTGGTCGACCGGATGAAGCGTGAATTCGGCGTGGAAGCGACCGTCGGCAAGCCGCAGGTTGCATACCGCGAAACGATCCGTTCGACGGCGAAGGACGTCGACGGCAAGTTCGTCAAGCAGTCGGGTGGTCGCGGCCAGTACGGTCACGCGGTCATCACGCTCGAGCCGAACGAACAGGGCAAGGGCTACGAGTTCTTCGACGAGATCAAGGGTGGTGTGATTCCGCGTGAATACATCCCGGCGGTCGACAAGGGTATCCAGGACACGCTGAAGTCGGGCGTGCTGGCTGGCTTCCCGGTCGTCGACGTGAAGGTTCACCTGACGTTCGGTTCGTACCACGACGTTGACTCGAACGAAAACGCGTTCCGCATGGCCGGTTCGATGGCGTTCAAGGAAGCGATGCGCAAGGCGAACCCGGTCGTCCTCGAGCCGATGATGGCTGTCGAAGTCGAGACGCCGGAAGACTACATGGGCAACGTGATGGGCGACCTGTCGGGCCGTCGCGGTATCGTCCAGGGCATGGAAGACATGGTTGGCGGCGGCAAGATCGTTCGCGCCGAAGTGCCGCTGTCGGAAATGTTCGGTTACTCGACGTCGCTGCGTTCGCTGACGCAAGGTCGTGCAACGTACACGATGGAGTTCAAGCACTACGCTGAAGCTCCGCGCAACGTTGCTGAAGCGATCATCAGCGCGAAGTCGAAGTAAATCTGAAGCTACCAACCGATATTTTTTGAAAGAAGAGAATCATGGCAAAAGAAAAGTTTGAGCGGACCAAGCCGCACGTCAACGTTGGTACGATTGGTCACGTTGACCACGGCAAGACGACGCTGACGGCAGCGATCACGACGGTTCTGACGAAGAAGTTCGGCGGCGAAGCGAAGGCCTACGACCAGATCGACGCGGCGCCGGAAGAAAAGGCGCGCGGCATCACGATCAACACGGCACACGTCGAGTACGAAACGGCAAACCGCCACTACGCACACGTCGACTGCCCGGGCCACGCTGACTATGTGAAGAACATGATCACGGGCGCAGCGCAGATGGACGGCGCGATCCTGGTTTGCTCGGCAGCAGACGGCCCGATGCCGCAAACGCGTGAGCACATCCTGCTGGCGCGTCAGGTTGGCGTTCCGTACATCATCGTGTTCCTGAACAAGTGCGACATGGTGGACGACGCTGAACTGCTCGAGCTGGTCGAGATGGAAGTTCGCGAACTGCTGTCGAAGTACGACTTCCCGGGCGACGACACGCCGATCGTGAAGGGCTCGGCGAAGCTGGCGCTGGAAGGCGACACGGGCGAGCTGGGCGAAGTGGCGATCATGAGCCTGGCAGACGCACTGGACACGTACATCCCGACGCCGGAGCGTGCAGTTGACGGCGCGTTCCTGATGCCGGTGGAAGACGTGTTCTCGATCTCGGGCCGCGGTACGGTGGTGACGGGTCGTGTCGAGCGCGGCATCGTGAAGGTCGGCGAGGAAATCGAAATCGTCGGTATCAAGCCGACGGTGAAGACGACCTGCACGGGCGTTGAAATGTTCCGCAAGCTGCTGGACCAAGGTCAGGCAGGCGACAACGTCGGTATCCTGCTGCGCGGCACGAAGCGTGAAGACGTGGAGCGTGGCCAGGTTCTGGCGAAGCCGGGTTCGATCACGCCGCACACGCACTTCACGGCTGAAGTGTACGTGCTGAGCAAGGACGAAGGCGGCCGTCACACGCCGTTCTTCAACAACTACCGTCCGCAGTTCTACTTCCGTACGACGGACGTGACGGGCTCGATCGAGCTGCCGAAGGACAAGGAAATGGTGATGCCGGGCGACAACGTGTCGATCACGGTGAAGCTGATCGCTCCGATCGCGATGGAAGAAGGTCTGCGCTTCGCAATCCGCGAAGGCGGCCGTACCGTCGGCGCCGGCGTCGTCGCCAAGATCATCGAGTAACATCGACGATCCGCGGATCCCTCCGGGGTCCGCGATTCCGCGGTAGGCAGTCGTACCGTCGAAACCGGGTGTCCAGTTTGATCTGGGACCCGGTTTTGTCTTTGTGGCGTGCGCGTTGCCGTCTTGACAAACGCACACCACCATTCCGATTTTTCGTGTAGAATCGCGGGCTTAGCAGTGGAAGTACCGTTCGGAAGCTGGCGCCTCGCTCCCCGCAGGTAACAGGTTTCGCGTTCTTTTAGTGTCCGGCGATGCAACATCGCCTCGCTCTTTTCAAGGAATCGTCATGCAGCAACAGAAAATCCGCATTCGCCTGAAGGCTTTCGACTATCGTCTGATCGATCAATCGGCTGCCGAAATCGTCGATACCGCGAAGCGGACTGGCGCAATCGTCCGTGGCCCGGTGCCGCTGCCGACGCGCATTCAGCGTTTTGACATCCTGCGTTCGCCGCACGTCAACAAGACGTCGCGCGATCAGCTCGAAATCCGTACCCACCAGCGCCTGATGGACATCGTCGATCCGACCGACAAGACGGTTGACGCGCTGATGAAGCTCGACCTGCCGGCTGGCGTCGACGTGGAAATCAAGCTGCAGTAAGGCTTTCGGCGCCATCCGGCGTGCCGGGCGGTGCTAAGTCTTTGTATTGCTTGCGGAAATCGATGAGTCGGGCTATACTGCTTGGCTTTTCGCGTATTCGCGTAAAAAAGTTGGGCCTTGCGTGCCCGGCATTTTGTAAATCAGCCCCGACCAATCGCAGTCGGGAATGGAGAAAATGATGAGCCTTGGACTCGTAGGTCGCAAGGTTGGCATGACCCGTATCTTCACGGCTGAAGGGGATTCGATTCCCGTCACCGTGCTGGACGTGTCGGACAACCGCGTGACGCAGATCAAGACTGTTGAAACCGACGGCTACACGGCCGTGCAGGTTGCATTCGGCTCCCGCCGCGCATCGCGCGTGACGAAGCCGCTGGCAGGTCATCTCGCCAAAGCCGGTGTCGAAGCCGGTGAAATCCTCAAGGAATTCCGCATTGACGCGGCCAAGGCAGCTGAGCTGTCGAATGGCGCCGTGGTCGGTGCTGATCTTTTCGAAGTGGGCCAGAAGGTCGACGTGCAAGGCGTGTCGATCGGTAAGGGCTACGCCGGTACGATCAAGCGTTACAACTTCTCCTCCGGCCGTGCTACCCACGGTAACTCGCGCTCGCACAACGTGCCGGGCTCGATCGGTATGGCGCAGGATCCGGGTCGCGTTTTCCCGGGTAAGCGCATGACGGGTCACCTCGGTGACGTTACGGTGACGGTGCAGAACCTCGAAATCGCTCGTATCGATGCAGAGCGCAAGCTGCTGCTCGTCAAGGGTGCGATTCCGGGCGCGAAGGGCGGCAAGGTTTTCGTGACGCCGGCCGTCAAGACCAAG
The DNA here is from genome assembly GCF_902833195.1 of Burkholderia sp. BCC1638. Lineage (NCBI taxonomy): Bacteria > Pseudomonadati > Pseudomonadota > Betaproteobacteria > Burkholderiales > Burkholderiaceae > Burkholderia > Burkholderia sp. BCC1638. The sequence continues at coordinate 24,405 of NZ_CADFEC010000015.1, forward strand.
GGGGCGAAATAATGGAACTCAAGCTCCTGAACGAAAATGGTCAGGAAGGTGCAGTGGTCAACGCGTCGGACGTCGTGTTCGGTCGTGACTACAACGAAGCGCTGATCCACCAGGTCGTCGTCGCGTACCAGGCGAATGCTCGCCAGGGTAACCGCGCACAGAAGGACCGTGAGCAAGTCAAGCACACCACCAAGAAGCCGTGGCGTCAGAAGGGTACGGGCCGCGCTCGTGCCGGTATGTCGTCGAGCCCGCTGTGGCGTGGCGGTGGTCGCATCTTCCCGAACTCGCCGGAAGAGAACTTCTCGCACAAGGTCAACAAGAAGATGCATCGCGCAGGTCTCTGCTCGATCTTCTCGCAGCTGGCCCGTGAAGGCCGCCTGTCGGTCGTCGAGGACATCATCCTCGAAGCGCCGAAGACCAAGCTGCTGGCTGACAAATTCAAGACCATGGGTCTCGACTCCGTGCTGATCATTACGGACACGGTCGACGAGAACCTGTACCTGGCTTCGCGCAACCTGCCGCACGTGGCGATTGTCGAGCCGCGCTACGCTGACCCGCTGTCGCTGATCTACTTCAAGAAAGTGCTGGTCACGAAGGCTGCGGTCGCCCAGATCGAGGAGTTGCTGTCATGAGCGAGATTCGCAAGAACGATCATCGTTTGATGCAGGTCCTGCTCGCACCGGTGATCTCGGAAAAGGCGACGCTGGTTGCCGACAAGAACGAGCAAGTCGTGTTCGAAGTCGCACCGGATGCCACGAAGCAGGAAGTGAAGGCGGCTGTCGAGCTGCTGTTCAAGGTTGAAGTTGATTCGGTCAACGTGCTGGTTCAGAAGGGCAAGCAAAAGCGCTTCGGCCGTTCGATGGGCCGCCGTAAGGACGTGAAGAAGGCGTACGTTTGCCTGAAGCCCGGCCAGGAAATCAACTTTGAAGCGGAGGCCAAGTAATCATGGCAATCGTGAAAGTTAAACCGACTTCGCCGGGTCGCCGCGCGATGGTCAAGGTGGTCAACAAGAATCTGCACCAGGGCAAGCCGTTCGCGGCACTGCTCGACTCGCAGAGCTCGACCGCCGGCCGTAACAACAACGGCCGTATCACCACGCGTCACAAGGGTGGTGGTCACAAGCAGCATTACCGTATCGTCGATTTCCGTCGCACGAAGGACGGCATCCCGGCAAAGGTCGAGCGTCTCGAGTACGACCCGAACCGTAGCGCGAACATCGCGCTGGTGCTCTACGCAGACGGCGAGCGTCGCTACATCATCGCCCCGAAGGGCCTGACCGTCGGCCAACAGCTGATGTCGGGTTCGGAAGCGCCGATCCGTGCAGGCAACACGCTGCCGATCCGCAACATTCCGGTCGGTACGACGATCCACTGCATCGAGATGCTGCCGGGCAAGGGCGCGCAAATGGCGCGTTCGGCTGGCACGTCGGCCATGCTGCTGGCACGTGAAGGCGTCTACGCGCAGGTTCGTCTGCGTTCGGGCGAAATCCGCCGCGTGCACATCGAGTGCCGTGCAACGATCGGTGAAGTCGGCAACGAAGAGCATAGCCTGCGCCAAATCGGCAAGGCTGGCGCGAACCGCTGGCGCGGTATCCGCCCGACGGTGCGTGGCGTTGCGATGAACCCGGTTGATCACCCGCACGGTGGTGGTGAGGGCAAGACGGCTGCAGGTCGCGACCCGGTGAGCCCGTGGGGTACGCCGGCTAAGGGTTACCGCACCCGCAGCAACAAGCGCACGACGACGATGATCGTCCAGCGCCGTCACAAGCGTTAAGGAGTAGGCAATGGCACGTTCTGTAAAAAAAGGTCCGTTCTGCGACGCCCATTTGCTGAAGAAAGTTGAGGCGGCTGCAGCTTCGCGCGACAAAAAGCCGATCAAGACCTGGTCGCGTCGCTCGACGATTCTGCCGGATTTCATCGGCCTGACGATCGCTGTTCACAACGGCCGTCAACACGTTCCGGTGTACATCTCGGAAAACATGGTCGGCCACAAGCTTGGCGAGTTCGCACTGACCCGTACGTTCAAGGGTCACGCGGCCGACAAGAAGGCCAAGAAATAAGGGGCAATCAAGATGGAAGTGAAAGCAATTCATCGCGGTGCCCGCATCTCGGCGCAAAAAACGCGCCTTGTGGCTGACCAGATCCGCGGTTTGCCGGTCGACAAGGCGCTGAACGTTCTGACGTTCTCGCCGAAGAAGGCGGCTGGCATCGTGAAGAAGGTTGTGCTGTCGGCAATCGCGAATGCGGAGCACAACGAAGGCGCTGATATCGACGAGCTCAAGATCAAGAGCATCTACGTCGACAAGGCTGCATCGCTCAAGCGTTTCACCGCGCGCGCCAAGGGCCGCGGTAACCGCATCGAGAAGCAATCCTGTCACATCACTGTGACGGTCGGGAATTAAGGAGCCATACGATGGGACAGAAAATTCATCCGACTGGCTTCCGCCTGGCTGTCAGCCGCAATTGGGCTTCGCGTTGGTACGCGAACAACAACAATTTCGCGGCGATGCTGCAGGAAGACATCGGTGTTCGTGAATACCTGAAGAAGAAGCTGAAGAACGCTTCGGTCGGTCGGGTCGTCATCGAGCGTCCGGCAAAGAACGCGCGCATCACGATTTACAGCTCGCGTCCGGGCGTCGTCATCGGCAAGAAGGGCGAGGATATCGAACAGCTGAAGACGGAACTGCAACGCCGCATGGGCGTGCCGGTTCACGTCAACATCGAAGAAATCCGCAAGCCGGAAACCGATGCGCAACTGATCGCTGACTCGATCACGCAACAGCTCGAGCGCCGGATCATGTTCCGTCGCGCGATGAAGCGTGCGATGCAGAACGCGATGCGTCTGGGTGCCCAAGGCATCAAGATCATGAGCGCAGGCCGTCTGAACGGTATCGAAATCGCTCGTACGGAGTGGTATCGCGAAGGTCGCGTGCCCCTTCACACGCTGCGTGCCGACATCGACTACGCGACCTCGGAAGCGAAGACGACCTACGGCATCATCGGCGTCAAGGTATGGGTGTACAAGGGCGACACGCTCGGCCGCAATGACGCGCCGGTGGTCGAAGAAGTAGCCGAAGACAAGCGTCCGCGTCGCAATGCGCGTCCGGGCGACCGTCGTCCGCGCCGTGACGGCGAAGGCGGCGCTCCGGGTGCTCGTCGTGGCGCACCGCGCCGTGGCGCCGGCAAGCCCGAAGACGGCAAGACGGGAGAATAACGATGCTGCAACCGAAACGCAGGAAGTATCGTAAAGAGCAGAAGGGTCGTAACACCGGCAAGGCGACGCGCGGCAACGCAGTGTCGTTCGGTGAATTCGGTCTGAAGGCGATCGGTCGCGGTCGTTTGACCGCACGTCAAATTGAAGCGGCGCGTCGTGCAATGACGCGTCACATCAAGCGTGGCGGCCGCATCTGGATCCGGATCTTCCCGGACAAGCCGATTTCGCAAAAGCCGGCAGAAGTGCGTATGGGTAACGGTAAGGGTAACCCGGAGTACTACGTCGCCGAAATCCAGCCGGGCAAGATGCTCTATGAAATGGACGGCGTAACCGAAGAACTGGCACGCGAAGCGTTCCGTCTGGCCGCAGCGAAGCTGCCGCTGAAGACGACGTTCATCGTGCGCCAGCTCGGCGCCTAAGGAGAAAACATGAAGGCTTCCGAACTTCTCCAGAAAGACCAGGCCGCGCTCAACAAGGAGCTGGCGGACCTGCTGAAGGCGCAATTCGGCCTGCGCATGCAACTCGCGACCCAGCAGCTCACGAACACGAGCCAGCTGAAGAAGGTTCGTCGCGATATCGCACGTGTGCGGACCGTCATGACTCAGAAGGCGAACCAGAAATGAACGATAGCGTGAAAACCTCGCTGAAGCGGACGCTGGTCGGTCGGGTCGTCAGCAACAAGATGGACAAGACCGTCACCGTGCTGATCGAGCACCGCGTCAAGCACCCGATCTACGGCAAGTATGTCGTGCGCTCGAAGAAGTACCACGCGCATGATGAAGCGAACACCTGCAACGAAGGCGATCTCGTCGAAATCCAGGAAACTCGTCCTGTTTCGAAGACGAAGGCCTGGGCGGTGTCGCGCCTCGTCGAAGCAGCTCGCGTCATCTAAGCGGGCAGAGCAGTAGGCAGTAACAGGCACTTCGCCAAGAAGTGCTTGAAATCGCAAAGTTTTTGCTTGCGTGACCGGGATTATTTGTTATAATCCCGGTCTTCCCTCTTTATGGGAGCCCCGTCGCGGGCGAAGTTGGTGGGGGAAGCGGACTGGCGCCAGCCTGTCCGAAAGATTCACCGAATTGCGATGGCGGGTTTCGTTTGCCGTCGCTGCTGTTCCAACCCAAGCAGCCGATTGGCTGACGGGACCAAGACTGACCGAATGCATCATGGTGGTGCATCCGGATTAAGTTGGGAAAGACAAACCATGATCCAGACCGAATCTCGGCTCGAAGTAGCCGACAACACGGGTGCGCGTGAAGTCATGTGCATCAAGGTGCTCGGCGGCTCGAAGCGTCGTTATGCCGGCATTGGCGACATCATCAAGGTGACCGTCAAAGAAGCAACGCCGCGCGGGCGCGTGAAGAAAGGCGAAATCTACAACGCCGTGGTGGTCCGCACCGCCAAGGGTGTTCGCCGTCAAGACGGCTCGCTGATCAAGTTCGACGGCAACGCCGCTGTGCTTTTGAATAACAAGCTTGAGCCGATCGGCACCCGTATCTTCGGGCCGGTGACGCGTGAGCTGCGTAGCGAACGATTCATGAAGATCGTTTCGCTGGCGCCGGAAGTGCTGTAAGGAGTCGCGATGAACAAGATTCGCAAAGGTGACGAAGTTATCGTCGTCACTGGCAAGGACAAGGGCAAGCGCGGCGTCGTGCTGGCTGTCGGTGCAGAACATGTGACGGTTGAAGGTATCAACCTCGTCAAGAAGCATGTGAAGCCGAACCCGATGAAGGGTACGACGGGCGGCGTGGAAGCGAAGACGATGCCCCTGCATATTTCGAACGTCGCACTGGTCGACGCGAATGGCAAGGCGTCGCGTGTTGGCATCAAGGTCGAGGAAGGCAAGAAGGTTCGCTTCCTGAAGACGACCGGTGCCGTACTGAGCGCCTGACGCAGCGGAGTAAAAAATGGCTCGTTTTCAAGAGTTTTACAAAGAAAAGGTTGTGCCCGGCCTGATCGAGAAGTTCGGTTACAAGTCGGTCATGGAAGTGCCGCGCATCACCAAGATCACGCTGAACATGGGTCTTGGCGAAGCGATCGCTGACAAGAAGATCATCGAGAACGCCGTTGGCGACCTCACGAAGATCGCTGGTCAGAAGCCGGTCGTCACGAAGGCTCGCAAGGCAATCGCAGGCTTCAAGATCCGCCAGGGATACCCGATCGGCGCGATGGTGACGCTGCGTGGTCGTGCGATGTACGAATTCCTCGACCGTTTCGTGACCGTTGCCCTGCCCCGCGTGCGTGACTTCCGCGGTGTGTCGGGCCGTGCTTTCGATGGCCGCGGCAACTACAACATCGGTGTGAAAGAGCAGATCATTTTCCCCGAAATCGACTACGACAAGATCGACGCACTGCGTGGGCTGAACATCAGCATCACGACGACTGCGAAGACCGACGACGAAGCAAAGGCTCTGCTCGCCAGCTTCAAGTTCCCGTTCAGAAACTGAGGTTACCGTGGCTAAACTGGCACTGATCGAACGTGAAAAGAAGCGCGCCCGCCTGGTCGCGAAGTTCGCAGCAAAGCGCGAAGCGCTGAAGGCGATCGTCGAAGACCAAAGCAAGTCGGAAGAAGAGCGCTACGAAGCACGCCTTGAGCTGCAGCAACTGCCCCGCAACGCAAACCCGACCCGCCAGCGTAACCGCTGCGCGATCACGGGCCGTCCGCGTGGCACGTTCCGTAAATTCGGCCTCGCGCGTAACAAGATTCGTGAAATCGCATTCCGTGGCGAGATTCCTGGCCTGACCAAGGCGAGCTGGTAATAGGAGAAACGTAAATGAGCATGAGTGATCCTATCGCCGATATGCTGACTCGCATCCGCAACGCGCAGATGGTCGAGAAGGTATCGGTCGCGATGCCCTCGTCGAAGGTCAAGGTTGCAATCGCGCAAGTCCTGAAGGACGAAGGTTATATCGACGATTTCGCCGTCAAGGCGGAAGGTGCGAAGTCCGAACTGAATATCGCGCTGAAGTACTACGCAGGTCGCCCGGTCATCGAACGCCTCGAGCGCGTGTCGAAGCCTGGTCTGCGCGTGTACCGCGGCCGTAACGACATTCCGCAGGTCATGAATGGCCTGGGCGTGGCAATCGTGTCGACGCCGAAGGGCGTGATGACCGACCGCAAGGCGCGCGCTACCGGCGTCGGCGGCGAAGTCATCTGCTACGTCGCTTAAAGCCGAGGAGAGAGAAACATGTCTCGAGTAGGTAAGAGCCCGATCGCGCTGCAAGGCGCGGAAGTCAAGCTGGCCGACGGTGCTATCACCGTCAAGGGCCCGCTGGGCACCATCACGCAAGCGATCAATCCGCTCGTGAACGTGGCGAACAACGACGGCACGCTGAATCTGTCGCCGGTCGACGAAAGCCGCGAAGCAAACGCACTGTCGGGCACGATGCGCGCGATCATCGCGAATGCCGTGCACGGCGTGACCAAGGGTTTCGAGCGCAAGCTGACGCTGGTTGGCGTCGGTTATCGTGCGCAAGCGCAAGGCGACAAGCTGAACCTGTCGCTGGGTTTCTCGCACCCGGTGGTGCACCAGATGCCGGAAGGCGTCAAGGCTGAAACCCCGACGCAAACCGAAATCGTGATCAAGGGGATCAACAAGCAACAAGTCGGTCAAGTGGCTGCGGAAGTCCGCGGTTACCGTCCGCCGGAGCCCTACAAGGGCAAGGGCGTGCGCTATTCCGACGAGGTTGTGATCCTCAAAGAAACGAAGAAGAAGTAAGGGTGCGCAATCATGGATAAGACTCAATCTCGCCTGCGCCGCGCTCGCCAGACGCGTATCAAGATCGCTGAGCTGCAGGTCGCGCGTCTCGCCGTGCATCGCACGAACACGCACATCTACGCTCAAGTGTTCTCGCCCTGCGGCACCAAGGTGCTCGCCAGCGCGTCGACGCTCGAAGCAGAAGTGCGCGCCGAACTGGCCGACAAGTCGGGCAAGGGCGGCAACGTTAATGCTGCGACGCTGATCGGCAAGCGTATTGCCGAGAAGGCAAAGGCCGCCGGCATCGAATCCGTCGCCTTCGACCGCTCGGGCTTCCGCTACCATGGCCGCGTCAAGGCGCTGGCTGAGGCAGCTCGCGAAGCTGGGCTCAAGTTCTAAGGAAGGAATTCGTCATGGCAAAGATGCAAGCGAAAGTTCAGGCTGACGAGCGCGACGACGGCCTTCGCGAAAAGATGATTTCGGTCAACCGCGTGACCAAGGTCGTGAAGGGTGGCCGTATTCTCGGCTTCGCCGCACTGACCGTGGTCGGCGACGGTGATGGCCGCATCGGTATGGGCAAGGGCAAGGCGAAGGAAGTGCCGGTCGCTGTCCAGAAGGCAATGGAACAAGCTCGCCGCAACATGTTCAAGGTGCCGCTCAAGAACGGCACGCTGCAGCACGAAGTGCACGGCAAGCATGGCGCATCCGCTGTCCTCCTCGCTCCGGCGAAGGCAGGTACGGGCGTGATCGCCGGCGGCCCGATGCGCGCAGTGTTCGACGTGATGGGCGTTCAGAACGTCGTGGCAAAGAGCCACGGTTCGACGAACCCGTACAACCTCGTTCGCGCCACGCTGGACGGTCTGCGCAAGCAGTCGACCCCGGCAGACATCGCGGCGAAGCGCGGCAAGTCCGTCGAAGATATTTTGGGCTAAGCCCGGGTGGTCACCATGTCTGAAAAAACTGTCAAGGTTCAGCTCGTTAAGAGCCTGATCGGGACCCGCGAATCGCACCGCGCGACCGTGCGTGGCCTGGGCCTGCGCCGACTCAACTCGGTTAGCGAGCTGCAGGACACGCCGGCGGTCCGCGGCATGATCAACAAGGTCTCGTACCTCGTTAAGGTCATCGCGTAAGCGGCCCTACGGATCAAGGAGTTGATATGGAATTGAATAACCTGAAGCCGGCCGCTGGCGCCAAGCACGCCAAGCGTCGCGTCGGCCGCGGCATCGGTTCGGGCCTCGGCAAGACGGCTGGCCGTGGTCACAAGGGTCAGAAATCGCGTTCGGGCGGCTTCCACAAAGTCGGTTTCGAAGGCGGTCAGATGCCGCTGCAACGTCGTCTGCCGAAGCGCGGCTTCACGTCGCTGACGAAGGAATTCGTCGGTGAAGTGCGCCTGGGCGACCTCGAGAAGCTGCCGGTCGATGAAATCGATCTGCTCGCACTGAAGCAAGCCGGCCTGGTCGGCGAGCTGACGAAGAGCGCAAAGATCATCGCGACGGGCGAACTGAAGCGCAAGATCGTCGTGAAGGGTCTCGGTGCCACCAAGGGTGCGCGCGCTGCGATCGAAGCGGCTGGCGGTTCGTTCGCCGAGTGACACGCGTAGCGCGTCGTTACTTGCATTCATCGGAGAAGGTACTTGGCTAACAGCCCGAGTCTTGCAAAACCCGGTCGAAGCACGGCGAAATTCGGCGATCTGCGTCGGCGAGCGATGTTCCTGCTCCTGGCGCTGATCGTCTATCGCATCGGCGCGCACATCCCCGTGCCGGGCATCGATCCGGATCAACTGGCGAAGCTGTTCCAGAGTCAGGCGGGCGGCATCCTGGGCATGTTCAACATGTTCTCGGGTGGCGCGCTTTCCCGCTTCACGATCTTTGCGCTGGGGATCATGCCGTACATCTCGGCGTCGATCATCATGCAGTTGCTGGCGATCGTCTCGCCGCAGCTCGAGGCGCTGAAGAAGGAAGGGCAGGCAGGGCAACGGAAGATCACGCAGTACACGCGGTATTTCACCGTGGTGCTCGCGACCTTCCAGGCGTTCGGTATCGCGGCTGCGCTGGAAAACCAGCCGGGCCTCGTGATCGACCCCGGCATGCTGTTCCGGCTGACGACGGTCGTGACGCTGGTTACCGGCACGATGTTCCTGATGTGGCTGGGTGAGCAGATCACCGAGCGTGGTCTGGGCAACGGCATCTCGATCATCATCTTCGGCGGGATCGCAGCAGGGTTCCCGAATGCCGTCGGTGGGCTGTTCGAGCTGGTGCGCACGGGTTCGATGAGCATCATTTCGGCGATCATCATCGTCGTTCTGATTGCCGCGGTGACTTACCTGGTCGTGTTCATCGAACGCGGTCAGCGCAAGATCCTCGTGAACTACGCGAAGCGCCAGGTCGGCAACAAGATCTACGGTGGCCAGTCGTCGCACTTGCCGCTGAAGCTGAACATGTCGGGCGTGATTCCACCGATCTTCGCGTCGTCGATCATCCTGTTCCCGGCCACGATTCTGGGCTGGTTCAGCACGGGTCAGCCGTCGGGAAGCTGGATCTCCAACACGTTGCATAACGTCGCGGAGGCGCTGAAGCCGGGTCAGCCGGTCTATGTGCTGCTGTACACGCTGGCAATCGTGTTTTTCTGCTTCTTCTACACCGCACTGGTGTTCAACAGCAGGGAAACCGCGGACAACCTGAAGAAGAGCGGCGCGTTTGTTCCGGGCATTCGTCCGGGCGATCAGACCGCACGATATATCGACCGCATCCTCACGCGTCTGACGCTGGCCGGTGCGATCTACATCGTCTTCGTGTGTCTGCTGCCGGAATTCCTGGTGCTGCGCTGGAACGTGCCGTTTTATTTTGGTGGAACGTCGCTGCTGATCATTGTCGTCGTCACGATGGACTTCATGGCGCAGGTGCAGTCGTACGTTATGTCGCAACAGTATGAGTCGCTGCTCAAGAAGGCAAACTTCAAGGGCGGCAACATCCCAATGCGTTAATTAAGGACTATGGCCAAAGACGATGTAATCCAGATGCAAGGTGAGGTGATCGAAAACCTCCCGAATGCGACCTTCCGTGTGAAGCTGGAAAACGGCCATGTCGTGTTGGGGCATATCTCCGGGAAGATGCGGATGCACTACATCCGCATCCTGCCGGGCGACAAGGTGACGGTTGAATTGACGCCTTACGATCTGTCTCGTGCGCGGATCGTGTTCCGGGCGAAGTGATTTGAAAAAAGGGTATTATCATGAAAGTGATGGCATCGGTTAAGCGCATTTGCCGCAATTGCAAGATCATCAAGCGCAAAGGCGTCGTTCGCGTGATCTGCAGCTCGGATCCGCGCCACAAGCAGCGCCAAGGCTGACCGCGCGTTTGTTTGCGCTTTTTGTTTGAGGAAAAACAATGGCTCGTATCGCAGGGGTTAACATCCCGAATCACCAGCATACCGAGATCGGCCTGACGGCAATCTTCGGTATCGGCCGCACGCGCTCGCGCAGCATCTGCACGGCAGCTGGCGTGGAATTCTCGAAGAAGGTCAAGGACCTGACCGACGCAGACCTCGAAAAGCTGCGTGAAGAAGTGGGCAAGTTCATCGTCGAAGGCGATCTGCGCCGTGAAGTGACGATGAACATCAAGCGCCTGATGGACCTCGGTTGCTACCGTGGTGTTCGTCATCGCAAGGGCCTGCCGATGCGCGGTCAGCGTACGCGTACGAACGCACGTACCCGCAAGGGTCCGCGTCGTGCAGCGCAAGCGCTGAAGAAGTAAGCGGAACTGACAGTTACAGGAAAACGTAATGGCTAAGGCTTCGAACACCGCGGCGCAACGCGTTCGCAAGAAGGTTAAGAAGAACGTCGCTGAAGGCGTGGTTCACGTTCACGCGTCGTTCAACAACACGATCATCACGATCACCGATCGCCAGGGCAATGCACTGGCATGGGCGACGTCGGGCGGCCAGGGCTTCAAGGGCTCGCGCAAGTCGACGCCGTTCGCTGCTCAGGTTGCTGCTGAGTCGGCCGGTCGCGTGGCGATGGAATACGGCGTGAAGAATCTGGAAGTGCGGATCAAGGGCCCGGGCCCGGGTCGTGAGTCGGCAGTGCGCGCACTGCATGGCCTCGGCATCAAGATCACCGCGATTTCGGACGTCACCCCGATTCCGCACAACGGCTGCCGTCCGCCGAAGCGCCGTCGTATCTAAGAATGTGCTGGCACGTTCGTGCTGGCACATTTGCCTGTCGCCGCGTAGCGTCGACGGGCGTTGCTTTTTTGATTGACTAAGCCCACCGTTCGCCCCAAAGGGCGCGAACTAGCGCGGATTTCGATCCGCGTGACTGATTGATAAAGGAATGCAAAGTGGCACGTTATATCGGCCCTAAGGCCAAGCTGTCCCGCCGTGAAGGCACCGACCTGTTCCTGAAGAGCGCGCGCCGCTCGCTCGCCGACAAGTGCAAGCTCGACAGCAAGCCGGGTCAGCACGGCCGTACCTCGGGTGCACGTACGTCCGACTATGGTACGCAGCTGCGTGAAAAGCAAAAGGTCAAGCGCATTTACGGCGTCCTGGAGCGTCAGTTCCGCCGCTACTTCGCTGAAGCCGACCGTCGCAAGGGCAACACGGGTGAAAACCTGCTGCAACTGCTCGAATCGCGTCTCGACAACGTCGTGTATCGCATGGGCTTCGGCTCGACCCGCGCTGAAGCGCGTCAGCTGGTGAGCCACAAGTCGATCACCGTGAACGGCGTCGTCGCGAACGTGCCGTCGCAGCAAGTGAAGGCGGGTGACGTCGTCGCGATCCGCGAAAAGGCAAAGAAGCAGGCGCGTATCGTCGAAGCGCTGTCGCTGGCCGAGCAAGGCGGCATGCCGAGCTGGGTTGCAGTCGATGCGAAGAAGTTCGAAGGCACGTTCAAGCAAATGCCGGAACGCGCTGACATCGCAGGCGACATCAACGAAAGCCTGATCGTCGAATTGTATTCGCGTTAATCCGATTGACGGCCGAGGTACCCCGATTGCGTTACGCAAGGAGGGGCCTCGGCTGTTTATTTTCTGGTTGTTACCGGTCAGCCTTATCGGTGTAACGAGCCGAGGGTATTGAAAAGGAAAGCCCATGCAAACCAGTTTGCTGAAACCCAAGATCATCGCCGTGGAATCGCTGGGCGAGAACCACGCGAGGGTGGTCATGGAACCGTTCGAACGCGGTTACGGCCACACCTTGGGCAATGCGCTTCGCCGCGTGCTGCTGTCGTCGATGGTTGGCTACGCGCCGACCGAAGTCACGATCGCCGGCGTGGTGCACGAGTATTCGACGCTTGATGGCGTGCAAGAGGACGTCGTCAACCTGCTGCTGAACCTGAAGGGTGTGGTGTTCAAGCTGCACAACCGTGACGAAGTGACGGTGACCCTGCGCAAGGAAGGCGAAGGCGTCGTCACGGCCGGCGATATCGAGCTGGCTCACGATTGCGAAGTCATCAACCCGAATCACGTGATCGCACACCTGTCGAAGGGCGGCAAGCTCGACGTTCAGATCAAGATCGAAAAGGGTCGCGGCTACGTGCCCGGCAACGTCCGTCGCTATGGCGAAGACACGGCCAAGATCATCGGCCGCATCGTTCTCGACGCGTCGTTCTCGCCGGTTCGCCGCGTGAGCTACGCAGTTGAAAGCGCACGTGTCGAGCAGCGTACCGACCTCGACAAGCTCGTGATGAACATCGAGACGAGCGGCGTGATCACCCCGGAAGAGGCGATCCGTCAATCGGCCCGCATCCTGGTCGACCAGCTGTCCGTGTTCGCGGCACTGGAAGGCACGGAAACGGCTGCAGAGGCACCGTCGCGCGCACCGCAGATCGATCCGATCCTGCTGCGTCCGGTGGACGATCTCGAGCTGACGGTTCGTTCGGCGAACTGCCTGAAGGCCGAGAACATCTACTACATCGGCGACCTGATCCAGCGCACGGAAAACGAGCTGCTGAAGACGCCGAACCTCGGTCGCAAGTCGCTCAACGAGATCAAGGAAGTGCTCGCTTCGCGCGGTCTCACGCTGGGCATGAAGCTCGAAAACTGGCCGCCGGCTGGTCTCGACAAGTAAGCCCGGTTGTTGCTGTAGTTGGCAAAGATGCGGATTTTCCTTTAAAATCCGCATCTTGCTTTTTTCGTTACCGGCCCGTGCACCCCAGCGGTGCGATAGAAGAGCTGGATCAAAACTTTGAATCAAGGAAACTGAAATGCGCCATCGTCATGGTCTGCGGAAACTGAACCGCACGAGCAGCCACCGTCTGGCTATGCTCCGTAACATGTCCAACTCGCTGATCGAGCACGAAGTCATCAAGACGACGCTGCCGAAGGCGAAGGAACTCCGTAAAGTCGTCGAGCCGCTGATCACGCTCGGCAAGAAGCCGTCGCTGGCAAACCGTCGCCTGGCGTTCAACCGCCTGCGCGATCGTGACTCGGTGGCGAAGCTGTTCGACGTGCTCGGTCCGCGTTTCGCGAACCGTCCGGGCGGCTACCTGCGCGTGCTGAAGTTCGGCTTCCGCGTCGGCGACAACGCACCGATGGCACTGGTCGAGCTGCTCGATCGTCCGGAAGTCGACGAAACGGAAAACGTGCAAGAAGCCGAGTAAGCTTCCAGCACGCAGCAGTATCTGAAAAGGGCCGGGCAATTGCTTGGCCCTTTTTGTTTTTTGTAGCGCCGCGGGCTGCGATCGATTGTCGCAGCCCGCAGCCGGCAGCGTCGCGCGGGCTGCGCTACGATACGGAACTGTCGGCGCGGGCCTTCGATGGGCCGATCGTGGCGGCGGAAGCCGGTAAAAACCAGCCAGGAGGGCGCGTATGGTGGTGGTGTTGATGCTGACGACGGTGCCGGATGCGGCGACGGCTGCAGCGCTCGCCGACGGCGCGCTCGATGCGCGGCTTGCCGCGTGCGTATCGGAGCTCGGTGCGATCAAGTCGCGCTACCACTGGCAGGGCAAGGTCGAGGCGGCCGACGAGATCCAGTTGCTGTTCAAGACGAGCCCCGTGCGCTCGCTCGAACTGGAGCGATTTATTCTCGCGCATCATCCGTACGAGACGCCGGAAATCGTCTCGTGGCAGGCGACGGCTTCGGCCGCATACGGCCAGTGGGTGACCAGCGAAACTCAACGTCTATTTCATGTTTAACGGTATGGCGCTTTCCGTGCGCGTGCGCGCGCTGCGGGTCCTCGCAGTCCTGTTGTCGTTCATGTTCGTGCTGGGCGGCCTCTCGGTCGCGCGCGCGGCCGACGATTTTCTCGATCCGTCGGTCGCATTCAAATTCAGCGCGAGCGAAGCGCCAGGGCAGGTGGACGTCCGCTTCAAGGTCGCCAATGGCTATTACCTGTACCGCGAGCGGTTCGCTTTCGCGGTGAAGGGCGGGCAGGCGACGCTCGGCGATCCACTGTTCCCGGCCGGTCATGTGAAGTTCGACCAGACGTTCCAGAAGGAAGTCGAGACCTATCGCGACGAGGTCGTGATTCATGTGCCGGTCAAGCAGGCGGCGGGGCCGTTCGAGCTCGCGGTGACGTCGCAGGGGTGCGCCGACGAAGGGATCTGCTATCCGCCTGCGGAGCACGTCGTAAAGGTCGACGGCGCGGCGCTGGGCGCGGCCGCGCCGGCCGATGGCGCACCGGCCTCGGGCAACTGGTTCGACAAGGTCACGAGCGCGGATTTCGCGCAGTCGCTGCTCGAGGGGCACGGCTTCTTCACGATCGTCGCGCTGTATTTCGTCGCGGGCGTCGTCCTGAGTCTCCTGCCCTGTTCGTATCCGATGATTCCGATCGTGTCGGCGATCATCATCGGCCAGGGCACGCGGGCGACGCATGCGCGCGGCTTTGCGCTGTCGCTGACGTACGTGGTCGGCATGGCGCTCGTCTATACGGTGCTGGGCATTGCGGCGGCGCTGGTCGGCCAGAGCCTTGGCGCGTGGTTGCAGAACCCGTGGGTGCTCGGCGCGTTCGGCGTGTTGCTCACGGCATTCGCGGTATCGCTGATTTCCGGCAAGGACATCGCGTTGCCCGAGCGCTGGCAGAACGGCGCGGCCGAAGCCTCGCGCGCGCGGCAGGGCGGGCACTTCGTCGCGGTCGCCGCGATGGGTGCGTTGTCGGCGCTGGTCGTCGGCGCGTGCATGACGGCGCCGCTGTTCGCGGTGCTCGCGTTCATCGCGCACACCGGCAATGCATGGCTCGGCGGCGCCGCGCTGTTCGCGATGGGGCTGGGGCTCGGCGTGCCGCTGCTCGTCGTCGGCGTCGGTGCCGGCACGGTGCTGCCGCGCGCGGGCGCATGGATGGATGGCGTGAAGGTGTTCTTCGGCATCGTGCTGCTCGCCGCCGCGCTGTGGATCGTGTGGCCGGTGCTCGCGGGCGGGCTGAAGATGGTGCTCGCTGCGCTGTGGCTGCTCGTCGCGGCGGCGGCGCTCGGCTTGTTCACGCCGCATGCCGGCGCCGCGTCGATCTGGCGCCGTCTCGGTCGCGGCCTCGGTGCAGCGCTCGCGATCTGGGCCGCGACGCTGCTCGTCGGGCTCGCGGCGGGCTCCAACGACCCCGTGAAGCCGCTGGCCGTACTCGCGGCGCGCACGGTTGCGTCGGGCGATGCGTCGGCAGCCGGCGCGGCGGCCGGGCAGGCGGGCCCCGCGTTCGCGGCGGTGCGCTCCAGCGGCGAGCTCGACGCGCTGCTGAAGACGTCGGGCCGACCCGTGATGCTCGACTTCTATGCCGACTGGTGCGTGAGCTGCAAGGAAATGGAGCATCTGACGTTCACCGATTCGCGCGTGCAGGCGCGGCTCGCGCAGCTTCACCTGGTGCGCGCGGACGTCACCGCGAACAATCCGGCCGACCAGGCGCTCCTCAAGCGCTTCAACCTGTTCGGGCCGCCGGGCATCATTTTCTTCGATCGCAACGGCAATGAGATCGGCCGCGTGGTCGGCTATCAGGCGGCCGAGACGTTCCTGCGCAGCCTCGATCGCGCGGCGGTGCCGACGGTGTAAGGCGCGCGCGTCCGTGCATATGGGCGCTTGCTACGCCGACCGGACGACAAATACAAAACGGCGGGACACCGATAAAGTGTCCCGCCGTTTTTCTTGATATGCGCCGTCGTGCGGCTCAGCGCTGCGCTTTCAGCAGACGGGCAGCGTCGAGCGCGAAGTACGTGAGGACACCGTCGGCGCCCGCGCGCTTGAATGCGAGCAGCGATTCGAGCACGACCTTGTCATGGTCGAGCCAGCCGTTCATCGCGGCGGCCTTCAGCATCGCGTATTCGCCGCTCACCTGGTACACGTAGGTCGGGAAGCGGAACTCGTCCTTCACGCGGCGCACGATGTCGAGATACGGCATGCCGGGCTTGACCATCACCATGTCGGCGCCTTCGTCGATGTCGAGGCGCACTTCGCGCAGCGCTTCGTCGCTGTTCGCGGGATCCATCTGGTAGGTCATCTTGTTGCCCTTGCCCAGATTGGACGCCGAGCCGACCGCATCGCGGAACGGGCCGTAGAACGCCGACGCGAACTTGGCCGAATAGGCCATGATGCGCGTATGGATATGGCCGTCGCTTTCCAGCATCTCGCGGACCGCGCCGATGCGCCCGTCCATCATGTCCGACGGCGCGACGATGTCGACGCCGGCTTCCGCCTGCGCGCGCGCCTGATCGACCAGGATCTCGATCGTGTCGTCGTTGATCACGTAGCCGTTTTCGTCGAGCACGCCGTCCTGGCCGTGGCTCGTGTACGGATCGAGCGCGACGTCGGTCAGCACGCCGAGCTCGGGGAAACGCTTCTTCAGCTCGCGCACCGCGCGCGGGATCAGGCCTTCCGGATTGGCCGCTTCGCGGCCGTCGGGCGTTTTCAGCGACGGCTCGATGGCCGGGAACAGCGACAGCACGGGCACGCCGAGTTCGACGCACTGCTCGGCGACATGCATCAGCAGATCGACCGACACGCGCTCGACGCCGGGCATCGACGGGACGGCCTGGCGTTCGTTGGTACCGTCGACGACGAACACCGGGTAGATCAGGTCGTCGGTGGTCAGGCGGTTTTCGCGCATCAGGCGCCGGGAGAAGTCGTCGCGGCGCATCCGGCGCGGACGATGAAGCGGATGGAAGCTCATGGCGATTTGGCAGAAATCAGGGCAAGAAGGACCTTACGGAACCCTTAGGTCATTTTCGAGATCGTTGGTATATGATAGCGATCGAGCGGCACGCGTCGCGTGCAGCTCCCCGCTTCTCCTCCCTGAGCGGGTGCCTGTCGTTTTTCGATTAGGCTGTTTGACCCGCCGTTCAACGGCGGGTTTTTTTATGAGCCGGCCGAATTCGCAGGTGCCGTCAGGTGCGCACGGCCGATCCCGGCCGCGCGTTGCCCGCTCATTGTGCTACAGGCTCGCCTTTTTCGTCGGCGGCGGACGGCCGTACCCAGCTCTCGATCAGCTCATGCGCCTCGTCGAGCCCCGTGCGCTTCAGCGCCGAGAACAGCTGGACGGTCAGCTTGCCCTTCACGCCCTGGTCGCGATACGCGTCGAGTCCCTTCTGCGTGTTACGGAGCGCGTTGATGCTTTCCTGGCGCGTCAATTTGTCGCACTTCGTCAGCAGCGTGTGGATCGGCTTGCCGGTCGGCGCGAACCACTCGATCATCCGGCGATCGAGGTCGGTCAGCGGGCGGCGCGAATCCATCATCAGGATCAGGCCGCAGAGCTGCGAACGCGTCGCGAGATAGGACGACAGCAGCATTTCCCAGTGGGCCTTCGCGGCCCCCGGCACTTCCGCGTAACCGTAGCCGGGCAGGTCGACCAGGTTCGCGACGGGCTCGGCGGCCGGGCCGACGGAGAAGTAGTTGATGTGCTGCGTGCGGCCGGGCGTCTTCGACGCGAACGCGAGCCGCTTCTGATTGCACAGCACGTTGATCGCCGTCGATTTGCCGGCATTCGAGCGGCCCGCGAACGCGATTTCCGGTTGCACCGTCGGCGGCAGGTCGCGCAGATGGTTGACGGTCGTGTAGAAGCGGGCTTGATGGAGCAAAAAGGCCATGGGGGAAACCGGAGGGACGGGGCGGCGCGAGCCGCTTGGTGGAGGCGGGGTAGCCCCGATAGGCGCGGGAGCTTTCAGCGCGATATTGTACAATACGCCGGTTTTGCCGAAGGGCTGCGGGCGCCTGCCTCGCGCTTTTATGCAGCTTCTGCGGTAGACTGGTCGACGTCGTTTTTTGCAGAACCTCAAATTCCCACAAGACGAAACAGGGTGTGCGAATGAATCGACTGTGCAAGTCTCTGATGGTGCTTCAGGTTGCAGCAGGGTTCGTAGGTTTCGTAGCGGAGGCAAACGCGGCGGATGCGGCAAAGCCGGATCTGGACCGCGGCAAGGCGATTGCCGGGCAAGTCTGCGCGTCGTGTCACGGCGCCGACGGCAACAGCGCATCGGGCAGTTTTCCGAAGCTCGCCGGCCAGCATCCCGAATATCTGGTCAAGCAGTTGAACGACTTCAAGGCCCAGCCGGGTGCGAAGGGGCCGGCGCGGACCAATCCGGTGATGGTCGGGTTTGCGAGCGCGTTGAGCGCGGACGACATGCGCAACGTCGCCGCGTATTACGGATCGCAGTCCACGAAGCTCGGTACCGCACGCGATGCGGCGACCGTGCCGATCGGCCAGAAGATTTATCGCGGCGGCATCGCGGAAAAGGGTGTGCCCGCCTGCGCGAGCTGCCACGGGCCGACGGGGCAGGGGATTCCGGTCCAGTACCCGCGTTTGTCGGGGCAGTGGGCCGATTACACGGTGGCCCAATTGACCGCGTTCCAGCAGGGTGCCGGCGCGCGCAACAACAACGAGGCGATGCATCAGATCGCATCGCGACTGTCGGACAACGAGATCAAGGCCGTCGCGGATTACATCGCGGGCCTGCGTTGAACGGACGGTCGCGAATGGAATGACCGGGCGCCCGAAGGGCGGCCGGAGTCAGAACAAGAAAAGGGTGGGGCGCCGCACCGTTGCGGTTGCCTCGCCCTTTTTTGTCGGCACTCGCCGGGCCGTCCCAAGAGTGCTGACCGCCCCCTTGGGGGCAGCGAACATAGTGAGCGTGGGGGCTGTTTCCCCTTAGTCGGAGTTTGAATGAGCGTTACCACGTCGGGGTTGCAGTCGAAGTCGGGTCAAAGTGCGTCCAGGCGCGCGGTCGAGTTGCTGAGCTCGATGCGCTTCGCGATCGCACTGTTGGTGGTGCTGTCGATCGCGAGCATCGTCGGGACGGTCCTGACCCAGGATGACCCGTATCCGAACTACGTGAACCAGTTCGGGCCATTCTGGGCGGACATCTTCCGCTCGCTGGGCCTGTACAACGTGTACAGCGCGTGGTGGTTCATGCTGATCCTGATCTTCCTCGTCGTGTCGATCTCGCTGTGTGTGATCCGCAACGCGCCGAAGATGCTTGCCGACGCGAAGAGCTGGAAGGACAAGGTGCGCGAAGGCAGCCTGCGCGCCTTCCACCACAAGGCCGAATACTCGGCGTCCGGCACGCGCGCGACCGTCGCGGCCTCGCTTGCCACGTTCGTCACCAAGGCCGGCTACAAGCAGGTCGTGCGTGAAACCGACGGTGCAACGCTGATCTCCGCGAAACGCGGCGCGCTGACGAAGTGGGGCTACATCTCCGCGCACCTTGCGATCGTCGTGATCTGTATCGGCGGCCTGCTGGACAGCAACCTGCCGATCAAATTCCAGATGTGGATGTTCGGCAAGAGCCCGGTCAACACGAGCGCGACGATCAGCGAAATCTCGCCCGACCATCGGTTGTCCGCGTCGAACCCGACCTTCCGCGGCTACGCGTGGGTGCCGGAAGGCCAGTTCGTGTCGACCGCGATCCTGAACCAGCCGAGCGGTTCGCTGATCCAGGACCTGCCCTTCTCGATCCAGCTCAACAAGTTCATCGTCGATTACTACACGACGGGGATGCCGAAGCTGTTCGCGAGCGACATCGTCGTGATCGATCGCGAGACGGGCCAGAAGATCCCGGCGCGCGTCGAGGTCAACAAGCCGTTCACGTACAAGGGCGTGTCCATCTACCAGTCGAGCTTCCAGGACGGCGGCTCGCAGATGGAGATGACGGCCTACCCGATGACGGGCGGCAACGCGAAGACCTTCGCGGTGAAGGGCACGATCGGCAGCACGGCGCCGCTGCAGATGGCGGGCAGCGATGGCGACACGATCGAATTCTCCGACTTCCGCGCGATCAACGTCGAGAACATGGCGGACGCGAACGGCAAGCCGGACGTGCGCGGCGTCGCGAAGACGGAGTCGCTCAAGGAAGCGTTCGACGAGCGGCTCGGTTCGGGCGCGAAGACGTCGAAGCCGATGCAGCTCCACAACATCGGCCCGTCGGTGCAGTACAAGATTCGCGGCAAGGACGGCCAGGCGCGCGAATTCAACAACTACATGCTGCCCGTCGACATGGGCGGCACGCGCGTGTTCCTCGCCGGCGTGCGCGCGAGCCCGAACGATCCGTTCCGCTACATGCGGATTCCGGCCGACAGCCAGGATTCGATCGGCGAATGGATGCGACTGCGCGCCGCGCTCGAGGATCCGGCCGTGCGTGCCGATGCCGCCGCACGTTTCGCGCAGCGTTCGCTGCCGACGACCGAAGCGTCGCTGCGCGGCCGCCTGCAGGACAGTGCGTTCAAGGTGCTGACCCTTTTTGCGGCGAGCGACGACAGCGTCGGCCGCGGCGCCGACGGCCAGCCGGTCGGCGGCTTCCAGGCGGTGGCGACGTTCATCGACCGCTCGGTGCCGAAGGCCGAGCAGGAAAAGGCGGCCAGCCTGCTGCTGCGCATGCTCGAGGGTTCGATGTGGGAAGTCTGGCAGATCGCGCGCGAGCGTGCCGGTGAGCCGGCCGCCCAGCAGGGCACCGACACGATCCGCTTCGTGCAGAACGCGATCAATGCGCTATCCGACAGCTTCTTGTACGGATCGCCGGTCTATTTGCAGCTCGACTCCTTCAAGCAGGTCCAAGCTTCGGTATTTCAGCTGACGCGCGCACCCGGCAAGAATCTGGTGTATCTTGGCAGCCTGCTGTTGGTCGCCGGCATCTTCTCGATGTTCTACGTGCGCGAGCGGCGCCTGTGGTTCTGGCTCAAGGACGCCGGTTCGGGCGTCGATGTGGTGATGGCGATGTCCACGGCCCGCAAGACCTTCGATTTCGAGAAAGAATTCGTGCAGACGCGCGACGCGGCCGGCGCCGCCTTGCGCGCCACGCCGCGCGACGCCGCACCCGCCGGTGCGGCAGCGACTGCCCGTTCGCCCGCCGGCGACGGTTCCGATTCCGAGAATTCCACCCGGTAACATCATGGATCTCACTCAAGTTTCCTCTTCCCGTTCGGGGCCGGTCCAGGCCCCGAATCCGGCGCCGTTGTTCGACGACCGTCCGTTCCTCGCGCGCCTGTCGATCATCGACTGGCTGTTCGCCCTGGCACTCGTGGTCGGCGCGGGCTATGCGTTCGTGCATTACAACGAACACATGAATTACTACGACAAGGCGGTGATGATCGGCACGGTGCCGGCGCTTGTCGTGCTCGGCTGGCGCTGGAAGCCTGCGCGGCTGATGATGGCGTCGATCGCGGTGCTGTCGCTGCTGTCGATCCAGATCTACCAGGGCGATCTCGCGCGCGCCGATTCGGCGTTCTTCCTCAAGTACTTCCTGTCGAGCCAGTCCGCGATCCTGTGGATGAGCGCGCTGTTCGTGCTCGCGACGATCTTCTACTGGATCGGCCTGCTCGCGCGCTCCGAATCGGGCTCCGCGATTGGCCAGAAACTGACGTGGGTCGCGGTGCTGATGGGTTTCACCGGCCTGATGGTGCGCTGGTACGAGTCCTACCTGATCGGTGCCGACGTCGGGCATATCCCGGTGTCGAATCTGTATGAAGTCTTCGTGCTGTTCAGCCTGATCACCGCACTGCTTTACCTGTATTACGAAGGCCACTACGGCACGCGCTCGCTTGGCGCGTTCGTGCTGCTGGTCATCAGCGCGGCCGTCGGCTTCCTGATGTGGTACTCGGTCGCGCGCGATGCGCAGCAGATCCAGCCGCTCGTGCCGGCGCTGCAGAGCTGGTGGATGAAGATTCACGTGCCGGCGAACTTCATCGGCTACGGCAGCTTCGCGCTGTCGGCGATGGTGTCGGTCGCGTACCTGATGAAGGAGCGCGGCGTGCTCGCCGATCGCCTGCCGACGCTCGAGGTGCTCGACGACGTGATGTACAAGTCGATCGCGGTCGGTTTCGCGTTCTTCACGATCGCGACGATCCTCGGCGCGCTGTGGGCCGCTGAAGCATGGGGCGGTTACTGGAGCTGGGATCCGAAGGAAACCTGGGCGCTGATTGTGTGGCTCAACTACGCGGCCTGGCTGCACATGCGCCTGATGAAGGGCCTGCGCGGCGCGGTCGCCGCCTGGTGGGCGCTCACGGGCCTGCTCGTGACGACGTTCGCGTTCCTCGGCGTCAACATGTTCCTGTCCGGGCTGCATAGCTACGGCAAGCTGTAAGATTTCCGACGTTGGTCCGACAAAAGACCGCCGGCGCACTGCGTGCCCGGCGGTTTTCTTTTGTAACGGGCGGGCGGTCCGGGCGTCGAACGGCGCAGCACGGGTCGGGTCGAACGCTCATGAAGCGTGCGCGCCGCGCATGCAGGAGGAGCAGCACGATGTGGATCAAACACTCTTTGCGCACCGTACTGACCGGCGGTGATATCGCGCAGAGCCAGATTACGCCGCGCGCGGTATTCGAGAACCGGCGGCGCGTATTGCAGGCCGCCGGCCTGGCGGCGGCGGGCGGATTGCTCGGCGGCAGCGGCGCGGCATTCGCGGCCTATGCGTCGCCGGACGCGCGGGCCGCGAAGCTCGCGGCGAAAACCAACCCTAGGTTCGTCGCGGCCGACAAGGTGACGCCGTTCAAGGACATCACGTCCTACAACAACTTCTACGAATTCGGCACCGACAAGAGCGACCCGGCCCAGAACGCGGGCACGCTGCGGCCGCGCCCGTGGCGCGTGAGCGTCGAGGGCGAGGTGCTGCACCCGAAGGTGTTCGATCTCGACGAACTGCTGAAGCTCGCACCGCTCGAGGAGCGCGTGTACCGGCTGCGTTGCGTCGAAGGATGGTCGATGGTGATCCCGTGGGTCGGCGTGCCGCTGTCCGAGCTGATCAAACGCGTACAGCCGACCGGCAACGCGAAATACGTGCAATTCATCACGCTGGCCGATCCGTCGCAGATGCCTGGGCTGTCGGCGCCGGTGCTCGATTGGCCGTACTCGGAAGGGCTGCGGATGGACGAGGCGATGAATCCGCTGACGCTGCTGACGATGGGCGTGTACGGCCAGGTGCTGCCGAACCAGAACGGCGCGCCGGTGCGGATCGTCGTGCCGTGGAAGTACGGCTTCAAGAGCGCGAAGTCGCTGGTGAAGATCCGCTTCGTCGACAAGCAGCCGAAGACGAGCTGGAACACGTATGCGTCGAACGAATACGGCTTCTATTCGAACGTGAACCCGAACGTCGATCACCCGCGCTGGAGCCAGGCGACCGAGCGCCGGATCGGCGAGGACGGCTTCTTCACGCCGAAGCGCAAGACGCTGATGTTCAACGGCTACGGCGATCTCGTCGCGTCGATGTATCAGGGCATGGACCTGAAAAAGAACTTCTGAGCGCGCCGGTGAGAAACGACATTCCTTCCTCCACGCTGACGCCCGCGCGCGCGTCCGGCATGCGCACGGCTGCCGCCGGTGGTGCCGGCGCGGCGCGTACCGCCTCGCCGCGCTGGCTTGCCCCCGCCAAGGTGCTGGTGTTCGCGGCGGGCCTCTATCCGCTCGCGCGTCTCGTGCTGTTCGGGCTGACCGACCGGCTCGGCGCGAACCCGATCGAGTTCGTCACGCGTTCGACGGGCCTCTGGACGCTGGTGATGCTCTGCATCACGCTCGCCGTCACGCCGATTCGGCGCGTGACGGGCGTTCCCGCGTTGCTGCGCTTTCGTCGGATGATCGGCCTGTTCGCGTTCTTTTACGCGACGCTGCATTTCACGACGTATCTGTGGTTCGACAAGTGGTTCGACGTGCTCGCGATCCTGAAGGACGTCGGCAAGCGTCCGTTCATCACGGTCGGCTTCGCCGCGTTCGTGCTGCTGATTCCGCTGGCCGCGACGTCGCCGCGCGCGATGGTGCGCCGGCTCGGCCGTCACTGGACGACGCTGCATCGCGCAATCTATGCGATTGCGCTGCTCGGCGTGCTGCATTTCTGGTGGATGAGGGCAGGCAAGCACAATCTCGCGCAGCCGAAGCTCTACGCGACGATCGTCGCGGTGCTGCTCGGCTGGCGGCTGCTTGAATGGGGCTGGCGGCGCATCCGTGCATGACGATGCGGGCCTGAAAAAAACAAAAGGCGATGACGGGAAGTCATCGCCTTTGTTGCGAACGAAACCGCGCGAGCGGCGGCGTGCGATTACTGCGCGACAGCCGGGCCGGATGCGGGCGTCGCGGCCTTCGACGCATTGCTCGACAGTTCCGGCGACAGTGTGAGCGGCGTGCCGGAAGAATCGGGAATGCTTTCGGTCGACGCGTTTTCATCGGTCGGCATGACGTCCGATGGCGGGGTGTCCTGCTGCTGGATGGGCTTCGCCGGCAACGGCGGCACGGTGGGCAGATAGAGCGGGCCGCGTTGACCGCAGCCGGCAAGTATCGCCAAAGCCGCTACAATCGCGCTCATCCGGAAAACGACTCGCATGATCGTCCCTGAACAATTTAACCGATAGAGTTTAGCATGTCCGATACTGAATACCTGGCCCGTGCCGAGGCCGTGCTGGCGGCCGTCGAGCGTACCGTGGATGCCGCGAACGACGGCGACCACGACATCGATCTGGAGCGCAACGGCAGCGTGCTGACGCTGACGTTCGAGAACGGCTCGAAGATCATCATCAATCTCCAGCCGCCGATGAAGGAACTGTGGATCGCCGCGAAGGCGGGCGGATTCCATTACCGTTTCGTCGACGGCGAATGGCGCGATACGCGCACCGGCTCCGAGTTCTTCGCGGCGCTCACAGAGTACGCGACGCAACAGGCCGGCCAGCCGATCACGTTCGGCGCGTAACGTCCGGCGCTCGCCCGGCCGGGCGCCCGATACGCCGGATCGAAGCACAAGAAAAAAGCGCCCTGCGGGGCGCTTTTTTCATGCTCGGCCGTTCGTGTCAATGGCCGCGGAACAGGTTCATGATGTCCTGCTTCTCCTGCTCGTCGACGTGCGGCACGGGTTCGTCGGTGTTTTGCATTGCCGGCGCCTGCGGCACGCCGACCGTCGACACGAAGCCGTGTCCCGGCGTGAACTCGGTGAAGTAAAGCTCGCTGCCGAGCGCCTGGACGTCGTCCGGCATCGTCGGCTTGAACTCCGGCGTGCCCTTCAGCGCCGCGCCCATGTAGTCGATCCAGACCGGCAGCGACAGGCCGCCGCCGGTTTCGCGATCGCCGAGGCTGCGCGGATTGTCGTAGCCGATCCACGCGATCGCCGCGAGCGTGTGCTGGTAGCCGGCGAACCATGCGTCGTGCGAATCGTTCGTCGTACCGGTCTTGCCGGCGAGGTCGGTGCGCTTCAGCACGTTCGTGCGCGCGCCCGTGCCGCGCTGCGCGACACTCTGCAGCAGGCTGTTCATCACGTACGCGTTGCGCGCGTCGATTGCGCGCGGCGCGTTCTGCTCGGCGATGAGCGGCTGCGCGCGGGCGACGATCGCGCCATTCGGATCGGTCACTTCGGCGATCAGGTACGGATTCACGCGGAAGCCGCCGTTCGCGAACACCGAGTACGCGCCGGCCATCTGCAACGGCGTGACCTGGCCCGCGCCGAGCGCCATCGGCAGATACGCCGGATGGCGGTCGGCGTCGAAGCCGAAGCGCGTGATGTACTGCTGCGCGTACTTCGTGCCGATGTGGTTCAGGATCCGGATCGACACGAGATTGCGCGAGCGCTGCAGCGCGGTGCGCATCGACATCGGGCCTTCGAAGCCGCCACCGTAGTTCTTCGGCTCCCACGGCTGGCCGCCGGTTTCCGCGGCGCTGAAATACAGCGGGCCGTCATTGATCACCGTGGCCGGCCCGAGGCCCTTGTCGAGCGACGCCGAGTAGATGAACGGCTTGAACGACGAACCCGGTTGCCGCCACGCCTGCGTGACGTGGTTGAACTTGTTCTTGTTGTAGTCGAAGCCGCCGACGAGCGAGCGGATCGCACCGTCCTGCGGGACGATCGAGATGAACGCGCCTTCGACCTGCGGCAACTGCGTGATCGCCCACTTGCCTGCGTCGTTCTTCACGACCCGGACGATCGCGCCCGGCCGGATGCGGCGGTTCGGCTGCGCGCTGGCCGACAGCGCGCCCGACGCGAATCGCAGGTTGTCGCCTTCGATCGTCGCGCTGCTGCCGTCGATGAAGGCGACGGTGATCTGGCGCGAAGTTGCGGCGGTGACGACCGCCGCGACGAGTTCGCCGTTGTCGGGGTGCTCGAGCAGCGCGTCGTCGATCGCCTGTTCGCGGTCGTCGGCGCCGGCCGGCAGCTCGATGAAGCCTTCCGGCCCGCGATAGCCGTGGCGGCGCTCGTAATCCATGATGCCCTTGCGCAGCGCGGTGTACGCGACCTGCTGGTCGGCGGAGTCGATCGTCGTGACGACGTTGAAGCCGCGCGTGTAGGTTTCCTCGCGGTACTGCGCGTACATCATCTGACGGACCATTTCCGCGACGTACTCGGCGTGCACGCTGAACTCGCGGCCCGCGCCCTTGACGACGAGCGGCTGCGCGACGGCTTCGTCGTACTGCTCGCGCGTGATGAAGTTCAGCTCGAGCATCCGTTGCAGGATGTATTCCTGGCGCACCTTCGCGCGCTTCGGATTGACGACCGGGTTATACGCGGACGGCGCCTTCGGCAGCCCCGCGAGCATTGCCGCTTCCGCGAGCGTGATGTCCTTGAGGTCCTTGCCGAAATAGACCCGCGCGGCGCTCGCGAAGCCATACGCACGCTGGCCGAGATAGATCTGATTCATGTAGACCTCGAGAATCTGATCCTTCGTCAGCGCGCGCTCGATCCGGTACGCGAGCAGCATCTCGTAGATCTTGCGCGTGTAGGTCTTTTCGCTCGACAGGAAGAAGTTGCGCGCGACCTGCATCGTGATCGTGCTCGCGCCCTGCGACGCATGGCCGTTCGTCAGCGCGACGAAGCCGGCGCGGGCGATGCCGGTGAGGTCGACGCCGCCGTGATCGTAGAAGCGCGCGTCCTCGATCGCGAGGATCGCCTTCTTGAGCGAGTCGGGCACGTCCTTGAAATGGACGATGTCGCGGCGTTCCTCGCCGAATTCGCCGATCAGCACGTGATCCGACGTGTAGATCCGCAGCGGTACCTTCGGACGATAGTCGGTCAGCGCGTCGAGCGACGGCATGTTCGGCCACGCGACGACGAGCGCGTAGCCGAGCACGAGGCCGCCCGCCACGACGAGGGCCACGCACATCGCGGCGAGGCCGATCAGGACTTTCAGCCACCAGGACCGCTTCTTCGGCTCGGGCGCGGGAGGCGGGGACGTAGGAGACGTGGATTGCATAGGCATACCGGAAAACAGTCCCGCGATTATAGCTGCCCGGTAAGACGGCCCCTGACGCGGGGGACGTCCGCCGACACGTGGCGGATCGCGGTGCCGCCAGTATGGCCTCTGCGCGGCCGCTCCGTGCCACGACTGGCCGTTCGGCCGACTGTCTGGCGCGCGCGCCGCTTTGCAGAATCAGGCCTCGGAAACGCGGCGTGGGCCGCGACGATCGCGGGAGGCAGGGATGGCAGGACGATGGGCGGCGCGGTTCGCGCCGGGCAGGCACCGTTCGACGGGCATCGACGTCGGGGCGGACGAGGTGAGGGTGGCCGTGCTGAGCCGGCGCGGCCGGACTGCGGATGTGCTGGTCGAAGGACTCGAGCGGGAGCCGGTCGGACTGGCGGGCGGGCCGGAGGACGCGCGCTGGGCCGCGGTCGCACGTGCGTTGGCGGCGGCGGTGTCGCGGCTGTCGGCGGCGGGCGTGCGCTGCGACGCGCGCGGCGTGATGGCGCTGCGCGATGACGAGATGCAGACCGCGACGCTTGATCTGGCCGGGCGCGACGACATCGCGGACGCCGCCCGGCAGGCGGCCGAACGGATCTCGGGGTTGGCACCTGACGACTTCGCGTTCGACTGGCGGCAGGACGACGACGCGTGCCGGGGCGAGATTGCGGTCGCCGTGGCGCCGCAGGCATTGCTCGAGCGGCGGATCGACGTGGCCGCGCAGGCCGGCATCGATCTGACGGCCGTCGACGGCGAGTCGGCTGCCGCGCTGCGCGCGTTGCGCTATGCCGCGCAGTTCGAGCCCGACGCGCACGGCCCGTATGCCGCATTCTGGTTCAACGACACGGGCGTGCGCGGCTGGCGGATCGACGGCGCGATCGCCGCACCGGTGCTCGCGCTGTCCGGCGACGCGCGGGCGGCGTTGCCGGACGCATTGCGCCAGTGCGTGTTCGAGCCGGTGCGCTGCGTGCTCGTGGCCGGCGACGAGCGCTGCATCGCCCGCTGTGGCACGTCGGCCGCCGATATCGGCGATGCGCTCGGGGTGGCCGTGGTGCCGTTCGACTGCACCGGATGGGACGGTCTGCCGGGCGTGCCCGCCGGCGCGCCGGGCGGTCCGGCGTTTGCCCTCGCGATCGGGCTGGCGCTGCGCGGGGTGTGGGAGTGATGGCCGATATGGGGTTCGGGCGGGCTGCCGCCGGCCATGCCGCGCTCGGGGGCTTCAATTTGCTGCCATACCGTGAGCGGCTGGCGCAGGCGCTGCGGCGGCGCCGTGCCGCGCAATGCGGGGCGGCGATCGTGCTCGGCGCACTCGGGGCCGGAATCTGGACAGGGGCGGCGACAGCGTGGCGATGGCGCGTGGATGCCGAGCGCACGCGAGTGGAGGCGCGGTTGCGGCAATTGCAGCCGCAGGTCGATGCCGCACGGCGCACCGCCGGCGCGGCAGCCGATCTCGCGCAACGTGATGCACGAGCGGCCGTGCTTGCCGCGCCGTATCGGCGCGTTGCCGGACTGCTGGCGACGCTGGCGCAGGTGCGTGACGACACCGTTCACCTCGACGCATTGCGTACGACATCGTCCGGTGCCGAACTCGACGCGCGCGCGACGAGTTACCGGACGGCCGCGCGGTGGCTCGCACGCATCGCGGCGGAGCAGCGCGACTGGCGCTTCGACATCGGTGCGCTGACACCGGCTTCGGCCACGCCGGTCGCGGGTTCGGCCACGCCGGTCGCGGGTTCGGCCGTGCCGTTCCGTTTCTCCGTGCAGGTGCGCTGGCACGACGCGCCGCCGCGACAGACGGCAACGGGAGGCGGCGCATGACGGCGATCATGCATCAGTCCATGCCTGACGGCGCCGAGTGGCTCGGCCGCGTGACGCGAATGTCGCCGGCCGCCGTGCACGCCGTTGGTTGTGCGCTCGCATTCGCGTTCGTGATGGGGGTGGGCGTTTATCTGATGAATGCCGTCGATGGAAGCGGACTCGCACGCAGTCATGCATTGCTGACAACGGCGCAGATACGGGCCGCCGACGCACAACGGCTGCTCGCGGCCGCCGCGCCGCGGCGCGATATGGGCCCGGCTGCCGGGCACGACGCCAGCTCACCGCCTGCGCCGGGGTGGCCCGCGCTGATGCTGGAGCTGGCTGACGTGGTCCGAGGAAGCGGACTGCGGGTTGTGTCGATCGAACCGCGGCGCACTGACGATGCGGCGCCGGATGGCCGGCGCACGGTGCGGATCGTCGCGGAAGGCGGTTTTCCGGCGCTGCTGCGCCTGATGGGCGGGCTGGCGAGTTTCCCGGTGCTGGTGGTGCCGTCCGGGCTGCATATCGAGAGGAAACCGCCCGAGTCGCGGGTGGACATGACGATCGACGTGTTTCCGGCGCTGTCGGGGGGCCGGGTTCCGGATGGCGCGGAGGCGGTGCTTGTCGGCGCGCGGAGTGACGATCCCTTCGGCGGAGCCGGTTCGCCGACGGTGGCTGACGATATGACGCCGCGCCTGGCCGGCACCATTCGCGACGGACGCACCGGGCTTGCGCTGTTCGACGCCGGCGATGGCGCATTCGCGACCGTTGCGCCGGGCGAGGCGTTCGGGGTATCGCGTGTGGTGAGCGTCGAAACCGGTGCCGTGACGGTCGCGACGGCCGATGGCGCACGCCGGCTCGTCGTGGACGACGGAGGCCACTCATGACGAAGTATGGATGGTGGGTGATCGCATTCTGGGCCGGGTCGAGCGTGGCCGCCGTGGACGCGGCGCTACCGCCTTTGCCGCCGGCCGGCTGGCCGATCGGGTCGATACGGGCGTATGCCGAGGACACGCCGCTGCCGCAGGGCGTGCCCGACGGCGTGGGCGGCGTGAGCGGCGTGAGCGGTGGCGCGCCCGCGCACGATGGTCCACTGCCGTTCGAGCAGGCGGCGCGCGCAGCGCTTCAGGCGAACACTCCGGCACCCGCGCCCCAGCTGGAAGGGCCGCCGATTCCATTGCCTCCGCCGACGCGCATGAGCGACGCCGCGGCGCGGCACCCCGGCGATGCGGACGACGCGCGGCGAATCTCGCTGAATCTGCAGGGCGCCGGCCTCGCGGCCGCATTCGACGCGCTCGCGCGATTCACCGGGCTGAACATCGTCGTCGGCGAGCAGGTGCGCGGCACCGTGACATTACGTCTGAACAATGTCCGCTGGCGCGATGCGTTCGATACGTTGCTCGACACGCACGGGCTGGCGATGTCCCGGCGCGGCAACGTGATCTGGGTCACGCCGGCGGCCGAAGTCGCCGCGCGGGAGCGCGAGCGCTTCGAAACGCACGCACGCGCGGCCGAGCTGGAGCCGCTCGCGAGCCGAACCTTCGTGCTGCATTACCCGCGTGCGCAGGACGTGCAGCGGTTGCTGGCCGGGGCGACCGGCCAGCGCCTGCTGTCGAAGCGCGGCGCCGCGGCGGCCGATCCGCGCATGAACTTGTTGTTCGTCACCGATCTGGCGCCGCGCATCGAGCAGATCGCGGGCCTGATCGACGCGATCGACCGGCCGTCGCGGCAGGTCCGGATCGAGGCGCGCATCGTCGAGGGCGAGCAGGGGTTCTCGCGCAACCTCGGCGCACGCGTCGCGCTGCGCGCCCAGGGGCGGGCTCCCGCTGCAGATGGGGCGGCGACCGTGACGGACACACGCAACGCGCTCGACCTGGCCGCGCGACCGCTCGGCGGCTTCGAGGCGGCGACGGCCGGCTTCACGTTGTTCGCCGCGCCGCTCAGCCGCGTGCTCGACGTCGAATTGAGCGCGCTCGAGGCGCAGGGCCGGGGCCAGATCGTTTCGAGCCCGCGCGTGGTGACGGCCGACCGCGTGAAGGCGATCGTCGAGCAGGGCTCGGAGCTGCCGTATCAGGCGAAAGTCGGCAACGGCGTGAGCGGCGTGCAGTTCCGCCGCGCGACGCTGAAGCTCGAGGTCGAGCCGCAGATCACGCCCGACGGGCGCGTCGTGCTCGATCTGGACGTGACGAAGGACAGCATCGGCGAGCCGACGGCGGCCGGCCCGGCGATTCATACGAAGCACGTCCAGACGCGCGTCGAGGTCGAGGACGGCGGAACGGTCGCCATCGGCGGGATTTACGAGCAGTTGAACCGGGACGATGTGACGCGGGTGCCGCTCTTGGGCAAAATACCGGTTCTGGGCGCGCTTTTCCGGCACCGCGCGCGGCGCGACCAGCGCAACGAACTGGTCGTCTTCATCACGCCGACGGTCGTCGGCGCGCGTTGCGAAACGGCCGGCGCGGGCGACACGGATGCGGGAGAAACGGGGCCGGAAGCCGGTGGCGCAGGCTCGACAAGGCAGCCGCTTTGCCAGTAAGCTGCGCCACACACCAGCAAGATTCAAGCAGAGGAAGCCGTTGCAAGCGCGGGACCCACACGCAAACGTATTTTTCGTCGGCCTTATGGGAGCGGGTAAGACCACCGTGGGCCGTGCGGTCGCGCGCCGGCTCGACAGGACGTTCTTCGACTCCGACCACGAAATCGAGGCCCGCACGGGTGCGCGCATTCCGGTGATCTTCGAGATGGAGGGCGAGGCCGGGTTTCGCGATCGCGAATCGCAGGTGATCGCCGATCTAACGCAGCGCGAGAACATCGTGCTCGCGACCGGCGGCGGCGCGGTGCTGCGCCCCGAAAATCGCGATTGCCTGAAAGGCAACGGCATCGTCATCTATCTGCGCGCCAATCCGCACGATCTGTGGCTGCGCACGCGCAAGGACAAGAACCGCCCGCTGTTGCAGACCGACGATCCGAAGGCGCGTCTCGAAGCGCTCTACGAAGTCCGCGACCCGCTGTACCGCGAATGCGCGGACTTCATCATCGAGACCGGCCGTCCGTCGGTCAACGGCCTCGTCAACATGGTGCTGATGCAACTCGAACTGGCAGGCGTCGTCGCCAAGCCGCTACAAGCATGATTACCGTCAACGTCGATCTGGGCGACCGCGCCTACCCGATTCATATTGGTGCCGGCCTGATCGGCCGCACCGAGCTGTTCGCTCCTCACATCACCGGTTCGTCGGTCACGATCGTCACGAACACGACGGTCGATCCGCTCTACGGCGATGCGCTGCGCGCGGCGCTCGCGCCGCTCGGCAAGCGCGTCTCGACGGTCGTGCTGCCGGACGGCGAGGCCTACAAGAACTGGGAAACGCTGAACCTGATCTTCGACGGCCTGCTGACCGAGCGCGCCGACCGCAAGACGACGCTCGTCGCACTCGGCGGCGGCGTGATCGGTGACATGACCGGCTTCGCCGCCGCGTGCTATATGCGCGGCGTGCCGTTCATCCAGGTGCCGACGACGCTGCTGTCGCAGGTCGATTCGTCGGTCGGCGGCAAGACGGGCATCAACCACCCGCTCGGCAAGAACATGATCGGCGCGTTCTACCAGCCGCAGGCCGTGATCGCCGATATCGGCGCGCTGACCACGCTGCCCGATCGCGAGCTGGCGGCCGGTGTGGCCGAGGTCATCAAGACGGGCGCGATCGCCGATGCGGCATTCTTCGACTGGATCGAGGCGAACGTCGATGCGCTGAACCGCCGCGAGCCCGCCGCGCTCGCGCATGCGGTGAAGCGCTCGTGCGAGATCAAGGCGAGCGTGGTCGCGGCCGACGAACGCGAAGGCGGGCTGCGCGCGATCCTGAATTTCGGCCATACGTTCGGCCATGCGATCGAGGCCGGGCTCGGCTACGGCGAGTGGCTGCACGGTGAAGCGGTCGGCTGCGGGATGGTGATGGCGGGCGACCTGTCGGTGCGGCTCGGCCTCCTCGACGAAGCGTCGCGGCAGCGGCTCGATGCGGTGATCGCCGCCGCGCACCTGCCGGTCCGCGGGCCGGCGCTCGGCAATGCGCGCTACATGGATCTGATGCGCGTCGACAAGAAGGCCGAAGCCGGTGCGATCAAGTTCATCCTGCTGAAGCGATTCGGCGATACGCTGATCACCCAGGCACCCGACGAAGCCGTGTTCGCCACGCTGGCGCAGACGACCCGGTAACGGCGCCCCGGATGCCCCGGCGCCCCTGACATGGAGGAGACGTGAGCGAGACATCCAGCAGCAAACCGTCCAAAGCCGGCCGCGCATCCGTCGCGGCGCCGGCCGAGCCGCCGACGCTGGCGGCGCTGGAAGCCCATCTCGCTCCGTATGCCGCCCACGCGTCGCAGTCGCGCGGCCGCCGCCATCACGAAACCCCGCCGGCGGCGCGCACCGAATTCCAGCGCGACCGCGACCGCATCGTTCATTCCACCGCGTTCCGCCGGCTCGAATACAAGACGCAGGTCTTCGTCAATCACGAAGGTGACCTGTTCCGTACCCGCCTCACGCACAGCCTCGAAGTCGCGCAGATCGCGCGTTCGGTCGCGCGCAACCTGCGGCTCAACGAGGATCTCGTCGAAGCGATCTCGCTCGCGCACGATCTCGGCCATACGCCGTTCGGCCATGCCGGGCAGGATGCGCTGAACGCGTGCATGCGCGAGCACGGCGGCTTCGAGCACAACCTGCAGAGCCTGGCCGTGGTCGATGAACTCGAGGAGCATTACGGCGCGTTCAACGGCCTGAACCTGTGCTTCGAGACGCGCGAAGGCATCCTCAAGCACTGCTCGCGCGAGAACGCGCGCAAGCTCGGTGCGCTCGGCGAGCGCTTTCTGCAAGGCCGCCAGCCGTCGCTGGAAGCGCAGCTCGCGAACATCGCGGACGAAATCGCGTACAACAACCACGACGTCGACGACGGCCTGCGCTCCGGCCTGATCACGATCGAGCAGCTCGCCGAAGTCGAGCTGTGGCAACGCCACTACGACGCCGCGCTCGCCGAATTCCCGCATCTGGAAGGCCGCCGCCTCGTCCACGAGACGGTGCGCCGCATCATCAACACGCTGATCGTCGACCTGATCGACGAGACCACGCGCAATCTCGCGCGCGTCGCGCCCGCGTCGCTCGACGACGTGCGCGCCGCGCCGCAGCTCGTCGCGCACAGCGAGGCGATCGCCGCGCAGGCGGCCGCCCTCAAGCGTTTCCTGTTCAAGAACCTGTATCGCCACTACAAGGTGATGCGCATGGCGAACAAGGCGCAGCGCGTCGTCACCGGGCTGTTCGACGCGTTCATCGACGATCCGCGCCTGCTGCCGCCGCCTTACCAGTCGGACGACGACGCGCACCAGCCGCGCCTCGTCGCGCACTACATCGCCGGCATGACCGACCGCTTCGCACTGAAGGAATATCAGCGCCTGTTCGTCATCAACGACAACTGACTGTCACAAACGATCACTAGACTTCGCCGGTTCAATGGCGACGGGAATGTTGCACACGCTGTTGGTAACGTTTTCATAGGAGAGAGGTCGATGAAGAAGAAGCCCGCGGGGACCATGATTCGCTCGATCGCGCTGGGCGGCGCGTTGATGTTCGGTGTGCAGCATGCGGCGTTCGCCGTGACGGAGATTCAGTTCTGGCATGCGATGGAGTCGGCGCTGGGCGAGCGCGTGAATGAACTCGCCACGCAGTTCAACGCATCGCAGAGCGACTACAAGATCGTGCCGGTCTTCAAGGGCACTTACGACCAGGCACTCGCGGCGGGCATCGCCGCCTATCGCAGCGGCAACGCGCCGGCGATCCTCCAGGTCTACGAAGTCGGCACCGCGACGATGATGCAGGCGAAGAAGGCTGTCGTGCCGGTGTACGACGTGTTCAAGCAGGCCGGCGTGCCGCTCGACGAAAAGGCGTTCGTGCCGACCATCGCGAGCTACTACAGCGATGCGAAGACGGGCCATCTCGTGTCGATGCCGTTCAACAGCTCGACGCCGGTGCTGTACTACAACAAGGATGCGTTCAAGAAGGCCGGGCTCGATCCGAACCAGCCGCCGAAGACGTGGGCCGACGTGCAGGCCGCCGCGGAGAAGCTGCGCAAGTCCGGGATGACGTGCGGCTTCACGACCGGCTGGCAAGGCTGGATCCAGCTCGAGAACTACAGCGCGTGGCATGCGCTGCCGTTCGCGAGCCGCAACAATGGCTTCGACGGCACCGATGCGGCGCTCGAATTCAACAAGCCGCAGCAGATCGCGCACATCGCGTTCCTGCAGCAGATGCAGAAAGACGGCACGTTCACGTACGCGGGCCGCAAGGACGAAGCGTCCGCGAAGTTCTACAGCGGCGACTGCGGGATCCTGACGACGTCGTCGGGCGCGCTCGCGAACGTGCAGAAGTTCGCGAAGTTCAGCTACGGCACCGGCATGATGCCGTACGACGCGAACGTGAAGGGCGCGCCGCAGAACGCGATCATCGGCGGCGCGAGCCTGTGGGTGCTGGGCGGCAAGGATCCGGCGACCTACAAGGGCGTCGCGAAATTCCTCGCGTTCCTGGCCTCGCCGCCGATCGCCGCGAAGTGGCACCAGGAAACGGGCTACCTGCCGGTCACGACGGCCGCGTACGACCTCACGCGCCAGCAGGGCTTCTATGCGAAGAACCCGAGCGCGGAAACCGCGATCAAGCAGATGATGAACAAGCCGCCGCTGCCTTACACGAAGGGGCTGCGTCTCGGCAACATGCCGCAGATTCGCACGGTCGTCGACGAGGAGCTGGAGCAGGTCTGGGCGCAGAAGAAGTCGCCGAAGGACGCGCTCGATTCGGCGGCCTCGCGCGGCGACGAGCTGCTGCGCCGCTTCGAGAAGTCGGGCGGCTGATCCCGCGTCGCGTTCGTGCCGCCGGCCTCCGCGTCGCATATGCGAGCGGGCGGCCGGCGGCGCGGTTCCTTTCCCGTTTCGCCTGACCGGATGCCCGCGATGCAATCCCGTTCCCGTTTCGGCGCGAGCCTGCTGCCGTACCTGCTCATCGCGCCGCAGCTCGCGATCACCGCCGTATTCTTCCTGTGGCCGGCCGGCGTCGCGCTGTGGCAGTCGACGCAGATGCAGGATGCATTCGGCACGTCGAGTGAATTCGTCGGCTTCGCGAACTTCACGCACCTGTTCGCCGATCCGCTGTACCTCGACTCGTTCCGCACGACGCTGGTGTTCAGCTCGCTCGTCACGGTGAGCGGGCTCGTCGTGTCGCTGCTGCTCGCCGCGTGCGCCGACCGCGTGATCCGCGGCGCGCGCGTGTACCGCACGCTGCTGATCTGGCCGTACGCGGTCGCGCCGACGATCGCGGCCGTGCTGTGGGCGTTCCTGTTCAACCCGAGCATCGGGCTCGTCACCTATGCGCTCGCGAAGGGCGGCATCGTGTGGAATCACGCGCTGAACGGCGGCCAGGCGATGTTCCTCGTCGTGCTCGCGTCGGTGTGGAAGCAGGTGAGCTACAACTTCCTGTTCTTCTACGCGGGGCTGCAGGCGATCCCGCGCTCGCTGATCGAGGCGGCGGCGATCGACGGTGCCGGGCCGGTGCGGCGCTTCTTCAACATCGTGCTGCCGCTGCTGTCGCCGACGAGCTTCTTCCTGCTGGTCGTGAACCTCGTCTACGCGTTCTTCGACACGTTCCCGGTGATCGACGCGGCCACCGCCGGCGGCCCCGCGCAAAGCACGAAAACGCTGATCTACAAGATCTTCACGGAGGGCTTCCAGGGCCTCGACATCGGCAGTTCGGGCGCGCAGTCGGTCGTGCTGATGATCATCGTCGTCGGCCTGACGGTGATCCAGTTCCGCTTCGTCGAACGCAGGGTGCAATACGCATGATCGAAAATCGCAAGGGCTTCGACCTGTTCTGCCACGCGGTGTTGATCGCGGGCGTCGTGCTGATCGTGTTTCCGGTGTACGTCGCGTTCTGCGCGGCGACGATGAACGCGCAGGAAGTGTTCACGATCCCGCTGTCGCTGGTGCCGAGCACGCACCTGCTGGAGAACATCGCTTACATCTGGGGGCACGGCAGCGGCGGCACGACGGCGCCGTTCGGCCGGCTGCTCGTCAACAGCTTCGTGATGGCGCTCGGGATCGCGGTCGGCAAGATCGCGGTGTCGATCCTGTCCGCGTACGCGATCGTTTATTTCCGCTTTCCGTTCCGCAACACCGCGTTCTGGCTGATCTTCATCACGCTGATGCTGCCGGTCGAGGTGCGGATCTTCCCGACCGTGCAGGTCGTGTCGACGCTGCACCTGACGAACACATACGCGGGGCTTTCGCTGCCGCTGATCGCGTCGGCGACCGCGACGTTCCTGTTCCGCCAGTTCTTCATGACGCTGCCCGACGAGCTGATGGACGCCGCGCGCATCGACGGCGCGGGGCCGCTGCGCTTTTTCTGGGACGTGGTGCTGCCGCTGTCGAAGACGAGCATCGCGGCGCTGTTCGTGATCACGTTCATCTACGGCTGGAACCAGTATCTGTGGCCGATCCTGATCACGACGGAGGCGTCGCTGTCGACGGCGGTGGTGGGCATCAAGACGATGATCGCGAGCGGCGACGCCGCGACCGAGTGGCAATACGTAATGGCGGCGACGCTGCTGGCGATGATTCCGCCGCTCGTCGTCGTGCTGGCGATGCAGCGCTGGTTCGTGCGCGGCCTCGTCGATTCCGAGAAATGAACCACGGACGGTAACCGGGAGAAGGACCAGGTATGGCTGCGCTGAGCTTGAAGGGCGTCAGGAAATCCTACGACGGCAAGCAGCATGTGCTGCATGGCATCGACGTGGAGATCGCCGACGGCGAATTCATCGTGCTGGTCGGCCCGTCGGGCTGCGGCAAGTCGACGCTGCTGCGGATGATCGCGGGGCTCGAGACGGTGACGGACGGCGAGATCGCGATCGGCGAGCGCGTGGTCAACGCGCTGGAGCCGAAGGATCGCGACATCGCGATGGTGTTCCAGAATTACGCGCTGTATCCGCACATGACGGTCGCGCAGAACATGGGCTACGGGTTGAAGATCCGCGGCATCGAGCGCGCGACGATCGACGCGCGGGTGGCCGCGGCCGCGAAGATCCTCGAACTCGAGCCGCTGCTCGCGCGGCGGCCGCGCGAGCTGTCGGGCGGCCAGCGGCAGCGCGTCGCGATGGGGCGCGCGATCGTGCGCGAGCCGTCCGTGTTCCTGTTCGACGAGCCGCTGTCGAACCTCGACGCGAAGCTGCGCGTGCAGATGCGGCTGGAGATCCAGCGGCTCCATGCGCGGCTCGCGACGACGAGCGTGTACGTGACGCACGACCAGATCGAGGCGATGACGCTTGCACAGCGCGTGATCGTGATGAACCGCGGCTATGCGGAGCAGATCGGCGCGCCGGTCGACGTGTACGAGAAGCCGGCGACGGTGTTCGTCGCGGGCTTCATCGGCTCGCCGGCGATGAACCTGATGCACGGCCGGCTGTCCGAGGATGGCGCGACGTTCACGGTCGCGGGCGGCGGCCCGGCGCTGCCGGTTGCCGGCGCGCCCGGCATCGGCACCGCGATCGCCCCGGGGCGCGACTGGGTGCTCGGCGTGCGGCCGGAGCACATGACGCCGCAGCCGGGTGTCGCGCAGGCGACGCTGCCGGTCGACTCGTGCGAGCTGCTCGGCGCGGACAACCTCGCGCACGGCCGCTGGGGCAACCACGACGTCGCGGTGCGCCTGCCGCACGCGGATCGTCCCGCGCGCGGCACGGCGCTGGCCGCCGCGTTGCCCGCGCATCGGCTGCACTTCTTCGATCCCGAGACCGGCAAGCGTGCCGGCTGACCCTGACGCACCCGCTGAGAGGCGCACGATGACTTTCCGTTCCGACTGGCCTTATCCGCGCGTCGTCGCCCATCGCGGCGGCGGCACGCTCGCGCCGGAGAACACGCTTGCCGCGTTCGACGAAGGCGCGCGGCGCGGTCACCGGATGGTCGAGTTCGACGCGAAGCTGTCCGCCGACGACGTGAGCTTCCTGCTGCACGACGACACGGTCGACCGCACGTCGAACGGCAGCGGGCCGGCAGCGGGCATGCGCTACGCGGCGCTGGCCGCGCTCGATGCCGGCACCTGGTTCGACGCGCGTTTCGCGGGCGAGCGGATGCCGACGCTCGAGGCGGCGGCGGCGCGCTGCATCGCGCACGGGCTGGCGGCGAACGTCGAGATCAAGCCGTGCCCGGGCCGCGAGCGCGACACGGGGCAGCGGGTGGCGGCCGATGCGGCCGCTTACTGGCACGGCGCGGCCGTGCCGCCGCTGCTGTCGTCGTTCTCGTTCGACGCGCTGCAACAGGCGCGCGAAAGCGCACCGGCGCTGCCGCGCGGGATGCTGTACGAAGCGGTGCCGGACGACTGGCACGCGCAGGTCGTCGGCGCGCTCGGCTGCGTATCGTTGCATGCGAGCCACAAGACGCTCGACGAACCGCTCGTGCGCGCGATCAAGGCGGCTGGGCTGCGCATCCTGGTCTACACGGTCAACGACCTCGCCCGGGCGCGCGAACTCGTGCGCTGGGGCGTCGATGCGGTCTGCACGGACCGGATCGACCTGATCGGCCCCGATGCACTGGACGACATCACGTAGCGACCGGTCCCGCGCGATGGTGGATGCGGGAAAACCCTGAGACAAAAAAACGACGCCCCGGCGGGATTTCCGCCGGGGCGTTTTGCGTCGAGGAGACGTTACGTCACGAAAAATCCGCTACAAATTGCAGCAGGATTAACCATTCCCCAAATATTCGACTACGCTTAGAAGCGGTAGCCGACGTTCAGGTACGTGACGATCGGGTTGAGCGAGATCTTCGCTTTCGACGTTTCGGTCAGGGTGCCGACCGGTGTCCGGCGGGCGGTCGTGAAGGTCGCGGTCACGCTGACCGGGATGTACGAGATCGACAGGCCCCCGAACCAGTGCTTCGTGAAGTTGTACGTGAAGCCGGCGTTGAGCACGGGCGCCCACTGGTTGCTGGTCGTGGCGCCGGTCGGGCCGCCGAGCACGCCGTTCTCGAAGCTGCTGTTCGTGATCTTTGCGCCGGTGAACCAGACATACGTCGCGCCGACGCCGACATACGGACGGAACTTCGCGTTGGCGTCGTTGAAGTGATAGCGAAGCAAGACGGCGGGGCTCCACTGGTACGCACGGCCGAGTACGCCGAACTTTTCGAACTGACCCTTGCCGGTAATGTCGAACTTCGGCGGTATCCCCATGACGAGCTCGGTGGAGATGTGGTCGGTGACGAAGTAGCCAGCGGCGAGCCCAAGCGTATCGGCGTCGTTGATGCCGGCGCCGGTGTTGGGAATCGATTGGTTGATGGGCGTGCCGCCGACGCGGTACAGGAACAGCGGATCGCTGCTGTCCTGCGGCGACAGGTGGAACCAGCCGGTGCTGACGTAGAAATCACCTGCGGATTGTGCTTGTGCCGCACCGCTCGCAAACGTGAATGCGAGCGCTGCAGCCCCCGTAATGGCCAGTTTTCGTTTCATTGTGTCTCCTCCGATCTAAGGCGTGCT
The DNA here is from genome assembly GCF_902833195.1 of Burkholderia sp. BCC1638. Taxonomy (NCBI): domain Bacteria; kingdom Pseudomonadati; phylum Pseudomonadota; class Betaproteobacteria; order Burkholderiales; family Burkholderiaceae; genus Burkholderia; species Burkholderia sp. BCC1638. The sequence goes on from NZ_CADFEC010000015.1 coordinate 65,193, forward strand.
CATTATGACGACTGCGTTTAAAACCAAACAAGCTCGTAAGTTAGAGTTTTCACCCTAGGATTAGTACGACCGTACGCTTCCGCGCCCCGCCGGGATTGGCATTCTACGCAGGTGCGCAATTTCGGACCTTCGGGTATTTCCTAACGCGTTCAAACGGACATTCAGCATGGCACGGTTAGCACGACTCTACGTTCCCGACCAGCCGCAGCACGTGATACTGCGCGGCCTGGATCAGCAACCCGCGTTCGTCGACGACCAGGACTACGAACTCTTCATCGATTGCGTGAAGGCCGCGGCACGCGATCATCATCTTTCGGTGCATGCCTACGTGCTGCTTCCGCGTCAGGTGCAGCTCCTCGTGACGCCGAGCGACGAGGCAAGCCTGCCGAAGGCGATGCAGGCGGTCGGTCGCCGCTACGTCGCGCATTTCAACCGACGTTATTCGCGTCGCGGCACTTTGTGGGAAGGCCGCTATCGCGCGACCGTGATCGAAGGCGAGCGCTATTTCCTGCTCGCGAGCCGCGTGGTCGAGATGAGCCCGGTGCGCTCGCAGCTGGTCGCGACGGCCGACGCTTATCGCTGGTCGAGCTATCGGCACCATGTCGGGCTCACCGTCGACAGCCTGATCACCGACCATCCGCTCTACTGGGCACTCGGCAACACGCCATTCGATCGTCAGCGCGCGTACAAGGAGCTCTGCGAGCAGCCGCTCGACGAGCGGCAGGCCGACCAGCTCCAGCAAGCGACGCTGAAGGGCTGGGTGCTCGGCGGCGAGAACTACCGCGAGTGGGCGGCGCGCACCGCGAACCGCCGCGTGTCGCCGCTGCCGCGCGGACGCCCCAGAAAGGTGCGTGAAAATACCCCGCCGATCCAGCAGTAACGCGGGAAAGGCGGATCACGAGGCGGCGCTGCGGGCGCCGCTTCTTTTTGCACCAAAATGATACGGCCCCAATAAAACAGCACCAGATCAGAGCATGTGTTTAATTGGGGTTCGATCATGCGGTTTTTGTTGCTATTCCTTTGATTCGTCGCGTATATTCCGAATTCCGGTGGCCCGGGTGAAGCTCGCCCAACCACTGTCGGCCGTGCCGTCTCCCGTCGGGAGCGGGATCGACGGCAACAAAAAATGGTTCAACGGCCCTCGCGGCCCCTTTACGACGGTGTCCCCATGAACGACCACCAGCAGCCGCTCGCCGCGGTGCCCGCCGCACAAGGTCTGTACGACCCGCAAAACGAACACGACGCCTGCGGCGTCGGCTTCGTCGCTCACATCAAGGGCAAGAAGAGCCACGAGATCATTCAGCAGGGTCTGAAGATCCTGGAGAACCTCGATCACCGCGGCGCGGTCGGTGCCGATCCGCTGATGGGCGACGGCGCCGGCATCCTGATCCAGATTCCGGACGCGTTCTATCGCGAGGAAATGTCGAAGCAGGGCGTGACGCTGCCGCCGGCCGGCGAATATGGGGTCGGGATGATCTTCCTGCCGAAGGAAAACGCGTCGCGTCTCGCGTGCGAGCAGGAGCTCGAGCGGACGGTGCGGGCAGAAGGTCAGGTCGTGCTCGGCTGGCGCGACGTGCCGGTCGACCATGCGATGCCGATCTCGCCGACCGTGAAGGCGAGCGAGCCGCTGATCCGCCAGATCTTCATCGGCCGCGGCAAGGACATCATGGTGACGGACGCGCTCGAGCGGAAGCTGTACGTGATCCGCAAGACCGCAAGCCACCGCATCCAGGCGCTGAAGCTCAAGCACGGCAAGGAATACTTCGTGCCGTCGATGTCGGCGCGCACGATCGTCTACAAGGGGCTGCTGCTGGCGGGCCAGGTCGGCGTGTACTACCGCGACCTGCAGGACGAGCGCGTCGTGTCGGCGCTCGCGCTCGTGCACCAGCGCTTCTCGACCAACACGTTCCCGGCATGGGAACTGGCTCACCCGTACCGGATGATCGCGCACAACGGCGAGATCAACACCGTGAAGGGCAACGTGAACTGGCTGAACGCGCGTACCGGCGCGATCGCGTCGCACGTGCTCGCCGACGACCTGCCGAAGCTGTGGCCGCTGATCTACCCGGGCCAGTCGGACACCGCGTCGTTCGACAACTGTCTCGAACTGCTGGTGATGGCCGGCTACCCGCTCGTGCACGCGGTGATGATGATGATCCCGGAAGCCTGGGAACAGCACACGCTGATGGACGAGAACCGCCGCGCGTTCTACGAATACCACGCCGCGATGATGGAGCCGTGGGACGGCCCCGCCGCGATCGCGTTCACGGACGGCCGCCAGATCGGCGCGACGCTCGACCGTAACGGCCTGCGCCCGGCGCGCTACATCGTGACCGACGACGACCTCGTCATCATGGCGTCGGAAGCCGGCACGCTGCCGATCCCCGAATCGAAGATCGTCAAGAAGTGGCGCCTGCAGCCGGGCAAGATGTTCCTGATCGACATGGAACACGGCCGCATCATCGACGACAAGGAACTCAAGGACAACCTCGCGAACGCGAAGCCGTACAAGAGCTGGATCGACGCCGTGCGCATCAAGCTCGACGAGATCGAGCCGAAGGCCGAGGACGTCGCGGCCGGCCGCACGCAGGGCGCGGCGCTGCTCGATCGCCAGCAGGCGTTCGGCTACACGCAGGAAGACCTCAAGTTCCTGATGGCGCCGATGGCGCAGCAGGGCGAGGAGGCCGTCGGCTCGATGGGCAACGACTCGCCGCTCGCGGTGATGTCGAACAAGAACAAGACGCTCTATCACTACTTCAAGCAGCTGTTCGCGCAGGTCACGAACCCGCCGATCGACCCGATCCGCGAGAACATGGTCATGTCGCTCGTGTCGTTCATCGGCCCGAAGCCGAACCTGCTCGACACGAACAACATCAACCCGCCGATGCGTCTCGAAGTGTCGCAGCCGGTGCTCGACTTCAAGGACATCGCGAAGATCCGCGCGATCGACCAGTACACGGGCGGCAAGTTCAGCGCATACGAACTGAACATCTGCTATCCGGTCGCATGGGGCAAGGAAGGCATCGAGGCACGCCTCGCGTCGCTGTGCGCGGAAGCCGTCGACGCGGTCAAGTCGGGCTACAACATGCTGATCGTGTCGGACCGCAAGACGGACGCCGAGCACGTCGCGATTCCGGCGCTGCTCGCCACGTCGGCGATCCACACGCACCTCGTCCAGCAAGGGCTGCGTACGAGCACGGGCCTCGTCGTCGAGACGGGCTCGGCGCGTGAGACGCACCACTTCGCGCTGCTCGCGGGCTATGGCGCGGAAGCCGTGCACCCGTACCTCGCGATGGAAACGCTCGCGAAGATGGCGGAAGGCCTGCCGGGCGACCTGTCGCCGGAGAAGGCGGTCTACAACTTCACGAAGGCGGTCGGCAAGGGCCTGCAGAAGGTGATGTCGAAGATGGGCATCTCGACGTACATGTCGTACACGGGCGCGCAGATCTTCGAAGCACTCGGCCTGTCGAGCGACCTCGTCGAGAAGTACTTCAAGGGCACGGCCTCGAAGGTCGGCGGCATCGGCCTGTTCGAAGTCGCGGAAGAAGCGATCCGCCTGCACCGCGATGCGTTCGGCGACAACCCGGTCCTGCGCGACATGCTCGACGCGGGTGGCGAGTACGCCTATCGTGTGCGCGGCGAAGACCACATGTGGACGCCGGACTCGATCGCGAAGCTCCAGCACGCGACGCGCAGCAACTCGTACCAGACGTACAAGGAATACGCGCACCTGATCAACGACCAGACCAAGCGTCACATGACGTTCCGCGGCCTGTTCGAGTTCAAGGTCGAGCCGACCAAGGCCATCCCGATCGACGACGTCGAGCCGGCGAAGGACATCGTCAAGCGCTTTGCGACGGGCGCGATGTCGCTCGGTTCGATCAGCACCGAAGCGCACGCGACGCTCGCGATCGCGATGAACCGGATCGGCGGCAAGTCGAACACCGGCGAAGGCGGCGAGGACGAGAAGCGCTACCGCAACGAACTGCGCGGCATTCCGATCAAGTCGGGCGAGACGCTGAAGTCGGTGATCGGCGACGAGATCGTGAGCGACATTCCGCTGAAGGACGGCGATTCGCTGCGCTCGAAGATCAAGCAGGTCGCGTCGGGCCGCTTCGGCGTCACCGCCGAGTACCTGGCATCGGCCGACCAGATCCAGATCAAGATGGCGCAGGGCGCGAAGCCGGGCGAAGGCGGCCAGTTGCCGGGCCACAAGGTGTCGGAATACATCGGCAAGCTGCGTTACTCGGTGCCGGGCGTCGGCCTGATCTCGCCGCCGCCGCATCACGACATCTACTCGATCGAGGATCTGGCGCAGCTGATCCACGACCTGAAGAACGTGAACCCGAGCTCGAGCATCTCGGTGAAGCTGGTGTCGGAAGTCGGCGTCGGCACGGTCGCGGCTGGTGTCGCGAAGGCGAAGGCCGATCACGTCGTGATCGCCGGCCATGACGGCGGCACGGGCGCATCGCCGCTGTCGTCGGTCAAGCATGCGGGCACGCCGTGGGAACTCGGCCTCGCCGAAACGCAGCAGACGCTGGTGCTGAACCGCCTGCGCGGCCGCATCCGCGTTCAGGCCGACGGCCAGATGAAGACGGGTCGCGACGTCGTGATCGGTGCGCTGCTCGGCGCGGACGAATTCGGCTTCGCGACGGCACCGCTCGTCGTCGAGGGCTGCATCATGATGCGCAAGTGCCACCTGAACACGTGCCCGGTCGGCGTCGCGACGCAGGATCCGGTGCTGCGTGCGAAGTTCAAGGGCCAGCCCGAGCACGTCGTGAACTACTTCTTCTTCGTCGCCGAGGAAGTGCGCGAGATCATGGCGCAGCTCGGCATCGCGAAGTTCGACGACCTGATCGGCCGCGCCGACCTGCTCGACACCCGCAAGGGCATCGAGCACTGGAAGGCGAAGGGCCTCGACTTCTCGCGCGTGTTCTACCAGCCGGAAGAATGCGAGGACGTCGCGCCGCGTCACGTCGATGTGCAGGATCACGGCCTCGAGCGTGCGCTCGACCACGTGCTGATCGAGAAGGCGAAGGCCGCGATCGAGAATGGCGAGCACGTGTCGTTCATCCAGCCGGTGCGCAACGTGAACCGCACGGTCGGCGCGATGCTGTCGGGCGTGATCGCGAAGAAGCACGGCCACGACGGCCTGGCCGACGACGCGGTGCACATCCAGCTGAAGGGCACGGCCGGCCAGAGCTTCGGCGCGTTCCTCGCGAAGGGCGTGACGCTCGACCTCGTCGGCGACGGCAACGACTACGTCGGCAAGGGCCTGTCGGGCGGCCGGATCATCATCCGTCCGACCAACGACTTCCGCGGCAAGTCCGAGGAAAACATCATCTGCGGCAACACGGTGATGTACGGCGCGATCGAAGGCGAATCGTTCTTCCGCGGCGTCGCGGGCGAGCGCTTCTGCGTGCGTAACTCGGGCGCGACGGCGGTCGTCGAAGGCACGGGCGACCACGGTTGCGAATACATGACGGGCGGCACGGTCGTCGTGCTCGGCGAAACCGGGCGCAACTTCGCGGCCGGCATGTCGGGCGGTCTCGCGTACATCTACGATCCGGAAGGCACGTTCGCGGCGAAGTGCAACAAGTCGATGGTCGCGCTTGAGCCGGTGCTGCAGCAGGCCGAGCAGGAGCGCACGGTCGACCGCGCGCTCTGGCATGAGGGCACGACGGACGAAGCGTTGCTCAAGGGGCTCGTCGAGCGTCATTTCCAGTTCACGGGTTCGCCGCGCGCGAAGTCGCTGCTGGAAAACTGGGACGCGGCGCGCCGCCAGTTCGTGAAGGTGTTCCCGCACGAATACAAGCGCGCGCTGGGCGAGATCGGTGCGAAGAAGGCGGCGAAGGAAGTGCTGGCCGCCTGAGCGACGAACGACATAGCGAATGCCGCGCGCGCATGATTGCCGCGCGCGGCTCCCCCACCCGATACACCGAACAGAAGAGCACCTTATGGGCAAGGCAACCGGTTTTCTGGAGTTCGAACGCCGCCACGAGGCGTACGAAGCACCGCTCACGCGCGTGAAGCACTACAAGGAATTCGTCGCGGCGCTGACCGACGCGGACGCGAAGGTCCAGGGCGCGCGCTGCATGGACTGCGGCATCCCGTTCTGCAACAACGGCTGCCCGGTCAACAACATCATCCCGGACTTCAACGATCTCGTTTACCGCCAGGACTGGCAGCAGGCGATCGAAGTCCTGCATTCGACCAACAACTTCCCCGAGTTCACGGGGCGCATTTGCCCGGCACCGTGCGAGGCAGCCTGCACGCTCGGGATCAACGAGGATCCGGTCGGCATCAAGTCGATCGAGCACGCGATCATCGACAAGGCTTGGGCGGAAGGCTGGGTGAAGCCGCTGCCGGCCGAGCACAAGACGGGCAAGAAGGTCGCGGTCGTCGGTTCCGGCCCCGCGGGTCTCGCGGCCGCGCAGCAGCTCGCGCGCGCCGGCCACGACGTGACGGTGTTCGAGAAGAACGACCGCATCGGCGGCCTGCTGCGTTACGGGATCCCCGACTTCAAGCTCGAGAAGTGGCTGATCGATCGCCGCATGCGCCAGATGGAAGCGGAAGGCGTGACGTTCCGCACCAGCGTGTTCATCGGCAAGGACGCGTTGCCGGACTCGATCGGCAACATGGCGAAGGAAACCATTTCGCCGGAGAAGCTGAAGGAAGAATTCGACGCGGTCGTGATCGCGGGCGGTTCGGAAACGCCGCGCGATTTGCCGGTGCCGGGCCGCGAGCTCGCCGGCGTGCATTTCGCGATGGACTTCCTGCCGCAGCAGAACCGCGTGAACGCGGGCGACAAGCTCGTCGACCAGCTGCTCGCGAAGGGCAAGCACGTGATCGTGATCGGCGGCGGCGATACGGGTTCGGACTGCGTCGGCACGTCGAACCGTCACGGCGCGAAGCAGGTCACGCAGTTCGAACTGCTGCCGCAGCCGCCGGAAGAGGAAAACAAGCCGCTCGTGTGGCCGTACTGGCCGATCAAGCTGCGCACGTCGTCGTCGCACGAGGAAGGCTGCGAGCGTGACTGGGCGGTCGCGACGAAGCGTCTCGAAGGCAAGAACGGCAAGGTCGAGAAGCTGATCGCGGTGCGCGTCGAGTGGAAGGACGGCAAGATGCAGGAAGTGCCGGGCTCCGAGTTCGAGATGAAGGCCGACCTGGTGCTGCTCGCGATGGGCTTCACGCAGCCGGCAGCCACCGTGCTCGAGGCGTTCGGCGTCGCGAAGGACGCACGCGGCAACGCGCGCGCGGCGACCGAAGGCGATCGCTCGTACTACACGTCGGTCGACAAGGTGTTCGCGGCAGGCGACATGCGCCGCGGCCAGTCGCTCGTCGTCTGGGCGATCCGCGAAGGCCGCCAGTGCGCGCGTTCGGTCGATGCGTACCTGATGGGGCATTCGGAACTGCCGCGCTAAGCTGAAGCGCGCGAGCGGGTTTCGAGGAAAACCGGGCGTCCGAAAGGGCGCCCGGTTTTTTTATTGTGCGGCGTTCCGCCGATATTCAATTGTCCGCAGGCAGGCATCCGTCGTCCGCTGTCGCCGACCGCGCGCCCCGCATCTTTCCGAAGCGTCGCCTAACCTGATCACATCAGGTATCGATGTTCCGCGATCCGGAAACCTTTCGTTTTGTAATAATCATTGGAAATTGTCATATCATGTCGCCCGACCGGCCGCGTTCGCGCGGCCGCCGCATTTGACTGACCCCATTTACAAGGACTCTGAATGGAAGCATTCGTGCATGGGCTGATCGACGCCGTCAACGGCGTGCTGTGGAATTACGTGCTGATCGCGCTGCTGCTCGGCGCCGGCGCGTGGTTCACGTTGCGGTTCCGGATGATCCAGCTGAAGGCGCTGCTCCTCAGCATCAAGCTGGTCGGCAGCAAGGGCGAGCCGGGCAGCATCTCGTCGTTCCAGGCGTTCGCGACCGGCCTCGCGAGCCGCGTGGGCACCGGCAACATCGCCGGTGTCGCGGTCGCGCTGACGGTCGGCGGGCCGGGCGCGATCTTCTGGATGTGGATGACGGCGCTCGTCGGGATGTCGTCGGCGTTCGTCGAGGCGACGCTCGCGCAGATCTTCAAGGTGTCGCATCCGGACGGCAGCTATCGCGGCGGCCCCGCGTACTACATCCAGACGGGCCTGCGCTCGCGCGGCTTCGGCGTGCTGTTCTCGCTGTCGCTGATCCTCGCGTTCGGCTTCGTGTTCAACGCGGTGCAAGCCAACGCGATCGCCGATGCGTTCCATACGTCGTTCGGCTGGAGCCGCGAGACGGTCGGCCTCGGCCTCGTGCTGCTCACCGCGCCGCTCATCTTCGGCGGGATTCGCCGCATCGCGTCGGTCGCGCAGGTGATCGTGCCGGTGATGGCGATCGGCTACCTCGCGCTGGCCGTCTACGCGGTCGCGACGCACGTCGCGCTGGTGCCGGGCGTGATCGCGCTGATCGTAAAGAGCGCGTTCGGGCTCGAGCAGGCGGCGGGCGGCCTGACCGGCTACGCGGTCAGCCAGGCGGTCGCGATGGGCGTGAAGCGCGGCTTGTTCTCGAACGAGGCCGGCATGGGCAGCGCGCCGAACGCGGCCGCGACCGCGAGCGTGCGGCATCCGGTCGTGCAGGGGCTGATCCAGATGCTCGGCGTGTTCGTCGACACGATCGTGATCTGCAGCGCGACCGCGTTCGTGATCCTGCTGTCGGGCCAGTACGAACTCGGCACCGGCATGGAGGGCGCGGCGCTCACGCAGCGCGCGATCGCGAGCCACGTCGGCGACTGGGGCGGCATCTACATGGCCGTTGCGATCTTCTTCTTCGCGTACTCGTCGGTGATCGGCAATTACGCCTACGCGGAAGGCAACGTCGACTTCATCACGAAGCGGCGCGGCGTGCTGCCGCTGTTCCGCATCGCGGTGCTCGGCATGGTGATGTTCGGCAGCGTCGGGCAACTGCCGCTCGTATGGGCGATGGCCGATACGAGCATGGGGCTGATGGCGATCATCAACCTGGTCGCGATCCTCGCGCTCGGCAAGTATGCGCATGCCGCGTGGCGCGACTATCGCCGCCAGCGCGCGGAGGGCATTGCCGATCCGGTGTTCACGCGCAACACGATTCCCGAGCTCGCGCGCGTGCTGCCGGCCGACGTGTGGGGCGAGCACGGCCCGCTGCCGCAGCGTCCGGTGTCGGCCGATGCGGTGGCCGAGGCGCGCGTGGCGGTGCGCGAGTCATGAACGGCGACCGGCTCCGTGCGTTCGTCGCGCTGATGCCCGATGCGGCATCGCGCGACGCGCTGCACGCGCTGCCGGTCACCCGAGGCGCGCGGCGCACGCTGCCCGCGCAACTGCACGTGACGCTCGCGTTCATCGGCGCGATCGAACGCGCGCGTTGCGACGCGCTGGCCGCACGCCTGCCGGCGCTCGCGGCCGCGCATGCGCTGCCGTTGCAGCCGGTCGAGCGGATTGCGTGGTGGCCGAGCCTGCCGCGCGCGAGGCTGATCGTCGCGGAACTCGCGCCCGATCCCGCCTGTGCGGCGCTGAATGCCGACTTGTCCGCGCTGCTGCTCGAACTGGGCGTGCCGGCCGACCGCCGGCCGTTCAGGCCGCACGTCACGCTCGCGCGGCTGCCGCGCGACGCGAACGGGCAGCCCGCGCACGGCGGTGCGACCGGGCGGCCGGTCGCGCTGCGTTTCGTCGCGCTGACGTTATTTGAAAGCCGGCTGTCGCACGAGGGCGTGTCGCATGTGCCGATCGTGTCGGTGCCCGTCGGGCGGGCGTAGCGGGAAGGCGGGCGGGACGAGGAAGAGAACAAGGCCGGCGCGGTATGCGCCGGCCTTTTTGTTTCGGTTACGCGGCGACTTTGTCGCTGTCGTTCACGCGTTCGACGTTGATCGTGCCGACGTGGAACGCGGCCAGCGATTCGCGATGCGCGATGCTGACGATCGCGGCTTGCGGCAGCCGTTCGGCGAGCAGGTGATAGAGCCGCGCTTCGTTGTCGGCGTCGAGCGCGCTCGTCGCTTCGTCGAGGAACAGGAAGTCGGGCTTGTGCAGCAGCACGCGCGCGCCGGCCAAACGCTGCTGTTCGCCCGGCGACAGCACGCGCGTCCAGTGGCCGGTCTCGTCGAGGCGGCCGACGTAGTCTTCCAGGCGGCACGCGCGCAGCGCGTCGCGGCACGCGTCGTCGGTGAATGCGTCGGGCGCGGCCGGATAGGTGAGCGCGGCCTTCAGCGTGCCGATCGGCAAGTAGCTGGTTTGCGGCACGAACATCATCCGCGCGCCGACCGGCGCGTCGATCGCCCCGTCGCCGAACGGCCACAGGCCCGCGAGCGCGCGCATGAACGTGCTCTTGCCGGAACCCGACTTGCCGACCACGAGCCAGCGCGAGCCGGGCTCGATCGTCACGTTGCCGATGTTCGCGAGCGCGTTGCCGTTCGGCAGCGCGAGCTTCAGCGACGACGTCGACAGCTTCGCGGCATCGACGTAGTGCAGGTTGATGCCGCCGTGCTCGGTCGCGGGCGACAGGCTTTCCTTCAGGTGCGACGTGCCCATCACACGCTTGAATTCACGCAGACGGTTGACGGTCGCGCGCCATTCGACGAGGGTCGAGTAACTGTTGATGAACCACGAGAACGAATCGCTGACGGTGCCGAACGCGGACGCAATCTGCATCAGCACGCCGAACGAGAACGCGCCCGCGAAATAGCGCGGCGCCGCGACGACGAGCGGAAAGATGATCGCGATCTGACTATAGAAGGCCGTGACGAACGTGAGGCGCTTCGTGTACTTCATCACGCGCCACCAGTTGTCGCGAATGCGCATGAACAGCGTCTGCGCGGTGCCGATCTCGGTTTTCTCGCCGTCGTAGAACGCGATCTGCTCGGCGTTCTCGCGCACGCGGATCAAGCCGAAGCGGAAGTCGGCCTCGACGCGCTGTTGCTGGTAGTTGATCGACACGAGCGGGTGGCCGACCTTCTGGATGATCAGCGAGCCGACCACCGCATACAGTGCGGCCGCCCAAACCATGTACCCGGGAATCGCGACAGGCGTCGCGCCGAGCGTGATCGTCAGCGCGCCCGCGAGCGACCACAGGATCGTGATGAACGACACGAGCGTGACGACCGTCGACAGCAGGTCGAGCGACAACGTGAGCGTGGCCGTCGCGAACGACTGGAGATCGTCGGTGATCCGCTGGTCGGGGTTGTCGGCGAGGCGGTCGCGCTCGATCCGATAGAACGCGCGATCGCCGAGCCATTGGCCGAGGAAGCGATCGGTGAGCCACTGGCGCCAGCGGAACCCGAGCATCTGGCGCAGATAGCGGCCGTAGACGGCGAGGATGATGAATGCGAACGCGAATGCCGAGAACTGCATCAGCAGACCGGGGAAGTCTTGAACGTTCTTCGACTGCAGCGCGTTGTAGAACCCCACGTTCCACTTGTTCAGCTTGACGTTGATCCAGACCACGCAGAGATTGATCGCGATGATCGTGACCAGCAGCCCCCACGCGATTTTCCATTCGGACGACACCCAGTAGGGCTTGATGAGGCTCCACGCGGATACCGGGCGCTCGTCCTGCGGCGCGTCGGAGGCGGAGCGGACGGGATCGATCGATTGGGTCATGTGCTTCCTGATGAGTAGCCGGCGCGCGTGCCGGGCGGAGCCGGACGCGCGCCGCGATACGGTATGCCGGGACGGAGTGCCGACTGACGGCGGGCGTCCGGATGGTGACCCGCGCGTCTTAAGCGGCACTTAAGGCCGGCGGTGACGCGGCAACCGGCCGCTCGCGCGGCCAGCCTGCGGGCATTGTGCCAGAGCGGCGCGACGCGACGGCGAATTTGCCGCAAGGGGGACAGTTTGCGGCGCTTTCCGCTTTTATGGTCTAATGGCCGACGACGAAACAGGGGTGCTTCGAGCGCGGCCGACGGACAGTTCCGGGCGACGCGGCGAGGCTGAGAAAGACCCTTCGCACCCGATCCGGGTAATACCGGCGAGGGAAGTTTCTGATCCCGCCGGGCCGCGCTGGCTGCCATCCCACATGGTCAGCGCCCGAGTCCCGCCCGGCCGGCCTTTGCTGCCGGTTTCGTCCTTTTGGGTACGCGCGTTGCGCGTTACGGAAGGAATGATGACCGCTCAATCTTCAGTCTTTTGCGCTGTTCCCGATCCGCTGTCGCGTGCGTCCGCACGGGACGGTGCGCGCGCGTCGACGCTCGTCGCACGCGCCCGCGCGGTTCGCGAGGAGGACGCGCGATGAACCTCCACGCTTCCCGACCCGATTTCGCGGTACTCGGCGGCGGCCTCGTCGGCCGTCTGATCGCATGGCGGCTTGCGGGCGACGGGCATCGCGTCGCGCTGTACGAGCGCGGCGGCCCGGACGGCGAGCAGTCGGCCGCGTGGGTCGCGGCCGCGATGCTCGCGCCGCTCGCCGAGGCGGCGAGCGCCGAGCTGCTGATCACCGAGCTCGGCGCGGCATCGCTCGCGCGCTGGCCGCAATGGCTCCCGGAACTGCCCGAACCTGTGTTCTTCCAGCAGCACGGCACGCTCGTCGTCTGGCATCACGCGGATCGCGCCGAGGCGCCGCTGTTCGAGCGGCGCGTGCGCGCAAACGCGCCGGCCGAGCTGTTCGACGGTGGCTTCGTCGCGCTGGCCGGCGCGCAGGTCGACGCGGCCGAGCCCGCGCTCGCGGGGCGCTTCGCGCGCGGCCTGATGCTGCCGCGCGAGGGGCAGCTCGACAACCGGCAGGCGCTGCGCGCACTCGCGGCGGGCCTCGCGCAACGCGGCGTCGAGCTGCACTGGCACGCGACGATCGACGACGCGAACCGGCCCGACGCGCATTTCACGATCGATTGCCGCGGGCTCGGCGCGAAATCCGCGCTGCCCGCGCTGCGCGGCATCCGCGGCGAAGTCGCGCGCGTGCGCGCGCCGGGCATCGGGCTCACGCGGCCCGTGCGGCTGCTGCATCCACGCTATCCCCTTTACATCGCGCCGAAACAGGACGACCTGTACGTGATCGGCGCGACCGAGGTGGAGGGCGAGGACATGTCGCCCGTCAGCGTGCGCTCGGCGCTCGAACTGCTGAGCGCGGCGTTTTCCGTGCACCCGGCGTTCGGCGAGGCGCGCATCCTCGAACTGAACGCGCAATGCCGCCCGACGTTGCCCGATCACCGCCCGGCGGTGATCTGGGACGGCGCGACGACGCTGGCCGTCAACGGCCTGTACCGGCACGGCTTCATGATCGCGCCGGAAGTCGCGCACGCGGCGGTTGCCTTCGCGCAAGCCGCACTCGGCGGCGCATTCGCCGATGCCGACGCGTTCGCCTCGTGGCGCGACGCCGCGCGCTGGCCGACGCTCCTTCATCACCGCGACGACGCGCGCCAGCCGGCCTGACGCGCGCCGCCGACCGAATTCGATCAAGCCTCATGGATATCCAGATCAACCAACAGACGCTGACGCTGCCCGACGGCGCGACGGTTGCCGACGCGCTCGCCGCGTACGGCGCGCGTCCGCCGTACGCGGTCGCGCTGAACGGCAATTTCGTCGCGCGCACGCAGCATGCGGCGCGCGCGCTCGCGACGGGCGACAAGCTCGACGTCGTGCACCCCGTCGCGGGCGGCTGAGCGCCGCCGGTTCGCCCTCCGCTCTTCCAGGAAAACGACATGACGTCCCTCACTTCCGCCGACGCGCTGACGCTGTACGGTGAAACCTTCGCAAGCCGCGTGCTGCTCGGCACGTCGCGCTACCCGTCGCTGCAGTCGCTGTCCGATTCGATTGCCGCGTCGCGCCCCGGGATGGTGACGGTCGCGCTGCGCCGCCAGATGACCGGCGGCACCGCCGAGGCCGGCTTCTTCGATCTGCTCAAGCGTCACGCGGTGCCGCTGTTGCCGAACACGGCCGGCTGCCAGACCGTCGCCGAAGCGGTGACGACCGCGCACATGGCGCGCGAGGTCTTCGATACCGACTGGATCAAGCTCGAGCTGATCGGCGACGACTACACGCTGCAGCCCGACCCGGTCGGGCTGATCGAGGCGGCCGCGCAACTGGTCAAGGACGGCTTCAAGGTGCTGCCGTACTGCACCGAGGATCTCGTGATCGGCCGGCGTCTGCTCGACGTCGGTTGCGAGGCGCTGATGCCGTGGGGCGCGCCGATCGGCACGGGCAAGGGCGTCGTGAATCCGTACGGGCTGCGCGTGCTGCGCGAGCGGCTGCCGGACGTGCCGCTGATCGTCGACGCCGGGCTCGGCGTGCCGTCGCACGCGTGCCAGGTGATGGAGTGGGGCTTCGACGGCGTGCTGCTGAACACGGCCGTGTCGCAGGCCACGCATCCGGAAATCATGGCGCGTGCGTTCGCGCAAGGCGTCGAGGCCGGCCGTGCGGCCTATCTCGCCGGGCCGATGGATGCGCGCGAGACTGCGCACGCGAGCACGCCGGTCGTCGGGATGCCGTTCTGGCACCAGGACGGGGGCGGCGCATGAGCGTGCGCTTCGCCGATGCATTCTGGCCGCCGGCCGACGAGCTGGCCGAAGCGGCCGAGCGGATTCGCGCCCGCCTGGGCGACTGGCCGACCGGCACGACGCCGTGGCGGCTGTGCGTCGCGGCGCCCGACGTGCCGGCCGACGGCGACGTGCTGATCGTGTCGGCCGGCGATCGAGCCGCGCAGGCGCGCGCGTCGGCTGCGTCGCGCCCCGCGTCGCCGGACGCGGTCGCGATCGAGTTCGACGAACACGGCGCGGCGCTGCACGCCGCGGGCGTGCGCCACGCGCTGGAAGCCGCGCATCCGCTCGCCGACGACTGGATCGCGGCGCTCGCGGCGTTCCTCGATTGCGGCTTCGCGCCGATCGACGCGCTGGTGCTCGCGCTCGCGTGGCGCGACGGCGACGAAGCGCGCGGGGCCGATGCGTGGCCGGTCGATGCCGCGCGGTTCCCGCGCGTCGCCGGCCTGGCCTCGGCACCCGAGCCCGCATTCCCGCCGTGCCCCGCGCAACTTGGCCTTTATCCGGTCGTCCCCGACGCCGAATGGGTCGAACGCGTGCTCGAGTGCGGCGTGCGAACCGTGCAGCTGCGCGTGAAAGGCGCGGATCCGGATGCGTTGCGCCGGGAAGTCGCACGGGCGGTCGCGGCGGGGCGCCGTTATCCCGATGCGCGCGTGTTCATCAACGATCACTGGCAGATCGCGATAGAAGAGGGTGCGTACGGCGTACATCTGGGTCAGGAGGACCTGGAAACGGCTGATTTGGCCGCGATCGCGCGCGCCGGCCTGCGGCTCGGGCTGTCGAGTCACGGTTATTACGAGATGTTGCGCGCGTTGCACGAGCGCCCGAGCTATCTGGCGCTCGGCCCCGTGTACGCGACCGCGACCAAGGCGGTCGCGGCGCCGCCGCAAGGCCTTGCGCGGATTGCCCGCTATGCGCGCTTCGCGGGCGCGCGGGCGCCGCTCGTCGCGATCGGCGGCGTGGGGCTCGACGCGTTGCCGGACGTGCTGGCGACGGGCGTCGGCAGCGTCGCGGTGGTCAGCGCGGTCACGGGCGCAGACGATTATCGGGCGGCAATTGTTGCGTTGCAGCAATGTTTTGCCCGACAATTTGACAATCATTGACCGCAGGGCCCGGAACGGCGTCACGACATCATTCCAATGCAGGCCCTATAATTCGGCGTTCTGCGTAAAAGGACTGTCAGCTCCGTGAGCCCCACTCCTACCGAGACACTGCTGGAACTTCGCGACGTCGACTTTGGCTACGGCGACCGCCTCGTCCTGTCGAACCTGAACATGCGCTTCGGGCGCGGCCAGGTCGTCGCCGTCATGGGCGGGTCGGGTTGCGGCAAGACGACCGTGCTGCGCCTGATCGGCGGCCTGGTGCGCGCACGCCGCGGCCAGGTGCTGTTCGACGGCGCCGACGTCGGCGCGCAGACGCGCGACGGCCTGTACGCGCTGCGCCGCAAGATGGGCATGCTGTTCCAGTTCGGCGCGCTGTTCACCGACATGTCGGTGTTCGAGAACGTCGCGTTCGCGCTGCGCGAACACACCGACCTGCCCGAAGACCTGATCCGCGACCTGGTGCTGATGAAGCTCAACGCGGTCGGCCTGCGCGGCGCGCGCGACCTGATGCCGTCCGAGGTGTCGGGCGGGATGGCGCGCCGCATCGCGCTCGCGCGCGCGATCGCGCTCGACCCGCAGCTCATCATGTACGACGAACCGTTCGCGGGCCTCGATCCGATCTCGCTCGGCATCACGGCGAACCTGATCCGCACGCTGAACGAGGCGCTCGGCGCAACGTCGATCCTCGTCACGCACGACGTGCCGGAATCGTTCGCGATCGCCGACTACGTGTATTTTCTGGCCAATGGCGGCGTGCTCGCGCAGGGCACGCCCGACGAGCTGCGCGCGTCGACCGACCCGAGCGTGCGCCAGTTCATCGACGGCGCGCCGGACGGCCCGTTCAAATTTCATTACACGAGCCCGCCGCTGGCTGCGGATTTCGGGCTCGGCGGAGGGCGCGCATGATCAGCGCGATCGGACGTTACGTCATCGGCGGCCTCGAGCGCGCGGGCTACGGCACGCGGCTGTTCGTGCGCCTCGTGCTGGAATTCTTTCCGCTGCTGCGCCGGCCGCGGCTGGTCACGAAGCAGATCCACTTCCTCGGCAACTATTCGTTCGTGATCATTGCCGTGTCGGGCCTGTTCGTCGGCTTCGTGCTCGGCCTGCAGGGCTATTACACGCTGAATCGCTACGGGTCCGAGCAGGCGCTCGGCCTGCTGGTCGCGCTGTCGCTGGTGCGCGAGCTCGGCCCGGTCGTGACCGCGCTGCTGTTCGCGGGCCGCGCGGGCACGTCGCTCACGGCCGAGATCGGCCTGATGAAGGCCGGCGAGCAGCTCACCGCGCTTGAGATGATGGCCGTCGATCCGCTCAAGACGGTGATCGCGCCGCGCCTGTGGGCCGGCATCATCGCGATGCCGCTGCTCACCGCGATCTTCAACGCGGTCGGCGTGCTCGGCGGTTATTTCGTCGGGGTCGTGCTGATCGGCGTCGATCCGGGCGCGTTCTGGTCACAGATGCAGGGCGGGGTCGAGGTGTGGGCCGACGTCGGCAACGGCGTGATCAAGAGCATCGTGTTCGGGTTCGCCGTGACCTTCATTGCACTGTTTCAGGGGTATGAAGCGAAGCCCACGCCCGAGGGCGTGTCGCGCGCGACGACCAAGACGGTCGTGTTCGCGTCGCTCGCCGTACTCGGCCTCGATTTCCTGCTGACCGCGCTGATGTTCAGCTAAGCCTCAGCCAAGCCAAATTTTGGGATGACGATGAAAAAGACTGCTCTCGACTTCTGGGTCGGCCTGTTCGTGGTGGTGGGCTTCCTTGCGGTGCTGTTCCTGGCGCTCAAGGTCGGCAACATGAGCTCGCTGTCGTTTCAGCCGACCTACTCGGTGAGGATGAAATTCGACAACATCGGCGGGCTGAAGCCGCGCGCCGCCGTGAAGAGCTCGGGCGTCGTGGTCGGCCGCGTGAAGTCGATCGCCTTCGACACCAACACCTACCAGGCGCTGGTGACGATCGATATCGACGGCCAGTATCCGTTCCCGAAGGATTCGTCGGCGAAGATCCTGACGTCGGGCCTGCTCGGCGAGCAGTACATCGGCCTCGATCCGGGCGGCGACACCGAAATGCTGAAGGCGGGCGATACGATCACGATGACGCAATCGGCGATCGTGCTCGAGAACCTGATCGGCCAGTTCCTGTACAGCAAGGCAGCCGACGCGGGTGGCGCGAAGCCGGCATCGGGGGCCTCGGCCGCGCCGGCCGCGCCCGCGCCGGTCGCGGTGCCGGCCTCTGCGGTGTCCGGTTCGACCGCCCAATAACCACACGAGAGAAAGACAAGAGGGTAATGACCATGCAGACGATCCGCATCAGGCACGCCGCGCTCGCGGTGGCGGCAGTCGCCGCGTTGAGCGGTTGCGCGACCGTGCAGACGCCGACCAAGGGCGATCCGCTCGAAGGCTTCAACCGGTCGATGTACAAGTTCAACGACACGGTCGACACGTACGCGCTGAAACCGGTCGCGAAGGGCTACCAGTACGTGGTGCCGCAGCCGGTGCGCGACAGCGTGACGAACTTCTTCTCGAACATCGGCGACGTCTACATCGCCGCGAACAACATCGTGCAGCTGCGAATCGCGGACGGCGTCGGCGACATCATGCGCGTCGTGATCAACACGGTGTTCGGCGTCGGCGGCCTGTTCGACGTCGCGACGATCGCGAAACTGCCGAAGCACACGGCCGACTTCGGGATCACGATGGGCCGCTACGGCATGCCGTCGGGCCCGTATCTCGTGCTGCCGCTGCTCGGTCCGAGCACGCTGCGCGACACGGCAGGCCTCGGCGTCGACTACGTGGGCAATCCGCTCACCTACGTGAAGCCGGACAGCCTGAGCTGGGGCCTGTTCGGCGTGAACCTCGTCAACACGCGTGCGAACCTGCTCGGCGCGGGCGACGTGCTGGATGCCGCGGCGCTCGACAAGTATTCGTTCGTGCGCAACGCGTACCTGCAGCGCCGCCAGATGCTGATCGACAACGCGCGCGGCGAGGCCTCGACGGCGTCGAGCAACGACGCGCTGCCGAAGTACGACCTGCCGGACGACGGCGCGGCACCGGCGGCAGCCGGCGCGGCGGGAACGGCGGGTGCGGCCGCGATCGGCGGCGCGACGGCGCCGGCCGGCGCATCGGGCGCGGCCGTTGCCGCACCGGCGTCGGGCAGTGCCGACGCACCGAACCCGGCCAGCGCGACGAACGTGCCGGCAATGCAGATGACGCCGCCCGCTCCGGGCGGGATTCGTTTCCCGAGCATCAAGCTGCACTGACCCATTTACATTCGTTACAGCCGGAAACGATTGAGTCGGTGGCGCACGCGAACTTGCGCGTAAGCTACCGGCTCCAACCTACGCATCGACTCTTCATGCAGGTCACTATGATGAAAAAACTGTTCCTGATCCCCGTTTTCGCGGCGCTGTTCTCGTTCGGCAGCGCAGCTCACGCGCAAGTCGACCAGTCGAACCCGCAGGCGCTGATCAAGACGGCGACGCAGCAGGTCCTCGACGAGGTGAAGCAGCAGACGATCAAGCAGGGCGACACCAACCGCATCATTACGATCGTCAACAAGGACATCCTGCCGTACACCGATTTCCGCCGCACCACGCAGCTCGCGATGGGTCGCAACTGGCGTACGGCATCGGCCGAGCAGCAGCAACAGGTTCAGGAGCAGTTCAAGCTGCTGCTGATCCGCACGTATTCGGGCGCGCTTGCGCAGCTGAAGCCGGACCAGCAGATCCAGTACCCGCCGTTCCGCGCCGATCCGGCCGACACCGACGTGGTCGTGAAGACGGTCGCGATGAACAACGGCCAGCCGGTCCAGATCGACTATCGCCTCTACAAGTCGGCGAATGGCTGGAAGGTATATGACCTGAACGTGCTCGGCGCGTGGCTGATCCAGACCTACCAGCAGCAGTTCAACGAGAAGATCCAGCAAAGCGGCGTCGACGGCTTGATCCAGTTCCTGACGCAGCGCAACCAGCAACTTGCCGCCGGCAAGCAGGCGTCGTGAGCGGCTTCGAAGCAGGCTCTTCGCTGACCGTCGCGAGCGCGAAGTCCGCGCTCGCGGACGGTCTTGCGCGCATCGGCGCCGGCGCGACCGCCGTCGATTGCTCGGCGCTGACGCAGTTCGACTCGTCCGCGCTCGCCGTGCTGCTCGCATGGCAACGTGCCGCCAAAGCGCGCGGCGCGACCCTCGACCTCCTCAATCTCCCGCAGAAGCTCGCCAGCCTCGCGCGCGCCTACGGCGTCGACGCGCTCATCGACGGCACCGGGCGACATTGACCCTGTCCGACCGAAGCCTGCCGCGCCAGCCGGCGCGCGCACGCTTCAGGCCGCGCGCCTCCTGCGCCGGCCCCACCAGCCGGTTTGCCCTATAATCAAGCGTTTTGCGGGGCAGCCAATCGGCGTCCGGCCCCCATTTTCTTTCGCAGCAAGCACAGAATAGGCGTCGCGGCCCTTGCGCCGCGCACAGTCATGTCAGCCATAGAAATCCGTCACGTCAAGAAGCGCTACAAATCGCTTCAGGCGCTCAAGGGCGTCAGCCTGTCGGTCGAGGAAGGCGAGTTTTTCGGTCTGCTCGGCCCGAACGGCGCAGGCAAGACCACGCTCATCAGTATCCTCGCCGGGCTTGCCCGGGCCGATGAAGGCAGTATCTCGGTGCGCGGCCACGACGTCGTCAAGGACTTCCGCGATGCGCGCCGCGCGCTCGGCGTCGTGCCGCAGGAACTCGTGTTCGACCCGTTCTTCACCGTCCGCGAGACGCTGCGGATCCAGTCCGGCTATTTCGGGCTGCGCCACAACGACGACTGGATCGACGAAGTGATGGCCAATCTCGACCTCACCGAGAAGGCCGACGCGAACATGCGCGCGCTGTCGGGCGGGATGAAGCGCCGCGTGCTGGTCGCGCAGGCGCTCGTGCACCGGCCGCCCGTGATCGTGCTCGACGAGCCGACTGCCGGCGTCGACGTCGAACTGCGCCAGACGCTGTGGCAGTTCATCTCGCGGCTGAACCGCGAGGGCCACACGATCGTCCTGACCACCCATTACCTCGAGGAAGCCGAGTCGCTGTGCGACCGCATCGCGATGCTGCGTCGCGGCGAAGTCGTCGCGCTCGATCGCACCGACGCGCTGCTGCGTCGCTTCGCGGGCCTGCAGCTGTACCTGCGGCTCTCGACCGGCGCGCTGCCCGCCGAACTGCGCGGGCTGGAGACCGATCCGGCCGCGCGCGCGCCGGGCGAGCATCTGCTGCGCCTCACGAGCTACGACGATGTCGAGCGCATCCTCGCGCAGTGTCGCGCGGCCGGCTGCACGTTCGACGAGATCGAGGTCCGCAAGGCCGACCTCGAGGATGTGTTCGTCCAGGTGATGAACGGGGCCGAGGTCATCGAGGGTCTGGCATGAGCGGTTTTCAAACGCTGTTCTACAAGGAACTCCTGCGCTTCTGGAAAGTGTCGTTCCAGACGGTGTGCGCGCCGATCGTGACGGCGCTGCTGTACCTGACGATCTTCGGCCATGCGCTGTCGGGCCGCGTCGAGGTGTATCCGGGCGTCGAGTACGTGAGCTTTCTCGTGCCGGGCCTCGTGATGATGAGCGTGCTGCAGAACGCGTTCGCGAACAGCTCGTCGTCGCTGATCCAGTCGAAGATCACCGGCAACCTCGTGTTCGTGCTGCTGCCGCCGTTGTCCTACAGGGACATCTTCGGCGCGTACGTCCTTGCGTCCGTCGTGCGCGGGCTCGCGGTCGGCACGGGCGTGTTCGTCGTGACGATCTGGTTTATCCCGATGCATTTCGCGGCGCCGTTGTTCATCATCGCGTTCGCGCTGCTCGGCTCGGCGATCCTCGGCACGCTCGGGCTGATCGCCGGCATCTGGGCCGAGAAGTTCGATCAGCTCGCCGCGTTCCAGAACTTCCTGATCATGCCGCTGACGTTCCTGTCCGGCGTGTTCTATTCGACGCACTCGCTGCCGCCCATGTGGCGCGAGATCTCGCGTCTCAACCCGTTTTTCTACATGATCGACGGCTTCCGTTACGGGTTCTTCGGCGCGTCCGACATCAACCCGCTCACGAGCCTCGCGATCGTCACCGGTTTCTTCGTGCTGCTCGCGATGTTCGCGATGCGGCTGCTCGCGACCGGCTACAAACTGCGTCATTGATATCGACGGCGGCGGCCGCCACAGGCGGCGCGCGCCGACAGGAGCCCCTCATGTTGCCGACTCCCGAACAGGTCAAGCAATACATCGCCGGCGGTCTCGCCTGCACTCATCTGGAAGTCGAAGGCGACGGCCAGCATTTCTTCGCGACGATCGTGTCGGCGGCCTTCGAAGGCAAGCGGCCGATCCAGCGGCACCAGCTCGTTTATGCGGCGCTCGGCGATCGCATGAAGCAGGAAATTCACGCGCTCAGCATGAAGACGCTGACGCCCGCCGAATGGCAGAACGCATAACCGGAACCACTGAGTGCAAGTCACCGTCAACGAGCGCGACGCCGTCCAGAGCGTCGCCACGGCACACCCGGCCGCCAACGGGGAATCGCAGGGACATGGGATGGACAAGCTGGTGATCGAAGGCGGTCGCCGGTTGTCGGGCGAGATCGTCGTGTCGGGCGCGAAGAACGCCGCGCTGCCGATCCTGTGCGCGGGGCTGCTCAGCGCCGAGCCGGTCGAACTCGACAACGTGCCGAACCTGAAGGACGTGCGCACCACGCTGAAGGTGCTGAACCAGATGGGCGTGAAGAGCGAAACGGACGGCTGCCGCGTGCAGCTCGACGCGTCGCGCGTCGACAACCTCGTCGCGCCGTACGAGCTCGTCAAGACGATGCGCGCGTCGATCCTCGTGCTCGGGCCGCTGCTCGCGCGCTTCGGCGAGGCGAAGGTGTCGCTGCCGGGCGGCTGCGCGATCGGCGCGCGGCCGGTCGACCAGCACATCAAGGGCCTGCAGGCGATGGGTGCCGAGATCAGCATCGAGCACGGCTTCATCGAGGCACGCGCGAAGCGCCTGAAGGGCGCGCGCATCGTGACCGACATGATTACGGTGACGGGCACGGAAAACCTGCTGATGGCCGCGACGCTGGCCGATGGCGAGACGGTGATCGAGAACGCGGCGCGCGAGCCGGAAGTGAGCGATCTCGCGCACCTGCTGGTCGCGATGGGCGCGAAAATCGACGGCATCGGCACCGACCGCCTCGTGATCCAGGGCGTCGAGCGGCTGCATGGCGCACGCCATTCGGTGATTCCCGACCGCATCGAGGCCGGCACGTTCCTGTGCGCGGTCGCGGCGGCGGGCGGCGACGTGATGCTGACGGGCGTGCGCCCGCACATCCTCGACGCGGTGATCGACAAGCTGCGCGAGGCCGGCGTGTCGATCGAGGAAGGCGACAGCTGGCTGCGCGTGAAGATGGACCGCCGCCCGTCGGCGGTGACGATTCGCACGTCGGAATACCCGGCGTTTCCGACCGACATGCAGGCGCAGTTCATGGCCCTCAATTCGGTCGCGACGGGCACCGCGCAGGTCGTCGAGACCATTTTCGAGAACCGCTTCATGCACGTGCAGGAGCTGAACCGGCTCGGCGCGAACATCACGATCGACGGCAACACGGCGCTCGTGACCGGCGTCGACAAGCTGTCCGGCGCGAACGTGATGGCGACCGACCTGCGCGCGTCGGCGAGCCTCGTGATCGCCGGGCTGCGCGCCGAAGGCGAAACGCTCGTCGACCGCATCTATCACCTGGACCGCGGCTACGACCGCATGGAAACCAAACTGACCGCCGTCGGCGCGAACGTGCGCCGCCTCTCCGGGAGCCAAGCATGACCGCGCCGCTGACCCTCGCCCTGTCGAAGGGCCGGATTTTCGAGGAAACCCTGCCGCTGCTGGCGGCCGCCGGCGTGCAGGTGGCCGAGGATCCGGAAACGTCGCGCAAGCTGATCCTGCCGACGACCGATCCGAACCTGCGCGTGATCATCGTGCGCGCGAGCGACGTGCCGACCTACGTCGAATACGGCGCGGCCGATTTCGGCGTGGCCGGCAAGGACGTGCTGGTCGAGCACGGTGGCTCGGGCCTGTACCAGCCGATCGACCTGAACATTGCGCGCTGCCGGATGTCGGTGGCGGTGCCGGCCGGTTTCGACTATGCGAACGCGGTGCGCCAGGGCGCGCGCCTGCGGGTCGCGACCAAATACGTCGAAACGGCACGCGAGCACTTCGCCGCGAAAGGCGTGCACGTCGACCTGATCAAGCTGTACGGCTCGATGGAGCTGGCGCCGCTGGTCGGGCTGGCCGACGCGATCGTCGACCTCGTCAGCTCGGGCGGCACGCTGAAGGCGAACAATCTGGTCGAGGTCGAGGAGATCATGGCGATCTCGTCGCGCCTCGTCGTGAACCAGGCTGCGCTGAAGTTGAAGCGCGCGGCGCTCAAGCCGATTCTCGACGCGTTCGAACGCGCGTCGCAGAATGGCAATTGAGCGCATCACCGTAACGGAATTCCCATGGCCATCACCATCCGCAAACTCGATTCGACGAGCGACGGCTTCGACGCCGCGCTGCGTGCGGTGCTCGCGTTCGAGGCGAGCGAGGACGAAGCGATCGAGCAGTCGGTCGCGAAAATTCTCGCCGACGTGAAGTCGCGCGGCGACGCCGCGGTGCTCGAGTACACGAACCGCTTCGACCGGCTGGACGCGAGCAGCGTCGCCGCGCTCGAGCTGCCGCAGGACGCGCTGCAGACGGCGCTCGACGGCCTCGCGCCGAAGGCGCGCGCGGCGCTGGAAGCCGCTGCCGCGCGCGTGCGTGCGTACCACGAGAAACAGAAGATCGAGTGCGGCACCCATAGCTGGCAGTACACGGAAAGCGACGGCACGGTGCTCGGCCAGAAGATCACGCCGCTCGACCGCGTCGGCCTGTACGTGCCGGGCGGCAAGGCCGCGTATCCGTCGTCGGTGCTGATGAACGCGATTCCCGCGCGCGTCGCGGGCGTCGGTGAGATCGTGATGGTCGTGCCGACCCCGGACGGCGTGAAGAACGACCTCGTGCTCGCCGCGGCGCTGCTCGGCGGCGTCGATCGCGTGTTCACGATCGGCGGCGCGCAGGCGGTTGGCGCGCTCGCATACGGCACGGCCACGGTACCTGCGGTCGACAAGATCTGCGGGCCGGGCAATGCATACGTCGCGTCGGCGAAGCGCCGCGTGTTCGGCACGGTCGGCATCGACATGATCGCCGGCCCGTCGGAAATCCTCGTGCTGTGCGACGGCACGACCGATCCGAGCTGGGTCGCGATGGACCTGTTCTCGCAGGCCGAACACGACGAGCTCGCGCAGTCGATCCTGCTGTGCCCGGACGCCGCGTTCCTCGAGCGCGTCGAGAAGGCGATCGACGAGCTGCTGCCGACGATGCCGCGCCAGGACGTGATCCGCGCGTCGCTGGAAGGCCGCGGCGCGCTGATCAAGGTGCGCGACATGGCCGAAGCGTGCCGGATCGCGAACGATATCGCGCCGGAGCACCTCGAGATTTCCGCGCTGGAGCCGCAGCAATGGGGCCAGCAAATCCGCCACGCCGGTGCGATCTTCCTCGGCCGCTACACGAGCGAAAGCCTCGGCGACTACTGCGCGGGCCCGAATCACGTGCTGCCGACGTCGCGCACCGCGCGCTTCTCGTCGCCGCTCGGCGTGTACGACTTCATCAAGCGTTCGAGCCTGATCCAAGTCAGCGCCGAAGGCGCGCAGACGCTGGGCGAGATCGCCTCGGAGCTTGCATACGGCGAAGGGCTGCAGGCGCACGCGCGCAGCGCCGAGCTCCGGATGAAGGGGTGACGCGCGCCGGAGCCGCTGCCGACGCAGCGGTTCCGGTCGATGAGGAGGCCCGGCGCAGGGCGGCAGCCGCCGCCTTGCCGACCATTTGACGCCGGCGCGACGCACGCCGGCTTGAGACCATGACGACGCCACAAGACATCATCCGCCGCGACGTGCTCGCGATGACGAGCTACCCGGTGCCCGACGCGAGCGGCTTCGTGAAGCTCGACGCGATGGAGAACCCGTATTCGCTGCCGGCACCGCTCGCGGCGGCGCTCGGCGAACGCCTCGCGCAGGTCGCGCTGAACCGCTACCCGGCGCCGCGCCCGGGCGCGCTGCTCGACAAGCTGCGCCGTGCGATGGGCGTGCCGGCCGCATGCGACGTGCTGCTCGGCAACGGCTCGGACGAAATCATCAGCATGATGTCGGTGGCGTGTGCGAAACCGGGCGCGAAGGTGCTCGCACCGGTGCCGGGTTTCGTGATGTACGAGTTGTCGGCGAAGTTCGCGCAGCTCGAATTCGTCGGCGTGCCGCTCAAGGCCGACCTGACGCTCGACGCCGACGCGATGATCGCGGCGATCGCCGAGCACCGGCCCGCGCTCGTCTATCTCGCTTACCCGAACAACCCGACCGGCACGCTGTACGACGAAGCCGACGTCGAGCGGATCATCGCGGCCGCGCAGCACAGCCTGATCGTGATCGACGAGGCGTACCAGCCGTTCGCGGAGCGCTCGTGGCTGCCGCGCGCCGCCGAGTTCGATAACGTCGTCGTGATGCGCACGGTGTCGAAGCTCGGCCTCGCGGGGATCCGCCTTGGTTATCTCGCCGGGCTGCCGGCGTGGCTGACCGAGTTCGACAAGGTGCGCCCGCCGTACAACATCAACGTGCTGACCCAGGCAACCGCCGATTTCCTGCTCGACCACCTCGACGTGCTCGATGCGCAGGCGGCCGAACTGCGTGCGGAACGCACGCGCCTCGCGCAGGCCGTGGCCGCGCTGCCGGGCACGACGGTGTTCCCGAGCGCCGGCAATTTCCTGCTGGTGCGCGTGCCGGACGCAGCCGCTGTGTTCGATGCACTGCTCACGGAGCGGGTGCTGGTCAAAAACGTGAGTAAAATGCATCCGTTGCTGTCCGAATGCGTGCGGCTGACCGTCGGTTCTCCCGACGAAAACGCGCGCCTGCTGGCTGCTTTGAAACTCGCACTGCCCGGTTGAGCCCAGGGCGCGGCGGCGCGCGACGATCAATCCCCATTTACATCAGACTCAATCAAGGAATTGCCATGCGTGTGGCGGAAGTCGTTCGCAATACCAGCGAAACGCAGATCCGTGTGAAGCTCGATCTCGACGGGACGGGCCGGCAGAAGCTGGCCACCGGCGTGCCGTTTCTCGACCATATGCTCGACCAGATCGCGCGACATGGTCTGATCGATCTCGAGGTCGAAGCGCATGGCGATACCCATATCGACGACCACCACACGGTCGAGGATGTCGGCATCACGCTCGGTCAGGCCGTCGCGAAGGCGATCGGCGACAAGAAGGGCATCCGCCGCTACGGCCACTCGTACGTGCCGCTCGACGAGGCGCTGTCGCGTGTCGTGATCGACTTCTCGGGCCGGCCCGGTCTTGAATTCCACGTGCCGTTCACGCGTGCGCGGATCGGCACGTTCGACGTCGACCTTTCCATCGAATTCTTCCGCGGGTTCGTGAACCACGCGGGCGTCACGCTGCACATCGACAACCTGCGCGGCATCAACGCGCATCACCAGCTCGAAACGGTGTTCAAGGCCTTCGGCCGGGCGCTGCGTGCGGCGGTGGAGCTCGACGAGCGCGCGGCGGGACAGATTCCGTCGACGAAGGGCAGCCTCTAACTTCCGAACGGACAGGACGCCAACGACAACCTCACGGCTTCGGCGCGGCGCGCCGGCTTGCGATGGATCTGCTCAAATCGTTCATTTCGCTGCTGGCGCTGATCAACCCGATCGGCGCGGTGCCGTTCTTCCTGAGCCTGACGGCGCAGCAGTCGGACATCGAGCGGCGCCGCACGATCCGGATCGCGTCGGTGTCGGTGTTCTGCGTGATGACGGTGACGACGCTGCTCGGGCAGCAGATCATCGACTTCTTCGGCATTTCGGTCGGCTCCCTTGAAGTGGGCGGCGGCATCATCATGTTGCTGATGGCGATCAACATGCTGAACGCGCAGATCGGCAACACGCGATCGACGCCGGAGGAGCGCCACGAGGCCGAGCTGAAGGACAACATCGCGGTCGTGCCGCTGGCGATTCCGCTGCTCACGGGCCCCGGCTCGATCAGCACGGTGATCATCTATGCGGCGAACTCGCATCACTGGTATGAGCGAGCCGGGCTCGTCGCGATCGGCGCGGTCCTGGCTCTGCTGTGTTTCTTCGCGATGCGGCTTGCCGAGCCGATCGCGAACTGGATCGGCCGCACTGGCATCAACATCGCCACGCGGCTGATGGGTTTGATGCTGTCGGCGCTGGCGGTGGAATTCATCGTCAATGGACTGAGGGCGCTACTGCCTGCACTGAGATGAAAACTTCGATTGCGATTGTGGATTATGGGATGGGCAACCTGCGCTCGGTCGCGCAGGCGCTCAAGAAGGCCGAACCGGCCGCCGACGTGGCGATCGTCGATACGCCGGCCGCGATTCGCGCGGCCGACCGCGTCGTGCTGCCCGGCCAGGGCGCGATGCCCGACTGCATGCGCTGCCTCGGCGAATCGGGGCTGCAGGAAGCGGTGATCGAGGCGTCGCGCACGAAGCCGCTGCTGGGCGTGTGCGTCGGCGAGCAGATGCTGTTCGACTGGAGCGCGGAAGGCGACACGAAGGGTCTGGGCCTGTTGCCCGGCAAGGTCGTGCGCTTCGAGCTCGACGGCCGGCTGCAGGACGACGGCTCGCGCTTCAAGGTGCCGCAAATGGGCTGGAACCGCGTGCACCAGTCGCAGCCGCACCCGCTGTGGGACGGCGTGCCCGACGACGCGTATTTCTACTTCGTGCACAGCTATTACGTGCGCCCGGACAACCCGGCGCACACGGTAGGCGAAACGGCATACGGCGCGCCGTTTACGTCCGCGGTCGCGCGGGACAACCTCTTCGCGACCCAATTCCACCCCGAGAAAAGCGCAGAGGTCGGGTTGCGTCTGTATCGCAACTTCGTACACTGGAAACCGTGAACGCCAGCCCCGCGAATGGTTTTTTAGATTGAGGGAATGTGCCTTTCCGGCCGCATTGCAGCGTCGATCGTCGCTTGTTTGGCTCGGCCAAACGGCGCTCCTCACTCCTTGCACTGCGACCGGAAAGGCGCGTTCGCAAGCCCGTTATTGGCGGGAACAGGCCCTATGCGCCGAAAGAGTTGTACTAAACTAGCGAGACGGCGCGGCACCGGTTTGGCCGGTACGCGCCGGATTCTTTTCATTTTCCACGACGACACCCGATTGCTATGTTGCTGATTCCGGCCATCGATCTCAAAGACGGTCAGTGTGTGCGCCTCAAACAGGGCGATATGGACCAGGCCACGATTTTCTCCGAGGACCCGGCGGCGATGGCCCGCAAGTGGGTCGATCTCGGCGCCCGGCGGCTGCATCTGGTCGACCTGAACGGCGCGTTCGCCGGCAAGCCGAAGAATCTCGAAGCGATCGAAGCGATCCTCGACGAAGTCGGCGACGAAATTCCCGTGCAGCTCGGCGGCGGCATCCGCAGCCTCGAGACGATCGAGAAGTATCTCGACGCCGGCCTCTCCTACGTGATCATCGGCACCGCGGCCGTGAAGGACCCGGGGTTCCTGCAGGACGCGTGCACCGCGTTCGCGGGCAACATCATCGTCGGGCTGGACGCGAAGGACGGCAAGGTCGCGACCGACGGCTGGAGCAAGCTGACGGGCCACGAGGTGATCGATCTCGCGCGCAAGTTCGAGGACTACGGCGTCGAATCGATCGTCTACACGGACATCGGCCGCGACGGGATGCTGCAGGGCATCAACATCGAAGCAACCGTGAAGCTCGCCCAGGCGGTCGGCATTCCGGTGATCGCAAGCGGCGGCCTGTCGAACCTCACCGACATCGAGAACCTCTGCGAAGTGGAGGAACACGGCGTCGAAGGCGTGATCTGCGGACGTGCGATCTACTCCGGCGATCTCGATTTCGCGGCCGCGCAAAAACGCGCGGACGAACTGAACGGCGAACTCGACGACGCCTGAGCGCGGTCGTTCCGTTCGCCGGGGTCGCCAGCAGGCGGCCCCGACCGGACGCCTCGCGCGAGGCGTCCGTAACCGGCCGTCCCATCGCGGCATTTGGCGCAACATCATGGCTCTAGCTAAACGCATCATCCCCTGCCTGGACGTGACTGCCGGGCGTGTCGTCAAAGGCGTCAACTTCGTCGAACTGCGCGATGCCGGCGACCCCGTCGAAATCGCCCGCCGCTACGACGACCAGGGCGCCGACGAACTGACGTTCCTCGACATCACCGCGACCTCCGACCAGCGCGACCTGATCCTGCCGATCATCGAGGCCGTCGCGTCGCAGGTCTTCATTCCGCTGACCGTCGGCGGTGGCGTGCGCGCCGTCGAGGACGTTCGGCGCCTGTTGAACGCCGGCGCGGACAAGGTCAGCATGAATTCGTCGGCGGTCGCGAACCCGCAGCTCGTGCGCGACGCGGCCGACAAGTACGGCTCGCAGTGCATCGTCGTCGCGATCGACGCGAAGCGCGTGTCGGCCGACGGCGAGGCGCCGCGCTGGGAAGTCTTCACGCACGGCGGCCGCAAGGGCACGGGCATCGACGCGATCGAATGGGCGCGCAAGATGGCCGAGCTCGGCGCGGGCGAAATCCTGCTCACAAGCATGGACCGCGACGGCACGAAGTCGGGCTTCGACCTCGCGCTCACGCGCGGCGTGTCGGACGCGGTGCCGGTGCCGGTGATCGCGTCGGGCGGCGTGGGTTCGCTGCAGGACCTCGCGGACGGCATCAAGGAAGGCCGCGCCGACGCCGTGCTGGCCGCGAGCATCTTCCACTACGGCGAGCACACGGTCGGCGAGGCGAAGCGCTTCATGGCCGACCAGGGCATTCCGGTGAGGCTGTGATGAATACGGAAACGAAATCCCTGCCCGCGTGGCTCGACAAGGTCCGCTGGGACGACAACGGCCTCGTGCCGGTGATCGCGCAGGAAGCGTCGACGAACGACGTGCTGATGTTCGCGTGGATGAACCGCGAGGCGCTGGCGAAGACGATCGAGACGCAGCGCGCGGTCTACTATTCGCGTTCGCGCAAGCGCCTGTGGTTCAAGGGCGAGGAGTCGGGCCACGTGCAGCACGTGCACGAGGTGCGGCTCGACTGCGACGAGGACGTCGTGCTGCTGAAGGTCGAGCAGGTGTCGGGCATCGCATGCCACACCGGCCGGCATTCGTGCTTCTTCCAGAAATTCGAAGGTACGGTGGACAGCGGCGACTGGGTCGCGGTCGATCCGGTGCTGAAAGACCCCGAACACATCTACAAATGACGCAATCGACCGAAGACACGCTGCTGCGCCTCGCGGCCGTGATCGATAGCCGCAAGGGCGGCGACCCCGAACAATCGTACGTATCGCGCCTGTTCCACAAGGGCGACGACGCGGTGCTGAAGAAGATCGGCGAAGAGGCGACCGAAGTCGTGCTGGCCGCGAAGGACGTGCGCCAGGGCGGCGCACCGACGGCGCTGGTCGGCGAGGTGGCCGACCTGTGGTTCCACTGCCTCGTGATGCTGTCGCATTTCGACCTGAGCCCGGCCGACGTGATCGCCGAACTCGAGCGCCGCGAAGGGCTGTCGGGCATCGAGGAAAAGGCGCTGCGCAAGCGTCGCGAGCGCGAGGAAAACGGCGGGTGACGACGCGCGGCCTGCCGCGCCGACGACAGTGCGGTAAGCTGTAAGAATTGTCATCTAACGGGGGTAGCATCATGACCGATACGCCGAGCCAGTTTCCGACACCGTCGGTGCCGGGCGCAGCGGACGCCGAGCGACTGAAAGGTCTGCGCACGCTGACGCACGTGCTGTACGGCCTCTACGCGATTCATTGGCTGACGGGCGGCGTCACCGGGATCATCGCGATCATCATCAACTACGTGAAGCGCGACGACGTGGCCGGCACGCCGTACGCCGACCATTTCGAGTGGCAGATCCGCACGTTCTGGCGCGCGCTGATCGCCTACGTGATCGGCTTCGCGCTGATGTTCGTGGTGGTGGGATTCGTCGTCATGTTTGTCACATGGATTTGGACGCTGTACCGTATCATCAAAGGTTGGCTGTATCTGAACGACAACAAGACGCTCGATCCGCAGGCCTGGTTCTGACCGGCGCGCGGGCGTTTCGCAGGAGCAACATGAGTCACGATCCGAATTGCCTGTTCTGCAAGATCGCGGCGGGCGAGATTCCGAGCACGAAGGTGCACGAGGACGACGAATTCGTCGCGTTCCGCGACATCCGCCCGGCGGCCGAGACGCATGTGCTCGTGATTCCGCGCCGGCACCTGCCGACGCTGTCGGCGGCGAGCGAGGCCGATGCGCCGATGCTCGGCCGGCTGATGCTGTTGGTCGCCCGCCTGGCCGACCAGCTCGGCGTTGCGTACACGGGGGGCGAAACCGGGTTTCGCACGGTGATCAACACGGGCCCCGGCGGCGGGCAGGAGGTCTACCACCTGCACGCGCATATCCTGGCCGGCCCGCGCCCGTGGTTGCGGATGGGTTGACGTGGCGGGGCGTTTCCCCGCATCGATAGTCGAAGCCGGCGTGCCGCCGGCGATTTGCGCCGCGACGCGGCGTGGTTGAGGAGAGGTTTCATCATGGGTGGATTGAGCATTTGGCACTGGCTGATCGTGCTGCTGATCGTCGCGCTGGTTTTCGGTACGAAGAAGCTGCGCAACATCGGCAACGACCTCGGCAGCGCCGTGAAGGGTTTCAAGGACGGCATGAAGGAAGGCGAGACACCGGCGGATGCGCAGCAACTGCCGCGCTCGGGTTCGGTCGACGTCAACGCGAAGGAAACGACGCGTTCCGACTCGAACAAGGCGTAACGCCGGCACGCTGACAGGCATTCGCGATGCTGGATCTCGGTCTTTCGAAGATGGCGCTGATCGGCGTCGTCGCGCTCGTGGTGCTCGGCCCCGAGCGCCTGCCGCGCGTCGCGCGTACGGCCGGCGCATTGTTCGGCCGCGCGCAGCGGTACATCAACGACGTGAAGGCCGAGGTCTCGCGCGAAATCGAACTCGACGCGCTGCGGACGATGAAGACCGATTTCGAGTCGGCCGCGCGCAATGTCGAGACGACGATTCACGACAACCTGCGCGAGCACGAGAAGGAACTGAACGACACGTGGAATTCCGCGGTCGGCGGCCTTAACGAAGGCTCGGTCGATGCCGGCACGTACGGCTCCGACACGCCCGCGGCGCCGTCGTGGCGCGGCAGCACGGCCGCGCTCGCGCCGAAGCGTCGCAACTGGCGTGTGAAACAGGCGGCGACGCCTGTCTGGTACAAGCGCGCGACGACCCGCCGCACGCACGTGCAGTCGGGCGCCGCGCGTGTCGCGCGCCATCAGCCGGCCAGCCTGCGCCGGCCGACGCGCTTCTTCTGAGTCGAGCGCATGCTCGCTCGTCAATCCTACCGAGGGCCGGTGTGAGCGACCCGCAGCAGAATCCGGGCGACGCCCCGGAAGAAACCTTCATTTCCCATCTCGTCGAGCTTCGCGATCGCATCATTCGCGCGGGGCTGGCCGTGATCGTCGTGTTCCTCGGGCTCGTGTATTGGGCGCCCGACATCTTCCGGCTGCTCGCGCGGCCGCTGATGGAAAACCTGCCGAAGGGCGGCAGGATGATCGTGACCGACGTCACCGGCTCGTTCTTCGTGCCGATGAAGGTCACGATGCTCGTCGCGCTCGTGATCGCGCTGCCGATCGTGCTGTACCAGATCTGGGCGTTCGTCGCGCCGGGGCTGTACCAGCACGAGAAGAAGCTCGTCGCGCCGCTCGTCGGCAGCAGCTACGTCCTGTTTCTGTGCGGGATGGCGTTCGCATACTTCCTCGTGTTCCCGACGATCTTCCGCGTGATGGCGCACTACAACGCGCCGCTCGGCGCGGAGATGTCGACCGACATCGACAACTACCTGAGCTTCGTGCTCGGGATGTTCATCGCGTTCGGGGTCACGTTCGAGGTGCCGATCGTCGTCGTGCTGCTCGTCCGGATGGGCGTGCTGACGCTGAAGAAGCTGAAGGAGATGCGGCCGTACGTGATCGTCGGCGCGTTCGTCGTCGCGGCGGTCGTCACGCCGCCGGACGTGTTCTCGCAGCTGATGCTCGCGCTGCCGCTCGTCGTGCTGTTCGAGATCGGGCTGCTGGCCGCGCGCTTCTTCGTGCCGAAGCCGACGGAAGAACCCGAGGCGGAGAACGGCGCCGCAAGTTGATGAGACGCGGCACGCGGCGGCCGGCATGAGGGGCGCCCTCGATGCGGCCCTTCGACGACGTTGAAGCCGGACGGGTGATCGGGCGGTGCAGGTGACGGGGGCGAACGCGGCTCCGTCACCGCGACGAAGGATCGTCGAAGCAAAGCAAAAGGGCAGCCGATCAGGCTGCCCTTTTGCATTTCCATCGTTGACCGGCAAGTGGCGCCGATACGCCGCCCGCCGGATGTCACTCGCTGTCGCTGTCCTGTTCGTCGAGCGTCTGCTTCGGCGGCGGCGGGCGCTTGCCGATCACCACGCTCACGTCGAACTCCTTGCCCTTGCGCACGACGTGCACCTTGGTCGGCGTGCCCGGCTTGATCTGCGCGACGGTGTTGAGCAACTTCGTCGTGTCGGTGATGTCGTCGCCGTTCACGCTCACGAGGATGTCGCCCGGCTTGATGCCGGCCTTGTCGGCCGGGCCGCCCTGCAGCACGCCCGCGACGATCGCGCCCGACTTCTGCTGGAGCCCGAACGACTCGGCGATTTCCGGCGTGACGTCCTGCGGCTCGACGCCGATCCAGCCGCGCGTGACCGAGCCCGTCGTGATGATGCTTTCGAGCACGGTGCGCGCGGTTGACACGGGGATCGCGAAGCCGATGCCGAGCGAGCCGCCCGAGCGCGAGTAGATCGCCGTGTTGATGCCGAGCAGGTTGCCGTTCACGTCGACCAGTGCGCCGCCCGAGTTGCCGGGGTTGATCGGTGCGTCGGTCTGGATGAAGTTCTCGAACGTGTTGATGCCGAGGTGATTGCGGCCGAGCGCGCTGATGATCCCCATCGTGACCGTCTGGCCGACGCCGAACGGGTTGCCGATCGCGAGCACGACGTCGCCGACCCGCGACTGGTCGGAACGGCCGAGCGTGATCGTCGGCAGGTTCGTCATGTTGATCTTCAGCACGGCGAGATCGGTTTCCGGGTCGCTGCCGATCACCTTCGCGGTGGCCGTGCGGCCGTCGGCGAGCGCGACTTCGATCTGGTCGGCGCCGTCCACGACGTGCTGGTTCGTTAGAATGTAACCTTCAGGGCTCACGATAACGCCGGAGCCGAGGTTGGCGGCAGGTTCGTCCTGCTGCTTGCGGGCGTTGCGGTCGCCGAAGAAGTAGCGGAACAGCGGATCCTTCGCGCGCGGATCGGGCGGCAGCGAGCCATCCTTGCTGGAGAAGACGTTGACGACGGCGGGCATCGCCTTTTGCGCGGCCTCCGCGTACGACGTGGTCGCCGGTGCACCGCCGATGCCCGGCGCGACTTCCCGCAGCGCGACGATCGGCGTGGCGAGCTGCTTGCCGAGCTGTCCTTGCCGTTGCAGCCATTGCGGCTTGAGCGTCACGACGATGAACATCAGCGCGAGCAGTACGGTCACCGCCTGCGCGAAGAACAGCCAGAAGCGTCTAAGCATCTGAATGGATTAGAGGTTTATATGGATCGGATCGAACTTGAATTGTACTTGAACAATACCCTTGAAACCGCGCGCTTCAAGGACTATTGCCCGAATGGCCTTCAGGTCGAGGGGCGTCGCAAGATCGAGAAGATCGCCACCGGCGTGACGGCGTCGGTCGCGTTCCTCGAGGCCGCGCTCGAATGGGGGGCGGATGCGGTGCTCGTCCATCACGGCTATTTCTGGCGCAACGAGGCGCCGCAGATCACGGGCCGCAAGTACCGGCGCCTGAAGCTGCTGCTCGCGAACGACCTGAACCTGTTCGCGTTCCACCTGCCGCTCGACGCGCATCCCGAGTTCGGCAACAACGCGCAGCTCGGCGAGAAGCTCGGGCTGATCGGCGAGCAGCGTTTCGGCGACGGCGATCTT
Source organism: Burkholderia sp. BCC1638 (assembly GCF_902833195.1). Lineage (NCBI taxonomy): Bacteria > Pseudomonadati > Pseudomonadota > Betaproteobacteria > Burkholderiales > Burkholderiaceae > Burkholderia > Burkholderia sp. BCC1638. Next base: position 100,797 of record NZ_CADFEC010000015.1, read on the forward strand.
GGCTGGATGGCCACGCTGCCGATGCCCGTCACGCTCGAGCACTTCGTCGCGAAGGTCGAGCGCACGCTCGGCCGCACGCCGCTCGTGCTCGGCGATCCGGAGATGCAGCTGCGCCGCATCGCGTGGTGCACGGGCGCCGCGCAGAGCTATTTCGATGCCGCGATCGACGCCGGCGCCGACGTGTTCCTGACCGGCGAAGTGTCGGAATCCGTCACGCATGCATCGGCCGAGAGCGGCGTCGCGTTCGTTGCGGCAGGGCACCATGCGACGGAGCGCTACGGAATCCAGGCGCTTGGCGCCCACTTGTCCGAAGAATTCGATATCGAACACCTTTTTATCGATATTCATAATCCGGTCTGAACGACGGATTTGCGGCGGCGCATCGAAATTTCGCAATGTAGCGTACGCTTAAAAGTGAAATGATTTAATCGCTCCGATAGTGGGGGAAAACCCTTAACTATCAACTACTTCGAAGGGATTTTCATCTCCGGGCCTTGTAAATGGCGACTCCATTCGCGCAAACTAGCGGCGGAATGAAAAGTCGTGACGGAAAATCCAACTCAGAAGTGGGGCGTGTGATGCGAGACAAGGAAGAAAAACGCGTCGACAGCGGCCGCCGTACCTGGCTGATTGCGACATCCGTAGCAGGTGGCGTGGGAGGCGTAGCCACCGTCATACCTTTCGCGGCGTCGCTTGCGCCGTCCGCGAAAGCGAAAGCGGCCGGCGCTCCGGTCGAGGTCGACATCAGCGGCCTGAAGCCCGGCGAGATGGTCACCGTGCCGTGGCGCGGCAAGCCGGTCTGGATCCTGAACCGTACCGACGCCATGCTGGCCGACGTCGTCAAGGCCGACAAGGAAGTGGCCGATCCGACCTCCGAAAAACCCTATACGATGCCCCTGCCCGCGTATTGCGCGAACGAATATCGCTCGCGGGCCGATCGCAAGAACATTCTCGTCGTGATGGCCGTGTGTACGCACCTCGGCTGCACGCCTAGCCAACGCTTCACGCCGGGTCCGCAGCCGAACCTGCCGGACGACTGGCCGGGCGGCTTCCTGTGCCCGTGCCACGGTTCGACCTACGACCTCGCCGGCCGCGTGTTCAAGAACAAGCCGGCGCCTCAGAATCTCGACATCCCGCCCTACATGTTCACGTCGGCGACGACCCTCGTGATCGGCAAGGACGAGAAAGGAGAAGCGTGATGGCTGCCGACAACAAAGAAGTCTCCACGACAGGTGTCACCGGGTGGATCGACCAGCGCTTCCCGCTCACGTCCACCTGGAAGAAGCACGTTTCCGAGTACTACGCGCCGAAGAACTTCAACTTCTGGTACTTCTTCGGCTCCCTCGCGCTGCTCGTGCTCGTCAACCAGATCGTCACGGGCATCTTCCTGACGATGAACTACAAGCCCGACTCGATGCTCGCGTTCGCGTCGGTCGAGTACATCATGCGCGAGGTGCCGTGGGGCTGGCTGATCCGCTACATGCACTCGACCGGTGCATCGATGTTCTTCGTCGTCGTGTACCTGCACATGTTCCGCGGGCTGATGTACGGGTCGTACCGCAAGCCGCGCGAGCTGGTGTGGATCTTCGGTTGTGCGATCTTCCTGTGCCTGATGGCCGAGGCGTTCTTCGGCTACCTGCTGCCGTGGGGCCAGATGTCGTTCTGGGGCGCGCAGGTGATCGTGAACCTGTTCTCGGCGATCCCGTTCGTCGGCCCGGACCTGTCGTTGTGGATCCGCGGCGACTACGTCGTGTCCGACGTCACGCTGAACCGATTCTTCGCGTTCCACGTGATCGCGATTCCGCTCGTGCTGGTCGGCCTCGTGATCGCGCACCTCGTCGCGCTGCACGAAGTCGGGTCGAATAACCCGGACGGCATCGAGATCAAGGCGAAGAAGGACGCGAACGGCATTCCGCTCGACGGCATCCCGTTCCATCCGTACTACTCGGTGCACGATTTCTTCGGTGTCTGCGTGTTCCTGATGGTGTTCGCGCTGATCGTGTTCTTCTCGCCGGAGATGGGCGGGTACTTCCTCGAGTCGAACAACTTCGTCCCGGCGAACCCGCTGCAGACGCCGCCGGAGATCGCGCCGGTCTGGTACTTCACCGCGTTCTACGCGATGCTGCGCGCGACCACCGACCCGTTCAAGATCGTGCTGATGATCGTGATCGCGCTGCTCGGCGTGCTCGCGCTGATCCGCGCGCGCGGCAAGTGGAAGGTCGGCCTGCCGGTGCTGGCCGCCGCGATCGTCGTGTTCATGTTCCTGACGGAATCGAAGTTCTGGGGCGTCGTCGTGATGGGTTCCGCGGTGATCACGCTATTCTTCCTGCCGTGGCTCGACCGCAGCCCGGTGAAGTCGATCCGCTACCGGCCGCTGTTCCACAAGGTGTTCCTCGGGATCTTCGTCGCGGCGTTCCTGATCCTCGCGTTCCTCGGCACACGGCCGCCATCGCCGGTCGCGACGCTGATTGCGCAGGGTTGCGCGCTGATCTACTTCGCGTTCTTCCTCGGCATGCCCGTCTGGACGCCGCTTGGCACGTTCAAGCAGCCGCCGGAACGGGTGCGCTTCAAGCCCCATTAACGTGAGCGAGGAGAGAACGACATGAAGAAACTGCTTTCGACGCTCGCGCTGATCGGGGCGACGGCCATGGCGCTGCTGGCGGCGCCGGCCGTGCGCGCGGAAGGTAATTTTCCGCTCGACCGGGCGCCCGATAACACGGAAAATCTCGTTTCGCTTCAGCACGGCGCGCAATTGTTTGTAAACTATTGCCTGAACTGCCACAGCGCGAACCTGATGCGCTACAACCGTCTGACGGATCTGGGCATATCCCAGAAGGAGATCGAAACGAATCTCCTGTTCACGACCGACAAGGTCGGGAACACGATGTCCGTCGCGATGCGGCCCGAAGACGCGAAGAACTGGCTCGGCACCTCGCCGCCCGACCTGTCGGTCGAGGAGCGGGCGCGCGGCCGCGACTGGCTCTACACGTACCTGCGGAGTTTCTACCGCGACGATACGCGGCCGAGCGGCTGGAACAACGCGGTGTTCGAGAACGTCGGCATGCCCCATGTATTGTGGCAACTGCAGGGGCAGCGCACTGCCAAATTCGAAGACAAGACGGACGAGGAGACGGGCGAGAAGGTCCACACGCTCGTCGGCTTCCAGCAGGTCACGCCGGGGACGTTGTCGTCGCCGGACTATGATGCTGCGGTGGCCGACCTGGTGGCCTATATGACATGGATGTCCGAGCCGGCCCAGCAGACCCGCAAGCGCCTCGGCGTGTGGGTGCTGGTCTTTCTCGGTGTCCTGACTTTCCTGGCCTGGCGGCTCAATGCCGCGTACTGGAAAGATATCAAGTAAACACGCCTGACCGGCGTGGGGCCGGCGCAAGGCGGAACCCGTGAAAGGGGTTGCGCCGCGTGCCGGCCCTCGGCTTTTTTGAGGAAACGCAAATATGATGGTTCTGTATTCCGGCACAACTTGCCCGTTCTCCCAGCGTTGCCGGCTGGTGCTGTTCGAGAAGGGCATGGATTTCGAGATCCGTGACGTCGACCTGTTCAACAAGCCGGAAGACATCTCGGTGATGAACCCGTACGGTCAGGTGCCGATTCTGGTCGAGCGCGACCTGATTCTGTACGAATCGAACATCATCAACGAATACATCGACGAGCGCTTCCCGCACCCGCAACTGATGCCGGCCGACCCGGTGCAGCGCGCACGCGCGCGCCTGTTCCTGCTCAACTTCGAGAAGGAGCTGTTCGTTCACGTCAGCACGCTCGAGAACGAAAAGGGCAAGGCAGCGGAGAAGAACCACGAGAAGGCACGCCTCGCGATCCGCGATCGCCTGACGCAGCTCGCGCCGATCTTCGTGAAGAACAAGTACATGCTCGGCGAGGAGTTCTCGATGCTCGACGTCGCGATCGCGCCGCTCCTGTGGCGTCTGGATCACTACGGCATCGAGCTGTCGAAGAATGCCGCGCCGCTGATGAAGTACGCCGAGCGGATCTTCAGCCGTCCGGCCTATATCGAAGCACTGACGCCGTCCGAAAAGGTCATGCGTCGTTGATGGTGCAATGAGTGCATGACGGAGCGGGCGCGCGGCGTGCCGCGTGCCTGCTCCGGGTTCGAGGATTGTGATGCAAGAGATTTCAACGAAACCTTATCTGCTGCGCGCGCTGTACGAGTGGTGCACCGATAACGGTTACACGCCGCATATCGCGGTGAGGGTCGACAACTCGACGCGCGTGCCGCGTCAGTTCGTGCGTGACGGCGAGATCGTGCTCAACATCAGCTTCGAGGCCACGAGCCAGCTGCAGATGGGTAACGAGTGGATCGAGTTCACCGCCCGGTTCTCCGGGAAGGCGCACAAGATCGAGATTCCGGTGGCCAACGTGCTCGCGATTTACGCACGGGAGAACGGGCAGGGGATGGCGTTCCAGGTCGATGCGGTAGCGGGCGAAGGCGAGGATTCGGGCGCGTTCGAGGACGATGCCGAGCAGGCCGACGATGCGCGACGCGACGAGTCGCCTGCGGTGCTGACGCCAGTTGCCGATCACGGCGCGAACGAAGAGCCGTCCGAAGGTGCCGATGAACCGCCGAAAACCGACGGCGATGGTTCGAAAGGCGGCAGCAGACCTCGCCTCAAGATCGTGAAATGAGGTAGAATCTCGCGCTTACGCCGGCTTAGCTCATCTGGTAGAGCAGTTGATTTGTAATCATCAGGTGGCGGGTTCGAGTCCTGCAGCCGGCACCAAATTGAACGAAGGGCCGGGAGATTTTTTCTCCCGGCCCTTCGTCGTTTCAGCACCGCGAACCGACAAACCCGACGCGGGGCGCGCGGCAAAGTCGCTTCAGCGTATTGCATGTGCGGACGCGAGCACGCGGGCTTTCCTTCTCGATTCGGTGCCGAACATTTCCCGGCCGGCCCGCGACGCCTCGTGTCAGGAGCGACGCATTCCCTCGGTTGCAATGCCTCTTCAAGCGATGCCGTTGCGCCGCAGTCAATCTTTCAGGCACTGCCTGCAAACGAACAACCTGCCGTCGACGACGAGCGCGGTCATCGGCATCGGTCGGCCAGATGCCCCCTCCTTTACTGTCACGGCCGCGTCACGATGCCCCAATAACGTTGCACGTCCCAGCCGTGGCGTACGCATCCAGCGAATCCGATGACATCGCCCCGCTCAGGGAGCGCCTGGCTTCTCGCGACGACGTGCCCTCGTCGCAAACGGCCGCGCATTTCCGCATCCCTATGCCTTCGGGCCATTTCATCAAAAGACAGGATCGACGCCGGTTCAAACCGGATCGCGGACGATCAGGAGACAAGGACCATGCTGAGTCCGCACGAATTCTCGATGCTGCTGCGCATTGCCCGCGCACCGGACAGTGTCGACCCGTCCAACCCGGCGTTCGCCGTGCTCGTCGAAAAGCGGCTGGTCGACGATACGCAGGTGCGTGTGAATGCGGTGGCGGCGCGTCCGGCGCTCACGCCGATCGGCCAGATGCTGCTTGCGCGCTTCGACGAAGCGGCTTGAGAGAAGGGAAGCGTCATGCAGACGGGCGTCACGCCTTCGCCGCAGCGAAGGACGTGACGCAACGCAAGTGCGGCGAACCGCTTACTGCGCGACCGGCACCGTCACGTCGCTGCCGAACCAGTGCATCGAGATCTTCTTCAACGAGCCGTCCTTGCGCAGCGACTCCAGCGCATCGTTGATCGCCTTCTCGAACTTCGGATTGCCCTTGCGGAACGGGATCGCCATCTCCTGCTTGCCGCCGTTCAGCACCGCGCCCGAGCGCAGCGGCAGGTTCGACGTCTTGATCATGTACGGCAGCATCAGGCGGTCGTCGAGCGTCGCCTCGATCCGGCCCGCGGCGAGGTCACGCAGCTTTTCCGGCGCGCCGGGATACGTCTGCACCTCGATGCCCGGCACGCTGCGCGCCATCTGGTCGTAGTTGGTGCCGAGCGTCACGCCGAGCTTCTTGCCCTTGAAATCCTCGAGCGACTTGAAGTTGCGCGTGTCGTCCTTGCGCTGAATCAGCTGCGCGGCCGAATACGTGTACGGCTCGCTGAAGTCGAGCGCTTCCTTGCGCTGCGGCGTGATCGTGACCTGATTGACGATCACGTCGAACTTGCCGGCTTGCAGCCCCGCGATGATCCCGCTCCATTCGGTCGGGACAAATTGCGTCTTCACGCCGAGCTTGCCGGCGACGGCATTGGCGACATCGACGTCGAAGCCCTCGAGCTGTCCCGACGTGCCGCGCGAGTTGAACGGCGGATACGTGCCTTCGAGGCCGACGCGCAGCACGCCGGCTTTCTTCACCGAGTCGAGCAGGTCTTCCGCGTGCGCGGCGACGGCCGTGAAACCGAGGGCCGACGCGAGCAGCAGGCCCGACAGCAGGAACTTCGAACGTTTCATCGCAGATCTCCAGTGTTCAGTGTGGTAATCGAGCGCCGGGCATCGGTCGTGCCCGGACTGGGCCGGAATACGGGCACGTAGACACTACTCGCAACCGGGCCGCGCCGGAAGTCGAATTGGCCCTGATTGCAATCGATTTCAGCGGGCCGTGGGCGAGCCGTACCGCGTCGAACAAGCGTTCGAACGGTTCGCTCGGGCCGTTCGGAAGATGCTTGAAAAACTCTTTTAAATCAGTTCTGTTTTTGGAGATTCGCAGTAATTTGTCTGTAAAATCGCGCGAGCGAAATCGCATAACGCGCCATCCGAGGGCGCGTCAAAAGAAAAAAAGGCCGTTGCCATGAACATGCAGAACACTGTTGCCGCATTGCGCGGCGGGTTGCTTCAGCAGGACCGGCTGCTGAAGCTCGATACGCCATTGGGCGCCAACGTGCTGACCGTGCAGCGGGCCGTCGGCCGTTCGCGCATCGGGCGTGCGTACGAATTCACGCTCGACGTGCTGTCGACCGATAGCGATCTGGAACTTAAAAAGCTGATCGCGCAACCCGTCACGTTGTGGATCCAGCAGGGCGATCGTAGCTACCGGCCGCTCCACGGATACGTCCATACCGCGCGCCGCCTGGGCGCCGACGGCGGGCTCACGACCTATCAGCTCACGTTCGCCGATTTCACGCATTTCCTGAAGTTTCGCCGCGATCAGCGGCTCTGGAACGATACGACCGTCGACCAGATCATCAGCGATGTGCTGAACCAGCATCCGCAGGCGCGAGGGCATTTCCGCTTCGCGCTGTCGCAACCGCTGCCGAGCCGTTCATACACGCGCCAGCACGACACCGACTGGCATTTCGTGCATCGGCTGATGGAGAGCGAAGGCCTTTACAGCACGTGGCAGCAGGCCGACGACGGCAAGTCGCATACGCTCGTGATCACCGACAACCTGCAGGCCTTCGCGCCGCTGTCGCCGGAAACCGTGCGCTTCTATCGCGGCGGCGCGGCGAGCGAAGCCGATGCGTTCACACAATGGTCGGGCTCGCGCACGCTGCAGAGCGTGACCCGAACGACGCGCACCTTCGACTACAAGAATCCGTCGCAACCGTCGAACCCGAAGGGCACGACGCTGCCGACGATGAGTGGCCAGGGCGAATTGCCCGACCAGCTCGAAGTGTACGAGTACACGGGTGCGTACACGTATCTGGACCAGACGCGCGGCGACCATCTGACGAAGGTGCGGATGGAGGAATGGGAGTCGCACGCGAAGCGCTTCCATGGCGCGGGCGGCGTGCGCGCGATCGACGCGGGCCGGCGCTTCACGCTGTCGGACCATCCCGAACACGATCGCGACCCGGCCGACCAGCGCGAATTCGCGGCGATCGGCGTCGAATGGTGGATCGAGAACAACCTGCCCGTGGCGAGCAGCAGCGCGGACTTTCCGTACAGCCTGCGCGACGCGTTGATGCAAGCGCAGGAGGGCTACGGTGCCGATCCGGCGTTTCGCGTGCCGCACGACGACGGTTCGGTCGGCTTCTATCTCGTCGAGGTGGAGGCGCAGCGCGTGAGCGTGCCGTATCGCAGCCCGTTCGAACATGAGAAGCCGAAGATGCATCTCGAGACGGCGCTCGTCGTCGGGCCGCAGGGCGAGGAAGTCTATACCGACGAGTTGAACCGGATCCGCGTGCAGTTCGTGTGGGATCGCCTCAACCCGGGCAACGAGAACGCGTCGTGCTGGGTGCGCGTCGTGCAGTCGGATACCGGCGGTGGCTACGGCGGTGTGCACGTGCCGCGGATCGGCGAGGAAGTGCTGATCGATTATGTCGGCGGCGATTGCGATCGGCCGCTGGCGGTCGGGCGTGTGTACAACGGCGCGAATCAGCCGCAGTGGCACAGCGACGGGATTCTCTCCGGCTATCGGTCAAAAGAATATTCGGGCAGCGGCTACAACCATCTCGTGATGGATGACGCGACCGGACAGAACCGCGTGCAGCTGATGAGCAGCAGCGCGAACAGCCTGCTGCATCTGGGCTACCTCATCGATCAGAACGGCAATTCGCGCGGATCGTATCTGGGCAGGGGCTTCGACCTGCGTTCGGATGCGTATGGCGCGGTGCGGGCGAGCCAGGGGCTGTACGTCACGACTCATCCGAAAGCGCCGAACAGCCAGCCGCTCGACGTGAAGGAAGCGCAGCAGCAGCTCGTGACGGGCGAGAGTCTCGTCGAGGCGATGTCGGGCGTGAGCGAGCAGCATCAGGCGGAAAGCCTGAAGGATGCGCACGAGACGATGCGCGCATTCACCGACGCGACGCAGGACAGCGCGTCGGGCAGCGCGTCCGGCGGCCGCACGGCGGGTGGCGGCACGGGTAGTGCGAATGCGTTCAAGGAACCGGTGATGCTGTTCGGCAGCCCGTCGGGGATCGGGATGTCGACGCAGCAGTCGCTGCACCTGGTCGCGAACGATCACGTGAACGTCGCGAGCGGACAGAGCGTGCACGTCGCGACGGGCAAGTCGCTGATCGGCAGCATCGGGCAGAAGCTGAGCCTGTTCGCGCAGAACGCGGGGATGAAGCTGTTCGCGGGCAAGGGCAAGGTCGAGATCCAGGCGCAGTCGGACAACGTCGAAGTGACTGCTCAGAAGGCGGTGAAGGTTGTGTCCGCAACCGATCGGATCGAGATCGCGGCTGATCAAGGGATCCTGCTGACGAGCGGCGGCGGGTATATCCGCATCCAAGGCGGGAATATCGAGATCCATACGCCTGGCGCGGTGGATGTGAAGGGTGCGTCGCATACGTTCGCCGGGCCGGCAAGCATGGGGTATCCGTTGCCGAGCCCGCGGCCGGATCAGCCGGGGCAGTTGGAGTTGCTGCATACGTACGGGAATGGCCAGCCGGTGAAGGGCGGCTTGTTCTCGGTATTCGATGCAAATGGTGGGTTGTTGAGGAAAGGGGCGCTCGACGGCAACGGGCACATGATCGTGAGCGGCCTGCCACCTGGAGCGGTGCAGGTGAAGTTCGGAGAGGATCCGCGTTCGCAGGACCAGCAATCGAGCCGGTTCGATGTGGCGCCGTGGCCGGCTAATCCGGCGCCGGCGACAGGTGCTGCTGAAACGGCACAGGCGCAGCTGGGTTCGTTCTTGCCGGCGGCCGGTGGCGCGGCGGGTGCGTTGACGGGATTGGCGGGCGCGGCGTCGCAAGGCGGCGCCGCGCTGGCGAAGGCTGCTGTCGGTCAAGGCATGGGCATGGCTCGGCAGGCACTGGGCGGGATGTTGCCCGCGGGCGCGTCGAATGCGCTTGGCGCGGCGAATACGTTCGCAGACTTGGCTAGTTCGGCGTCGCAGGGCGGCGCTGCCCTCGCGAAGGCAGTGGCCGGTCAAGGCCTCGGCATCGCGCAGCAGGCGGCGGGCAGTGTGCTGCCGGCAGGCGCGCAGGCGGCCCTGTCGCAAGCAGGACAGTTGAGCACCGCAGCGCAGCAGGTCAGCGGTCTCGCGCAAACGGCACGTAGTACCGCTGCCGCGCTGAAGATGAGTTGAGCGTCGCCCTTTCAATTTTCCCGGAATAAAAATCATGTCCGCTGCGGGCGTCATTCAACCCAAACCTACCGATGTGTTCGTGTCTCCGATCATGAAGATCACGGAGGCCGATGTACAAGCCGGCATCGATGTTTTCGACAAGTGGCTGATCAAGGTCAGCGGTGGCGCCGTCAACGTCAGCCGGCTGAAGATGGTCGCGGAGAACGTGCCGGTTCTGGCCAATATCTTTGCTGCAGTCGACGCGGTGCTCGATATCAAGGAGATGATCGAGCGCGGCAGCAACGCGATCGGCATGTTCGATTGGGTCAATCTCGGTCTCGACCTCATCGGGGTCGTGCCGTTGCCGCTGGGCACTGCCGAGCTTCGTCTGGGTGCCCGCCCGGTGTTGAAGCTAATTCGACAAGAGATCGTCAAGAGCGGAAAGGCGGTGGGCGAGGCGGCGTTGCAGGTGCTGCGCGACTCGGTCATCGCGGCAATCGTCGCGAATGTGCAGGAACGCTACGCGGGCGAAATCGAGCAATTCCTGAAAGTGATGCGCGATGGACTGAAGGAGGTGCTCGATCAATGCGCCAAATTCATCGGCGATCTGATGAGGGCGATTGCCGATCTGTTCGCGCATGCGGCAGGGAAGAAGTACGAAGTTGGGCACAACGTGACGTCGGCCGGGTCGCATTTGAAGGATGTCGGGCAGGCGCTCGTTGCGTACGACGGCAGGAAAGTTCTCAGCAGCGGGCTTGGGTTTCTCACGGATTTCGTGAAAATTGAAGCGAAGGCTGCCATCAATACGGTCACCACCGTCGCCAATATGGTGGACGACGAAGCGCCGAAGAAGCTGCAGCTTTTCGCCGACGATATCTACAAGCGAATTCCGACGGTCCAGAAGTGCATCCGGGAGTTGGATGGGAACGATGCGGGCAAGATCGGCTGGTTGATCATGATCGGCGAAGACGGGATGCGGAGCTGGCGCAAGCGCAACCCGAAGCCGCATGCGACGGGGATTCAGGAGCACGGGACGACGAAGGTTGCCGAGCAGCGAGCAGAGCATCGGGTGGATGAGGTGCGAACGACCACGGAGGCAAAGCATCCGGGGCCGAATTGTTGCCTTACGCATTCCCCGGTGAAGACGCCACCTGCGGCCACCGAGCATTCAATCGGATTCGCGCTCGGCGATGAGCAGATCAACCACGAGGATTTCACGATCGAGGGGCCGTTGCCCATTGCCTGGCAGCGCACCTATCGGTCGTTCTTCGACGCGAACGACGAGCACGGCGAATTGGGCGCGCGCTGGATTACGCCGTACACGACGCGCTTTGATATTGACGAGAGCAAGTTCGTCTATCACGACGCAACGGGACGCAGTCTCGAATATCCGTTGCTCGACGCCGGGAGTGCTCACGACGACCTGTCCGAGGGCCACACGTTATTGCGCCTTGACGATCGGTGGCTGACGCTGACGCGTGGGCACGTGCTGCTCGAAGCGTATGAGCGACACGGCAATGTGTTTCGTCTCGCGTTCGTCAAGGATCGCGCCGGTAATCAGGTGACGCTTGAATACGATGCGCAAGGGCGGTTGCATCGGTTGATTGCGCCGCATGCACAGGTCGCATTCCGTCACGACGTGCGCGGTCGTATCGTCGAAGCGACGCATCATGACGCGCAGGGCGAATACATCGGCACGCTTGCCCGTTATGAGTTCAACGAAGAAAACGATCTGGTCGGCGCGACCGACCGCTACGGCAACCGTCGCGAATACCGTTACCGTCACCATCTTGTGACGCGATACACCGATCGTACCGGTCGCGGCGTGAATCTCGAATGGAACGGCAACGGGCCAAAGGCGAAGTGCTTCCGCGAGTATGGAGATGACGGCAGCGACGAGGTCACGCTGGCGTGGCATCCGGACTTCCGGATGGTCAGCGTGACCGATGCGCTTGGTCACGTCACCCACCACTACTACGACAGCAAGGGCTATTCCTTCCGTGTGATTCATCCGGACGGCAGCGAAGAGTGGATGTATCGGGACGAGAACGACAGGCTGGTTCAGTACATCCATCGTGACGGTACCGTCGAACGTATGGCGTACGACGCACGTGGCAACTTCGTGCGTCATCAGCGTACCGATGGCAGCGTGATCGAGATGACATATGACCAGAAGGATCAGCTCGTTCGCGTGACGGATCCGCTTGGACATCCGTGGCTGCGTGAGTATGACGATGCGGGCAACATGGTCGTACAGGTCGATCCTCTCGGGCACAAGACCGAATACGCGTACGACGGACGAGGACTGGTTACCGAGATCAAGGATGCGAAGGGCGGCGCGAAGTCGCTGAAGTATGACGCTGCCGGTCAGTTGATCAGCTACACCGACTGCTCGGGCAAGACGACCCAATGGGTGTACGACGCTCAAGGCCGCCTCTCGGAGGCGAAAGACGCAGCAGGTGGGGTGACGGTATACCGCTATGGTGTGAACGGCCAATTGATCGAGGTCGTGTCGCCCGCAGGTCGCGAGCAACTGAGCTATGACGCGGAAGGGCGTCTGCTGACGCACACCGATCCGCTGAATCGCAATACACGCTACGGCTACGACGCGAGCGGACGTATCAATATCCGCACCGATGCGTCGGGGCAGTCGTTGTCATATCGCTATGATCGGCTCGGGCGTCTGGTTGCGTTGACCGATCCGAATCACGCAACTTACGCGTTTCGCTATGACGCGACGGGCAGGCTGATCGAGGAGATCGATTTCGACGGGAAGGCGACGCGCTACTCGTACGACGAGGCGAGCAGCCGTCTGGAGTCGATCGACGAGGCTGGCCAGATCATGACGATGTCTCACGATCGCGGTGGCCGTCTTCAAGGCCGCGCGGTCGACGATGAGGCGGAGCGTTTCACTTACGACCCGTTGGGACGATTGATCGAAGCGAGCAACCGATACAGCCGCGTGCAGCGCTTCTTCGATCCGGTCGGCAATCTGGTGCGTGAGCATCATGCTTACGACCTGTTCGGCGCGAGCCGGAGTTTCGTGTGGCATCACCAGTACGACGAAATCGGTAACCGGATCAAAACGATCCGGCCCGATGGTCGCGTGGTCGATTGGCTCATATACGGCTCGGGACACGTCCACGGGATGATGCTGGACGGCAAGGAGCTCGTTCAGATCGAGCGTGACGATCTGCATCGTGAGACGTTGCGCACGTTGCCGAGCAAGATCGATCAACGCACGGCATACGATTCGGCAGGGAGGTTGGCGCAGCGGACCGTGCAGCGTGCGAATGCACCCGCACCGCTGGCCGAGCGCCGCTACCGTTACGACGCGGCTGGCCAGCTCGTGCAGATCGAAGACAATCTCAAGGGGCTGACGGACTATCGCTACGATCCGGTTGGTCGGTTGCTCGAGTCGATCGGACCGGCCGGCAAGGAGCGGTTCGCATTCGATCCGGCGAGCAACATCATCGATCCGGCACGCGTTGAGACGGCTCGCAAAGAGAGCAGGCCGAGCCCGGTGCGGGCGGAAAGTTCGTTGCCTCCCGAAGTGCCCAAGGTATTGGGCAATTTGCTGAAGCAATATGCCGGGCGGCATTTCGAGTACGACGCGCGTGGCAACCTCGTTCATCGCACATCGCCGGCGGGCGAGCAACGTTACGAGTGGAATGCGTTTAATCGGATGATGGCTGCGAGCGTGCAGGAGACTGCGCGCAGCAGTGAGTCACGGTATTACTACGATGCGTTGGGCCGCCGGATTGCGAAAGAGGTGAACGGCGAGCGTACGGTGTTCGGTTGGGACGGAGATACGCTGGCGTATGAGAGCGGTGAGCACGGCAGCACGCACTACTTGTACGAAGCAGAATCGTTCGTGCCGATGGTGCAATACGTCGGTGCACCGGTCAGTGGCTGCGAGACACCGTCGCGTAGCAATACAGATCGCTACGTGCCGGAAGATGATCCGCTGCAACGGGTGCCGGAGCGGGCAGGGCAGGTGCATGCCTTCTATTACCACTGTGATCAGATCGGCACTCCGCAGGTACTGACGGATGACGATGGCGATGTGGTGTGGGAGGCGTCGTACAAGGCGTGGGGTGAAGCTCGCGAGGTGATCGCGCGGGCGTCGAGAGCGGTAGGGATCGCTCCGAGGAATTCACTGCGGTTCCAGGGGCAGCAATTTGATGATGAAACGGGGCTGCACTATAACCGGCATCGGTACTACGATCCGAGTAGTGGGCGCTTCGTGTCGAAAGATCCGATTGGGTTGGCTGGCGGGGTCAATGTCTATCAATACGCGCCGAACCCGACGCTGTGGATCGATCCGCTTGGTTTGCAAAAGAAACCATCGGTTCCACCGCATATATCGCGGCAGAAGCAAGCGGGGCATGTACTGGGTGAGCCCCAGTATGACAATCGAGTTAAACAAGGTAAGCCCACCTCGTGCTTCTGTGATTGGGACGATGCAGTGCAGTACACAGATGAGGCTTGGAGCAAGGGTAGCCCCGTCCCTGGGCGCCCGAATGTACGGGACCACGATTTCAAGACGCCCATTGGTTTTGGCCCCAACGGAGGCACTCAAACTTCAGTGCGCGTTCACCAAGACAATGGAGGAAAAATACATGGACATCCCAAAGGCCCAGAGACCCCGTGATTCGAATTTTGATTGGGAAAGATTTTCGCGTTCCGTTATTGATTCGTACGGGAGTTTTGAATCCCCGAACTACTCGTTCGTTAAAGAGAATCTTGCTGCGACAAAGTACCCTGGTGTGATTCAATTTCTTGAAAAGAATTTTGATTTCCATGAGGATACCGAGCCCAACACCGACGTAAGTTACGGATATTTTGTGAGGGGTGATGGTGCGGATTTCATATTGCGAGTATCGTTTGTTGGTCCGTACTACTATTTATCGTCGTTGTCGGCGGACGGAAGTCAAGACTCACCGAGTATTGATCTGCCATCAACCAATTCAGTGTACCCACTGATAAAGAACATGGAGGAGGCTGGTATGATTTTTACTCCTGTTGAGGTCTTGAATAAAAAATTTAATTTCGGTAATCAATTCTCAAGTGTCTACTCGATTCTTTACTGTTACGAGGATGAGCCGTCCTGGATCGAAATGTAGGGGATGGATGTCTCTTGAACGTTTGATGCCTTGGCGACGCTGGAGAACCTGTTGTCGTTCTTTGGTCGCGCGAGACAGGGCATGCGTCAGCGATTGCAGATAACTTTGCAGCCTTCCTAACTACGCCCGGTCGACCGGGATAGCGATGAAGGAAGCATCTACACTCAATAAAATAAGGATCCTCCATGCGGCGTTCACTTCTTGCGCTTATCTTGCTTGCGACCGTAACGGCAGCGTCTGCCGATAACACTGATTCAAGGGCCGCGGACGCGCCTGATCTGGTGCATCTCAAACCTTATGCCGCGAACGGCGTCAGCTTCCAGCTTCCTTCGAACTGGACGGTTACGTGGAGTGGCCGGCTGGAGGATACGAATGGGCAGGGGGTCGATATCGAAGCCGACAAGGCGGCATTCGAGGTTCTGACGTTGGGTGTCACGGTTCAGGTTGTGCCCACCAAGGTCGCGCCGACGCTAAAGGGAACGGCAGCGTATCTCTACAACCTGCAAGTCGACGACAAGCCTGCTCAGTACACGAAAGCGAATTACGAGCCGATCATGCTGAACGGCAAATATCCCGCGCTCGCATCGCGCTACTCGCATAAGATTTTCAAGGACGACCGGGTGTATGCACATCGGCTCGACCTGATTGCGAGCAAGCCTTGCGGCGACGGCTGGACCTGCATCATTTTCTCGACAGGTCTGGCCGCCAACGAAAATCCCGCGAAGCAGGGCATGGCGAAGATCTACGAGACAGTTCGCTACCAACCCTGAAGAGCCGTCCGACGCGGGAAATTGGACGCGATCTCGAATGTGGGTACCGCGTCCGCCAACTGACCGGCACACTGCCGCCGCCAACCTCGTGCATAAGACATTGGCATAATCACGCCTTGCCGGCACGAACGCCGCGGCGCAGGCGCACTCGTGCAACTGCCGCATCTCGCCCCGAGCGCATTGACTTCAGCCCAGTTACCACCGCACTACCCATGTCGACTCTCACCACGACCACCGCGTCGTTGAAACACATTCTCGAACACCCGGGCGATTTCTCCGGTTGGCTCTGCTTGCCGCCGATGCCGTGGACGCTCGATACGGACGGCGTATTCACCGAAGACGCCAACGACGCCGACGACCCCGAGACCGACACACCTCCCGCCACTGCGCCGCAACCCGGCTGGCGCATAACGCTGTCCAGCGCGACGATCGAGGACATCGTGATCAACGCGCATGACCAGGTCGATGAACCGAGCGTGACGCAACTGTTCGATGCGTTCGTGTTCTACGTCGACAACGAAGAATTCATTCTGCTTTGACGACGCGCACCACGCGCACCACGCGCACCACGCGCCACAGCAAAAAAGGACCGCCGAGCGGTCCTTTTTTCATGAAGCATCAACACCCGAACGAAGCACGCCTCAAGGCAACGAAATCGTCAAATTAGCCGACTCCGGCCCCACCTTGATCACCTGCGAATAAGGCGCCAACGCCTGCAGCGTCTTGTCCTTCAGATAAGTATTGAGCCCGAGATACCCGAGCAGGGCCACCAGCGCAAACACGGCGCCGATCGCCCAGACCGGCACCTCGCGCTTCAACCGATGCGCGATCTGGTCCGGCAGCGGCCAATGCGGAGCGAACGCGGCGCGCTTGCCCTTCATGTGCGCGATCTCGTCCCCCAGCCGCGCGGTGAGGTAAGCGAGCTTCTCCGGCCCCTCGAGCAGATACTTGCCCTGAAACCCGAGCAGCAGGCACATATGAAACACCTCGAGCGACTGCAACCGCGCCGCGCCCTGCGCCCGACATTCCTCGAGATACTGAAAGAACTTCTCCCCCGCGAGCTGCTCGCCGAACAGCACGAGCTGCAGCGGCCGGCGTTCCCAGTCGGTCCGGATCTTGAACTGCGACGACAGCACCATCTCGTCGACGGCCGCGCAATACGCGAACTTCGCGCCATACACGTCCTCGGCCGGAATGTTGAGCTTCTTCGCGCCGCGCTCGAAATCCGACAGAAACTCCTGGATCTTCGTGCTGAACTCGCTCGCGCTGTCCGGCTCGCGGCCGTTCTTGAGCAGGAACAGCATGAAGAACCCGTCGTACAGCAGGTCGAGCAGCGAACGGGCCTGGAACGAGGCGTCTGTCGACGCCGGGGTATGCAGCGGGGCCGGCGCGTTGTCGCCGAACAGGGAAGGCGCGTAGCTCATGATGTGACCGCGATCAGTTCGAATTTCAGGTCATTGATGCCAGTCGGCGCGTAGATCATCGCGGACTGGGCCTGCAGCATGCGCTCGTAGAGCGCACCGCGCGAATCAAGCTGGAAATAGCACGCGCCGGGCCGCACCGGAATCGCGGGCGGTACCTGCGGCATGTACGACAGCCGCACGCCGGGCATTGCCGACAGCACCAGTTTGTCGACGTCGTCGGGCGCGCCGACCTTGAAGCGTGCCGGCACCGCATCGACGAGCTCGACACTCGGCATGTCCGCGGACACGGCCAGGTAGAACTCGGTCTTGTCGTCGATCTTGCCCGAATCGAGGCGGCCGAGATGGAACGACGGACGCACTTCGTCGAGCGTGATCGCGAAGTAGCGCGTCGAGATCACGGTATCGAGCAACTCGCGCAGCATCAGGTCGAGGCGCGCGAAGCTCGGGCCCGGATCGTCATGGCGATACACGGGAAGGTCGGCGAGCGTGTAGCCCTTCGAAAACGTCATCAACTGGCCCGCGAGGCGCAGCAGTTCCTGGAACAACCGCTCCGGATGCAGCGCCGCATGCTGGTGCAGGTGCGCGAGCGTCGCGAATGCGGCGTTTGCGGTGTGCAGCAGCCAGAACGACGCGATGTCGCCCGAGCGGAATTCGATGATGTTCTTCGACGGCTCGCGGTGAAAGCCGTACAGCGCGTTCACCTTCGCCTGCAGCGCGTCGACGAGCTGGCGCAGCCGCTGGTGCAGGATCGGCGAAGCTTCGATCGCGAGGCACGGTGGCACGAAGCTGTCGTCGATCTCGAAGCCGGACGTCGCGGTGCGGCGCACGCGCACGAGCGGCACCGACAGCAGCTGGTCGCGCGGCTCGCTGTGCGCGATCAGCTTGACCTGCGTCTTGAGGAACGTGATGTCGGCTTCGGCGGCGTCGGTGAAGTTGTCGGCGACGCTCGTCTGCTCGCTGACGAAACGCGTCATGAAGCCGGCGGCCGGATCGTCGCTGTAGTTGGTGCCGTTCTCGCGCAGCGGATGCAGCGCGAGGTAGAAGACGAATTCGTTGATGCCGTCGGGCAGCGTGTCCAGTGCGATCGGCGGCGGCAGGTCGTCGGCCTGCGGTGCGGCATACAGCGCGCCGTCCGGGAACACGAGCGCAAGCTCGGCCACGCGCAGCACGTTGCTGCCGAGCGCATCGCGGTCGATGCGCACCGAGCGCACGCCCCAGTTGTACGGCTGGATCGCCTGGATGGATTCGAACAGGCGCGCCTCGTGATAGGCGTCCTGCCGCTGAAAGTGTTGGGGCCGGAGGAACAGCCCTTCCCCCCAAAGCACCTTGGCCGAATAACTCATGTCAAATCCGGTTAATGTGGCGTTGCGATGTAATCGATTTGTTCATGCCCGAATTAAATCGCCAATTTGTTAACTCTTGTTAATTGACATTCGTGCGTCATGCTTAACCGCAGGTGACCGACGAAAGCAAATTCAGCGGTTGCGAAGGCGCGCCCTGTTGCGGTGCGATGACCGAGCCGTCGGCGACCGTCATCGCGCAATTATGCAGGCCGATGATTATGCCGGATTTCTCCGACTTCGCCGGGTCGAACGTCAGTTTCCAGCGCTGGATGGCGGGATCGCGGAACAGTGCGACGATGCCGAATGCCTGCGCTTCGCGCGACACTTTTTCGGTTGCCGTATAGCGCTGGCCCGGAATCAGCGTGATTTCACGCACGTTCAGCAGATCGGTGCCCAGCGCGGCCTTTTCCTTGGCCGGATCGGTGAATGCATCGAACGGCGCCTGCTGGAACGAAGTCGGATCCTTCAGCGCGTAGAGCCGCACCACTAAAGCGAGCGGCTTGCGATCGTTCGCGGCGTTGAGGTTCGGCGCGGCGGCGAGCGTGAGCCCGATGTTGCGCGGCGGCTTCTGGGCATCCGGCAGTTCGGGCTTGCCGATGCCGGCGGCCTGCATCACGGCGCTCGCGGCGGAGCCGAGCAGCGGGGCGGCCGCGCATCCGGCCAGGAGCGCGCAGGCGATCAGCGGCAGCGCATAGCGAATCATGGACGATCTCATCGTGTTTCCGGCGTGCCGCCTTTAACTCCCCTGTCAAAACTACCGGGCATTTCCGCGTTCATCGCGAATGCCGGCTTATCTGCCGTTCAACTATTAAGCACACGTGCGGCGCATCGCGCTTCCGGAAATTTTTTCCGTCACCCGCGCGAAGCGTTGTCGAGCAAGTAAAACTTGCGCATTCCGGTCGCTCGAAAAACCGTCGCCGGGCCGTTGCCGGAGACGTTTCGAGGGGGTAGCGCACGGATTTAAAAGGAATTACTCTGCACGCAGCGATTGAATTATGAAAAATTGATCGGTACTATACCCGCGCGCTTCTTGCAAAGCAAAAGAACCAGATTCTCAACGATTTTAATACTCACGCGCCGGTGGATATAACGATGAAAGACCGTCTCTTCGCAAAATTGTCTGGGGTAGTGCTGGCTTGCGGCGTGATCGCCGGTTGTGCGAGCCAGCCGCCGGCGCCGACTGCCGAGGTGTTCAACAAGTCGCTGGCCGATGCGGACGCCGTTGCGAAGTCGGGTGACCAGGACAAGGCGCTCGGCCTGTACCAGCAGCTCGCGAAGTCGGATCCGACGCGCGAGGAACCGTGGTCGCGCATCGCGCAGATCCAGTTTGCCCAGAACCACTATGGCCAGGCGATCGTCGCCGCGCAGGAGGCACTGCAGCGCGACGCGACCGATCGTCAGGCGAAGAGCGTGCTCGCCGTCGCGGGGCTGCGGATCGCGACGCAGTCGCTCGGCGAGCTGCGCCAGGATGCATCGCTCGCGGGCGATGCGAAGTCGGACGCGCAGGCGCTCGCGAAGCAACTGCGCGACACGCTCGGCGAATCGGCGCTGTTCCCGCCGGAGCAGCGCGCCACGAAGGCGCGTACGGCGCGTCGCGTGATTCATCGTCCGAAGGCCGGCGCGGCGCCGGCCACCGAGGCGGCTGCAGCCGCAACCACCGCGCCGACGCCTGCCGCCGCGCCGCAAAAGGGCGGCGCCGATCCGTTCAGCGCGCTGCGCAACTGACCGCAACAGACGCGATAACCACAACTAACCTGGGAGCCGTCGAGATGGCCAAGAAAGAAAGCATTCAGAAAAGCTTGCAGAAAATACGGCCGCCGCGCGTCCAGCTGACCTACGAGGTCGAGAAGGGCGACGCGATCGAGGTGAAGGAACTGCCGTTCGTCGTCGGGGTCGTCGGCGATCTGGCGGGCCAGTCGGAAGTCGAGCAGCCGAAGCTGCGCGACCGCAAGTTCGTCAACATCGACCGTGACAACTTCGACGACGTGATGAAGGCGATCGAGCCGCGCGCCGCGTTCCAGGTGGAAAACCGCCTGAGCCCGGAAGGCGGCAAGTTCGCAGTCGACCTGAAGTTCCGTTCGCTGTCGGATTTCAGCCCGGACGAAGTCGTCGAACAGGTCGAGCCGCTGCGCCGCCTGCTCGAGGCGCGCTCGAAGCTCGCCGACCTGCGCAACAAGCTCGCCGGCAACGACAAGCTCGAGGATCTGCTGTCCGAGGTGCTGAAGAACACGCAGCAGCTGCAGGAGCTCGCGAAGGGCACCGGCGGCGACAAAGACGGCGAATGACGACGGAGTGTTGAGATGAACCAGCAAACGGCTGCGGCCCAAGCGAGCGGCGCGGAATACGCCGCCGGGACTTCGCTGCTCGACGATATCGTCGAGAAGAGCAAGGTCGCGAAATCCGATTCCGAGCATGCCCGTGCGAAGGACCTGATCGGCGAACTCGTGCACCAGGTGCTCGACGGCACGGTGATCGTGTCGGACAACCTGTCGGCGACGATCGACGCGCGCGTCGCGGAACTCGACCGCCTGATCTCCACGCAGCTGTCCGCGGTGATGCACGCGCCGGAATTCCAGCGCCTCGAAAGCACGTGGCGCGGGATGGACTATCTGGTCAAGGAAAGCAACACCGGCCAGACGATCAAGATCAAGGCGCTGCACGCACCGAAGCGCGACCTCGTGCGCGACTTCAAGGGCGCGAGCGAGTTCGACCAGAGCGCGCTGTTCAAGAAGGTCTACGAAGAAGAGTTCGGCACGTTCGGCGGCTCGCCGTTCGGCGCGCTGATCGGCGATTACGAGATCTCGCGCCAGCCGGAAGACATGTACTTCATCGAGCAGATGTCGCACGTCGCGGCGGCCGCGCACGCGCCGTTCATCGCGTCGGCGTCGCCGGAGTTGCTCGGCCTTGAGTCGTTCTCCGACCTCGGCAAGCCGCGCGACCTCGGCAAGGTGTTCGACACGGTCGAATACGCGAAGTGGAAGTCGTTCCGCGACGCCGAAGATTCGCGCTACGTCGGCCTGACGCTGCCGCGCTTCCTCGGTCGCCTGCCGTTCAATCCGAAGGACGGCCAGACCGCGGAGAACTTCAACTTCGTCGAGGACGTCGACGGCACCGAGCACGACAAGTACCTCTGGTGCAACGCGGCGTGGGCCTTCGCGGCACGCCTGACGGCCGCGTTCGACGACTTCGGCTGGTGCGCGGCGATCCGCGGCGTCGAAGGCGGCGGCCTCGTCGAGGACCTGCCGACCCACACGTTCAAGACCGACGACGGTGAAGTCGCGCTGAAGTGCCCGACCGAAATCGCGATCACCGATCGCCGCGAGAAGGAGCTGAGCGACCTCGGCTTCATCCCGCTCGTGCATTGCAAGAACTCGGATTACGCTGCGTTTTTCGCCGCGCAATCGGTGCAGAAACCGAAAAAATACAGCACCGACAGCGCGAATGCGAACGCCGTCCTGTCCGCCCAGCTTCAGTACATCTTCTCGGTATCGCGCGTCGCGCACTACCTGAAGGCGATGATGCGGGACAAGATCGGCAGCTTCGCATCGGCGCAGAACGTGGAGACTTTCCTCAACCGGTGGATTTCGCAGTACGTCCTGCTCGACGACAACGCGTCGCAGGAACAGAAGGCGCAATTCCCGCTGCGCGAGGCATCCATACAAGTGTCGGAGATTCCGGGCAAGCCGGGCTCGTATCGTTCGGTCGCGTTCCTGCGCCCGCACTTTCAGCTCGACGAACTCTCGATTTCTCTGCGACTTGTCGCTGATCTGCCCAAACCGGCAAATTCATAAGCGAGTAAATCGCCCGGGCGGGCCGCCTGGGTAGGACGTTAAAACCACCTCTTTGGGGAGTCGAAGGGCCATGTTACATATGCACTTGCAGTTTGGTAGTCCGGCGGTGAAGGGCGAATCCGCGGACAAAGACCATCAGGGCTGGATCGAACTGAAATCGTGGGATCACTCGATCGTTCAGCCGCGTTCGGCAACGGCATCGACCGCAGGCGGTCACACGATGACGCGCTGCGAGCACGGCGACATGATTTTCACGAAGGAAATCGATTCGTCGAGCCCGCTGCTGTATCAGCACGCATCGGGCGGCACGACGTTCGATGAAGTGACGGTCCATTTCTCGCGCGCGGACGGTGAAGGCAAGCGCGTGCAGTATCTGGAAGTGAAGCTCAAGTACGTGATCATCTCGAGCATCGCTCCGAGCGTTCGCGAAGAAGGTCTGCCGCTCGAGACGTTCTCGCTGAAGTACGCGGCCGTGCAGTGGAAGCAGACCCAGCAGAAGATCGGCGGCAACCAGGGCGGCAACACGCAAGGCGCCTGGAGCCTGACGAAGAACGACAAGACCTACGCGGTCTAACGTCGGTTGCGGCAACGGGGCGCTCGGCGTCCCGTTGCCGTTTTCGCTGTGTACAAGGGCCTGTTTCCGCTAATAACGGGCTTGCGCTGGCCCCCAGAAGGGCCGAGCGCAAGGATTGCGACGAAGCGAATACTCGACGTATTCGCGAGGAGCGTGACGCCGCGATCGGCCCTTCTGGGGGCCAGCCCCACGAACGAATTTTTTCAGAACAGGGGAACGTGCGTTGCCGGCCGTATTGCGGCGTCGTTCGTCGCTTGTTTGGCACGGCCAAACGGCGCTCCTCACTTCTTGCACTACGACCGGCAACGCACGTTCGCAAGCCCGTTATTAGCGGAAACAGGCCCTTATGAAACGATTCGAACCCAGTTTTCTCGACAAGCTGTTCGACGACGAACCGCACCTGCCGGCCTCGGCCGCGATGCGGCAATTGTCGCTGGACGAGCTAAAGAACACGGTCGCCCGCGACGTCGAGGCGATCCTCAACACCCGTATCGCGCACACCGAAATCGAGCTGGCCGCGCTGCCGGAATGCCAGAAATCGGTGCTGACCTACGGGCTGAACGATTTCGCGGGGCTGAGCCTCGCGAGTCACTACGACCGCGCGTTCATCTGCAAGTCGATCCAGCAGGCCATCGCGCGCCACGAGCCGCGGCTGCAGCAGGTGCAGGTGACGTTCGAGCTGAACGAGCAGTCGACCAACGCGCTGTACTTCGCGATCCAGGCGCTGCTCGTCGTGCATCCGGCCGAGGAGCCGGTGAGTTTCGACGCGATGCTGCAGCCGTCGACGCTGCAGTATTCGGTCACGCGCACGCGCGCGGCCAGAATGCTGTAAATCAAGCCGCCGAGCGGGCCGGACCGCCCGGTGATGGTTCAGGGTCCGGCAGGAAATATTGAGGTTCTCGGGGTCGTCGATGGAAGAATTGCTGCCGTACTACGAGCGCGAATTATCGTTTTTGCGGCGCTATTCGCGAGATTTCGCCGAACGTTATCCGAAGATCGCCGCGCGGCTCGCGTTGTCCGGCGAGCACTGCGAGGATCCGCACGTCGAGCGGATGATCGAGTCGTTCGCGCTGCTCGGCGCGCGCATCAACAAGAAGCTCGACGACGACTACCCGGAATTCACCGAAGCGCTGCTGGAAGTGCTGTATCCGCACTACCTGCGGCCGTTCCCGTCGTGCTCGATCGCGCAGTTCACGCCGGCCTCGCCGGGCCAGCAGACCGAACCGGTCGTGATCGACCGCGGCACCGAGCTGAAGAGCCGTCCGATCCGCGGCGTGCAGTGCCGGTTCCGCACCGCATACGACGTGACGCTCGCGCCGATCCGCATCTCGGAGGCGCGCTTCACGCCGGTCGCGCTCGCGCCGAGCGCGACGGTGCTGCCGTCCAACGCGACGGGCGTGATCTCGATCACGTTCGAGTCGCTCGCCGCGCAGCTCGATCTCGGCGCGCTGAAGCTGCCGACGCTGCGCGCGCACCTGCACGGCGAGCAGTCGTTCGTCGCCGCGCTGACCGATTGCCTGTTCGTGAACGTGCTCGGCGCGTATGTCGAGCCCGAGCGCAACGGCCGCTGGACCGCGCTGCGCAAGCTGCCGATCGCGCACGCCGGCTTCGACGAGGACGACGCGCTGATCGACTACCCGGCGAAGTCGCACCCCGCGTATCGCCTGCTCACCGAATACTTCGCATTCCCCGACAAGTTCGATTTCGTCGATTTCGACCTTGCGGCGATCGCGCGCGCGTCGGGCCGCTGCCAGCGCGCGACGCTGCATCTGGTGCTGCAGGACGTGCGCAGCGATTCGCACGTCGCGCGGCTGCTCGAGCTGCTCACGGCCAGCCATTTCCGGCTGTTCTGCACGCCGATCGTCAACCTGTTCCGCCAGCACGGCGAGCCGATCCGCATCACGCACCGCGCGGTGTCGTACCCGGTGATCGCCGAAGCGCGCCGCGCGTTCGCGTACGAGGTGTATTCGATCGATTCGGTGAAGCTCGTCCGGCAGCAGGCGCATGAAGAATCGGTGATCGAGTTCCGGCCGTTCTATTCGCTGCATCACGGCGAGTCGGCGCGGATCGGTCATTACTGGTTCGCGCGCCGCAACGACTGGGTCGCGCAGAAAAGCCCCGGCTACGAAACCGAGATCTCGATCGTCGACATCGACTTCGAGCCGACGTCGCCGCAAACCGACACGCTGAGCCTCGACCTCACCTGCACGAACCGCGACCTGCCGTCGATGCTCGCGTTCGGTCTCGAAGGCGGCGACCTGTTCCAGGAAGGCGGCGCGCAGACGAGCGGCATCTCGCTGTTGCGGCGCCCGACGCAGAGCGTGCGCTTCGAGCGCGGTCGCGCCGCGCACTGGCGGCTCGTGTCGCATCTCGCGCTGAACCACGTGTCGCTGGTCGCGCACGGGCTCGCGCCGCTCAAGGAAATGCTGACGTTGTACGACCTGCGGCGCACCGCCGTGTCGATGCGCCAGATCGACGGCCTCGCCGGCGTCGAGCAGCGCGGCGCCGTGCAGTGGCTGCCCGGCAAGCCGTTCGCGACCTTCGTGCGCGGCATCGAGATCCGCCTGACGATCGACGAGGAGCACTTCGTCGGCGCGAGCCTCGCGTCGTTCGTGCGCGTGCTCGACAGCTTCTTCGGGCTGTACGTCCACCTCAACAGTTTCGTTCAACTAGTCGTGGTGTCGAAGCGCACCGGCGAGGAGATCATCCGATGCAAGCCCCGGACCGGCGAATCGATCCTGGCGTAGTCGACGCGCTGCTCGACGAGCCGCACCGCTTCGAGTTCTTCCAGGCGGTGCGCGTGCTCGAGGGGCTGTTCGCGCGGCAGGCGTCCGATGCGCCCGGCGCGTGGCGGCAGGGCGACGTCGTCGCGCAGCGCATCGAATTCCGCAACACGCTGTCGCTCGGCTTCCCGCCGAGCGAGATCGAAGGCGCCCGTTCGTTCGACGACGGCGGCACGCTGCTCGATTCGGGCGAGCAACGCGGCGCCGCGCTCGCGGCCGGCGAGCTCGGTCACGTCGAGCTGACGCCCGCATTCTTCGGGCTACTGGGCGGGCAGGGCGCGCTGCCGCTGCACTACACCGAGCAGATCGTCGCGCGCGAGCATCTGAAGCGCGACCACGCGGCGCGCGCCTTCTTCGACGTGTTCTCGAACCGCGCGACCGCGCTGTTCTACGCGGCGTGGAAGAAGTACCGGCTGCCGTTCCATTACGAACTCGACCGCGACGAGCGCTACCTGCCGCTCCTGCTCGCGATCGCCGGCGTGCCGAGCGACGAGGTGCGCGACAGCCTCGCGGCCGGCGCGGGCGGCGTGCTCGACGAGGCCGTTGCCGGCTACGCGCTCGCCGCGCGGCACCGGCCGATGTCCGCCGCCTACCTGCAGCGCACGCTGTCCGATTATTTCCGCGTGCCCGTGAAGATCGACCAGTTCGTCGGCAAGTGGTACGACGTGCCGCCCGACCAGCTGAGCGTGCTCGGCGAAGTCAACGCGGTGCTCGGCGCGACGGCGCTCGTCGGCGAACGCGTGTGGCAGCGCGACATGCGCGCGCGGATCGTCGTCGGCCCGCTGTCCAAGCGCGACTACGAGGCATTCCTGCCGGGCGGCGCGCAGGCCGTCGCGCTCGAGCGGATGCTGACGCTGCTCGCCGGCGTCACGCTCGAATACGAGGTGAAGCTCGTGCTGAAGCGCACCGAGGTCGGCGCGAGCGTGCTCGGCGCGGGCTCGCGGCTCGGCTGGGACGCGTTCCTCTGCACGCGCGACGCGGTCGACGACCGCTCGGATGCCCGCTACGAACTGCACGTGATTCACTGATTCCGAACGACAACAAACACGCAATCGAACCTGAGATCGACGCCATGAGCACGCCTCTGAAGACCCTGATCACGAAACTGAATCCGCTGTGCCGGCACGCGACCGAGCGCGCGGCGAGCGCGTGCCTGGCGCGCGGCCACTACGAAGTCGATCTGGAGCATCTGTTCCTCGCGCTGCTCGAGGAAGCGACGGGCGACCTGCCGCTCGCGCTGCGCGCGAGCCGCGTTGATCCGCATGCGCTGCGTGCCGATCTCGAGCGTGAACTCACGCGCCTGAAGACGGGCAACACGCGCACGCCGGTGTTCTCCGTGCACCTGATCGCGCTGTTCGAGCAGGCCTGGCTGATCGCGTCGCTCGATTCGCAGCTCGGCCGCATCCGCTCGGGGCACCTGCTGCTCGCGCTGCTGACCGCGCCCGATCTCGCGCAGTTCGCGCAGCGCATGTCGTCGCAGTTCGCGGAAATGAACGTGACGGACCTGAAGCACAAGTTCGACGAGATCATGGCCGGGTCGAGCGAGGCCGAGCCGCGCCAGGCGGATGCGGAAGACGGCGACGTCGCGCCGGTTGGCGACGGCGCCGCGCCCGCGGCCGGCCCGTCCAAGACGCCCGCGCTCGACACGTACACGACCAACCTCACGCAGCGCGCGCGCGACGGGAAGATCGACCCGGTGATCGGCCGCGAAGCCGAGATCCGCCAGGCGATCGACATCCTGATGCGCCGCCGCCAGAACAACCCGATCATGACCGGCGAGGCCGGTGTCGGCAAAACGGCGGTCGTCGAGGGCCTCGCGCTGCGGATCGCGGCGGACGACGTGCCGCCGCCGTTGCGCGGCGTCGCGCTGCACGTGCTCGACATGGGCCTGCTGCAGGCCGGCGCGAGCGTGAAGGGCGAGTTCGAGAACCGACTGAAGAGCGTGATCGACGAGGTGAAGAAGAGCGCGCACCCGATCATCCTGTTCATTGACGAGGCGCACACGATCATCGGCGCGGGCGGCCAGGCCGGCCAGAACGACGCGGCGAACCTGCTGAAGCCGGCGCTCGCGCGCGGCGAACTGCGCACGATCGCCGCGACGACGTGGAGCGAATACAAGAAGTACTTCGAGAAGGATGCGGCGCTCGCGCGGCGCTTCCAGGTCGTGAAGGTCGAGGAGCCGAGCGAGCCGCTCGCGGCCGCGATGCTGCGCGGGATGTCCGGGCTGATGGAGAAGCACTTCAACGTGCGGATTCTCGACGACGCGATCACCGAGGCCGTGCGCCTGTCGCATCGCTACATCAGCGGCCGCCAGCTGCCGGACAAGGCGATCAGCGTGCTCGACACCGCGTGCGCGAAGGTCGCGCTCGCGCACAGCGCGACGCCGGCGGCGATCGACGACACGAAGAAGCGCATCGAGCGCATCGACGCGGAAATCGCGTCGCTGGAGCGCGAGGCGTCGGGCGGCGCGGCGCACGACGAGCGGCTCGGCGAGCTGCGCGGCGCACGCGACACGGCGCTCGCGCAATTGACCGAGGACGAGGCGCGCTATGAAGCCGAGCGTGCGATCGTCGCCGAGATCACCGTGCTGCGCGAGACGCTCGACAAGGCGCGCGGCCCGTCCGAAGACGGCGAGCCGGTCGACGTGCCGGCCACGCGCGAGAAGCTGGCCGAACGCGTCGCGGCGCTGCATGCGCTGCAGGGCGGCGAGCCGATGGTGCCGCTGCAGGTCGACGGCCACGTCGTCGCCGAGATCGTCGCCGCGTGGACGGGCATTCCGCTCGGCCGGATGGTGAAGGACGAGATCGACACCGTGCTGAACCTGCAGCCGCTGCTGACCGCGCGCGTGATCGGTCAGGACCATGCGCTCGACGCGATCGCGCAGCGCGTGCGCACGGCGACCGCGAACCTCGAGGATCCGAACAAGCCGCGCGGCGTGTTCATGTTCGTCGGCCCGTCGGGCGTCGGCAAGACCGAGACCGCGCTCGCGCTGGCCGACATCCTGTACGGCGGCGAGCGCAAGATGGTCACGATCAACATGAGCGAGTACCAGGAAGCGCACAGCGTGTCGGGCCTGAAGGGTTCGCCGCCGGGCTACGTCGGCTACGGCGAGGGCGGCGTGCTGACCGAGGCCGTGCGCCGCAATCCGTATTCCGTCGTGCTGCTCGACGAGGTCGAGAAGGCGCACCCGGACGTGCTCGAGATGTTCTTCCAGGTATTCGACAAGGGCACGATGGACGATGCCGAAGGGCGCGAGATCGACTTCCGCAACACGCTGATCATCCTGACGTCGAACGTCGGGTCGGCGGCGGTGATGCAGGCATGCCTGAACAAGCCGGCCGAGGAGCTGCCCGATCCGGACGCGCTCGCCGAGGCGCTGCGGCCGCAGCTGTACAAGACGTTCAAGCCGGCGTTCCTCGGCCGGATGAAGGTCGTGCCGTACTACCCGATTTCCGACGACGTGCTGGCCGAGATCATCGCGCTGAAGCTCGAACGGATCCGCCGCCGCATCGAAGCGAACCACAAGGCCGCGTTCGAGTGGGACGAATCGCTCGTCGACGCGGTGCTCGCGCGCTGCACCGAGGTCGATTCGGGCGCCCGCAACGTC
The DNA here is from genome assembly GCF_902833195.1 of Burkholderia sp. BCC1638. Lineage (NCBI taxonomy): Bacteria > Pseudomonadati > Pseudomonadota > Betaproteobacteria > Burkholderiales > Burkholderiaceae > Burkholderia > Burkholderia sp. BCC1638. The sequence continues at coordinate 130,125 of NZ_CADFEC010000015.1, forward strand.
GACCACATCCTGAACGGCACGCTGCTGCCGGAGATCGCGGGCCACGTGCTCGGCCGGATCGCCGACGGCGCGGCCATCGCGCGCATCGCGGTGCGCGCGGACGAGGCCGGCGAATTCGCGTACACGGTCGAATGAGCCCGCGCGCGCGACATCTCATGCATCAACGGATTCACTGAACCATGCCGATCAATCTCCCCGAGCTGCTGACGCCGATCAGCGACGCGTCGCCCAGCGGCGACGACCTGCTGTTCTCGAACGAATTCGACGCGATCCAGGACGCGCGGCGCTATGACGATCCGACGCTCGACCAGGGCGAGTGGGTGACCGAGATCAAGGAGGCCGACTGGGGCTTCGTCGTCGATCACGCGGGCGAGCTGCTGCGCACGCGCACCAAGGACCTGCGGCTCGCCGTGTGGCTGACCGAGGCGCTCGCGCTGGAGGACGGCATCACCGGCCTCACCGAAGGTTATGCGCTGCTGGAAGGCCTGTGCCGAGACTACTGGGACACCGTGCATCCGCTGCCCGAAGGCGACGACGTCGAATACCGGCTCGGCAACGTCGCGTGGCTGTCCGGCCGCACGGCCGAGCTGCTGCGCGGCATTCCGGTGACGGACGGCGCGTCGAACGCGTTCACCACGCTCGACTGGGAAGTCGCGCTGCACGTGGCGCAGGCCGTGAAGCGCGACCCCGAACACGCCGACGACATCGCGCGCGGCAAACCGTCGGTCGAGCAGGTCGATGCGTCGCGGCGCGTGACGTCGATCGCGTTCTACACGACGCTGCTCGCGAACCTGAAGGCGTTCGAATTCGCGCTCGATGCGTTCGAGGAGCGGCTCGTCGAACGCGCCGGCGATTCGGCGCCGAGCTTCCGGCAGGCGCGCGACGCGTTCGAGACCGTGTATCGGCTCGTCGAGCGCTTCGCACGCGAGCAGGGTTATACGGGGAGCGCGCCGCATGCGCCGTCGGCGCCGCAGGCGCAGCCCGAGCGTATCGAGCCGAGCTTCGGCGACACGTTCCACAGCGAGGAGACCCACGTGCAGTCGCAGACCGCTCCGCGTCCGCCGGTGACGCAGATGATCGCCGGCATCCAGAACCGTGCGCAGGCCGTCGACCAGCTGCGTGCCGTCGCGCGTTACTTCCGCCAGACCGAGCCGCACAGCCCGGTCGCGTATCTCGCGGACAAGGCCGCCGAATGGGCCGACATGCCGCTGCACAAGTGGCTGGAGAGTGTCGTGAAGGACGACGGGTCGCTGTCGCACATCCGCGAACTGCTCGGGGTAAGGCCCGACGAGCAGTCCTGAACGACGGAACCTTGACCTGAGAGCGCGGGCCCGGCTGGCTCGCGGCAACAAGAACAGGAAGACGCATGAACGTGACCGAACTGGCACAGGCGATCCGCGGCGGCCTGATTCAGCAGGACCGCTTGCTGAAGACGGACATCCCGTCGCTGCCGAACAATGCGCTCGTGCCGCGCCGCGCCGTGACCCGTTCCGAGCTGGGTCGCGATTTCAGCGTGACGCTCGATCTGGTGTCCACGGCGAGCGACGTCGAGCTCAAGACGCTGATCGCGCAACCGATCACGCTGTGGATCCAGCAGGCGGACAAGTCGTATCTGCCGATCAACGGCTATGTGCACACGGCGCGGCGGCTCGGCGCCGACGGCAGCCTGTCGAGCTATCAGCTGCGCTTCGCGTCGTGGATGCATTTCCTCAAGTTCCGCAGCGACATGCGGTACTGGCAGGACAAGCCCGTCGACGCGATTCTCGCCGACGTGTTCGACATGCATCCGCAGGCCAGGGGCCGATACCAGTTCGCGTTGTCGAAGCCGTTGCCGTCGCGGTCATACTGCCGGCAGAGCGAAACGGACTGGAACTTCGTGCATCGGCTGATGGAGGACGAAGGGCTGTTCGGTTTCTGGCGGCACGGCGAAGACGGGAAGTCGCACACGCTCGTCATCACCGACGACGTGCATGCAGTCGATGCGCTGTCGCCGAATGCCGTCACGTTCGACCGCTCGGGCACGGGCACCGAAACGGCCGGTTTCACGCAATGGGCCGCGTCGCGGACGTTGCAAAGCACGCTGCACACGACGCGCACGTTCGACTACAAATCGCCGTCGTCGGCGGGCAATCCGAACGGCACGTCGCTGCCTACGAAGGCCGGCCAGGGCGACCTGCCGGGCCAGGCGGAAATCTACGAATACACCGGCGCGTACACGTATCTGAGCCAGGACCGCGGCGAACATCTGTCGAAGATTCGCCTCGAGGAGTGGGAGTCGCGCGCGAAGCGCTTCTTCGGCGTGGGCGGCGTGCGCGCGATCGATGCCGGCCGGCGCTTCACGCTGACCGGTCATCCCGAGCACGATCGCGATTCGGCGAGCGATCGCGAATTCGCGGCCATCGGCGTCACGCGTTACATCGAGAACAATCTGCCGATCTCGGACCACGAAGCGAACTTCCCGCATAGCCTGCAGGACCAGTTGGCGCAGGCGAAGGTCGGTCATGGTGAGGCGGCTGCGTTTCAGGTCGGGCATGACGACGGTTCCGCCGGGTTCTATCTCGTCGAGGTCGAGGCGCAGCGCGCGAGCGTGCCGTATCGCAGCCCGTTCGAGCACCGCAAGCCCGCGATGCAGCTCGAGACGGCCGTCGTCGTCGGGCCGAAGGGCGAAGAGGTGTACACCGACGAGCTGAACCGGATCAAGGTCATGTTCGTCTGGGACCGGCAAAGCGAAGGCCGCGAGACGGCATCGTGCTGGATGCGCGTCGTGCAGTCGGATACCGGCGGCGGCTACGGCGGCGTGCATATTCCGCGGGTCGGCGAGGAAGTGCTGATCGGCTACATCGGCGGCGACTGCGACCGGCCGATCGTCATGCATCGCGTGTACAACGGCGCCGTCAAGCCGCAGTGGCATAGCGACGGGATCCTGTCGGGCTTCCGGTCGAAGGAGTATGCGGGGTCGGGCCACAACGAGATGGTGCTCGACGACGCGACCGGGCAGAACCGCGCTCGCCTGTTCAGCAGCAGCGCGAATTCGCTGCTTCACCTCGGCTATCTGATCGAGCAGAACGGCAATACGCGCGGTGCGTATCTCGGTTCCGGCTTCGACCTGCGCACGGATGCGTACGGTGCGATGCGCGCCGGGCAGGGTTTGTACGTGACGACGCATCCGAAGCAGGCGAACAGCCAGCCGCTCGACGTGAGCGAAGCGAAGCAGCAGCTGGCCAATGCGCAGGGGCTGGTCGAGTCGATGTCGCAGGTCAGCGAGATGCATCAGGCGGAGAGTCTCGGCGCCGGTCACGATGCGCTGAAGCAGTTCACCGATGCAACGCAGAACAGCGTGGCGGGTGCGACGACGGGCGGCGGCAGGACCGGCGGCGGCGGGACGGGGAATGCGAATGCGTTCAAGGAGCCGGTGATGCTGTTCGCGAGCCCGGCGGGGATCGGGGTGGCGTCGCAGCAGTCGGTGCATCTGGCAAGCGACCGGCAGACCAATATCGTCAGTGGTCAAAGTACGTTCATCACCAGCGGGAAATCGCTGGTGGCGAGCGTCAAGGAAAAGCTGAGCCTGTTCGCGCAGAACGCGGGGATGAAGCTGTTCGCCGGGAAAGGTGCCGTCGAGATACAGGCGCAGAACGACAACGTCGAGATGGTCGCGCAGAAGACGATCAAGGTGCTGTCGGCGACCTCAACGATCGAAGGCGTCGCGAAGGAGGAGATTCTGCTGACTTCCGGTGGCGCGTATGTCCGGATCAAGGGCGGCAACATCGAGATTCATGCGCCGGGCAAGATCGACGTGAAGGGCGGACAGCATGCGTTCAGCGGACCGACGAGCATGCACAAGACGTTCAAGGCGGAAGGCAAGAAGGCAGACATGCGGATCCGCTATGTGGATGCCGACGGCAACGTGCCGCACGGGGAGCCGATCAAGTTCACGACGGAAGACGGGACCGAGCATAGCGTCGCGCTCGACGCGGAAGGCAAGGCGGAATTGAAGAACATCGATTTTGACGAGTTCGTGGCCAGTCAGGTCAAGCGGACGGGAGAGTGAAAATGGGCGGCAAGGCGCTTGTTCAACATAACGTTTGTATTGATCTGCCGGGGGAGCCGGTGAGTTGCTGGGCCGAGTCGGATATCACGGTGCTGCTGCGCAAGCATCGGGATGTCATTTTTGATTTTCATATAAGCAAAGGCGCGACTTACACCGTCGAGGCGCCGGAAGACTGGATGTATGACGTCGCGCAAAAGAAGCGTGTGAAGCAGGGGCGTTTCGCGGACGGCCAGCGCTACCACATCTGGATCGGACGCGATTTCAAGGGCGAATTGGTGTTGAAGCGCGACGGGAAGGTGTTTCAGCGATATTCAATGCTTCAGTTTGGCCTGGTTGACGGTAGCTCCGATCCGAAGGCCAAACCGGAACCGATCATCATCGCAATGAATCTCAACACGTCGACTAGTCAGCCCCCGTTTGCAGCAACGCAGGTGGGCCGGCTTGGCATGCCGATCGGTTCAAGTCCGGAAGGGGCCGTGCTTCGGCCGCTACAGACGTTTGAACCAGACCCATTGTCTATCGGACAGGCGGGAGCATTTCCCCTACCTATCAATTTGAGTCCCGATGCCGACGTTAAGTCGACGCAGTATGCACACGTAACCGAAGTCAATCTTGCCGCGGTGCCCCACGAAATCCTAGATGCGCTGTCGTCAGGAGGCGCGGAGGAAACCGCGATTGATCCAAACAAGATTGCGACGCGCAACTGGCTGACGGCCCAACTTGCCGGAGTCGCTGCGTTCCTTAACGACAACAAGAAATGGGCAAGCGAGCTTTGGTCGCAAAAATTTCGATTAGTAAAGGTCGTTCATAAGAATGCTGGGGAGAAGTGGTACGTCGTGTTTTCGGGCAACCAGAAATTGCGTCAGCTAATGTCTGCGGCGCGATATGGTGTGCAGCACGAAAAGGTGTTGACGATCGCAGGCGGCGCCGGCAACGCCGCGTCCCGCGCGGCCGCGGCGAAGGAGGCCGTCAAGGGGGCGTTCAAAAATGCCGGGAGAATCGCGTTCGTCTTTACGATTGCATTGGATACGGCCGAGTGGCTGCGTGACTACGAGCAGATCGATCATGAAGGCAAGCGCCGCAAGCATGTCTCCGATTTGCTTGGGAAGATTCTTATTGATGTCACCAAGGCCGGACTGAATGCGGCCGTCACGTCGCTTGTCATTGGTTTGATTGTTGGATTCTTCGGCACAGCTGGCTTGCCCGTATGGGGGATCGTGGTTGGTACCATCGTCGTTGCGTGTGCGGTGGGGTACGGTCTGGATTATCTGGACAAGAAGGTCCATGCGACTGAGATTGTTACTGCCGGTTTCAAATGGCTAGGCGAGTCGCTTAAAAGCGCGGCAACCTATCTGGAGAAGGTCATGCCGAAGGACTACGAGGGCTATCCGATGATGTTTACGCCTTGATAGTGCGTAATGCTCTAGGGAAACACTGATTAATAGGCGATCGCGCGAGGTGGTCGGCGATGTGGGCGGGGAATGGCCGGATACCGAAGCGAAGCGCCGCCCATTCGGAGAAGTTTGCCCCGAGGATGCACCTTATTTCTCGC